>NZ_JBZYWK010000007.1:0-239359 GCF_059115385.1 Occallatibacter sp. FHG110214_02 | reverse complement strand
AAGAGAAGGGCATCGACGCATCGCGTATCTCGGTAGCGACGGGCACTTCGGACTCGCAGACGGTGGAAGATTACCTTGTCCCAGCGGGTGCGAACTTCACCTCGGATGTCCCGGGCACGACGCCAGTGGATGAGTCGGTGGTGAAGCCGATCAAGCGCGTAGCGCTCGGCGCCAAGCCGGTCCACCACCACAAGAAGAAGTAACCTAACCCGAAACGCATCACCCCGCGAGGCTGACCTAATGGTCAGCCTCGCGGCCGTTTGAGAGGGATGGTCTAAGGCTGTCCTTGGTGGTATCTTTGAGGTGAGCAACGGAAGCCCCGCTTAGGCTGCGTGGCGCGTGAAGTGAGCAGTGGCTCCATGCGATGAGAGTTTTGTATCATTAAGATATGCAGGCAGAAACTCACTCGTCGAATAAGCAGCACTCTTTCCATACCTATGATTCAAAGCTCGAACCGATTGCTGCGAAGGTCTTTGCGGGCGAACGGCTGGGTTTTGAAGATGGCGTTGCACTCTACGGAACCAGGGATGTGCTGGCCGCAGGGTGGCTGGCGAACTATGTGCGTGAGAAGTTGCATGGCGATGTGACGTACTTCAACGTGAACCGCCATATCAATCCCACGAATGTCTGCGTGGCGGCCTGCAAGCTGTGCGCCTTTGGCCGCAAGAAGGACGACCCTGTCGGTTACACGATGGCTCTCGAAGAGGCGTGGCAGACGGCAGCCTCCGGCTATTCAGAAGCGGTGACGGAGTTCCACATTGTCGGCGGCCTGCATCCGGACCTGCCGCTTGAGTATTTTCTTGATCTGGTGAAAGGGCTCAAGGAGCGCTTTCCAAAAGTGCACGTCAAGGCCTTCACCATGGTGGAGATTGCCTTTCTTGCGCGCCGCGCCAAGCTCTCGATTGACGAAACGTTGGGGAAGCTACGAGAGGCCGGTGTGGATTCCATGCCTGGTGGCGGAGCCGAGATTTTCGCGCCGCATGTTCGCTCCATCATCTGCGATCACAAGATTGATGGCGCGGAGTGGCTGGAGACAGCGCGGCTTGCGCATAAGCACGGTTTCAAGTCGAACGCGACAATGCTTTACGGGCACATTGAGAATGATGAAGACCGCGTGGACCACCTGCTGAAGCTGCGTGCAGTGCAGGATGAGACGAAGGGCTTCCAGACATTCATTCCGCTGGCATTTCATCCAGAGAATACTCCGCTCGACCATCTGCCGGTGACGACGGGGCTTACCGATATCCGTCAGATTGCCGTGAGCCGTTTACTGCTCGACAACTTTGCGCACATCAAGGCGTATTGGCAGATGCTGACTCCGAAGATCGCACAGATTGCGCTGCGTTTTGGCGCGGATGACCTCGACGGCACAGTGATTGAAGAGAAGATTTACCACGATGCCGGAGCAACGACGCCGCAGGGTATGACGCGCAAGGAACTGACCCGCTTGATTACAGAAGCTGGCCGCGTGCCTGTCGAGCGCGATACGCTGTATCACTCCGTGACGCGTACGGAAGACAGCTTTGTCGTGGCTGTTTAAGCTAACGGAAAAGGGAAGAGAGGACGAACGATGAGCTTCGGGCCAGCCGTAATTATAGGGTTAGCCTGCGGGTTTTTCTGGGGCATTGGTTGCTCGCTGGCGATCCTCTATTCCATTTATCTCGGTGGGTATCGCAAGGGCGTAGAAGACTCGATGGCTGAAGTGAAGCCGGAGCGCTACCAGCGAGCACTCCACAAGATTGAATTGAATCGTGCTAAGACGGGGAAATAGCGGCCTTACGGCTGCCGTATCACCTCGCCGCCCTTCATTACGAAGCGAACTTTTTCGACAGCCTTGATGTCATCAAGCGGATTGCCGTCTACAGCGATAACGTCCGCGAGATAGCCGGACTTGAGCTGGCCAATCTGGTCTTCCCAGCCAAGCAGCTTTGCGCCGTTCAGCATGTCAGCCTGCAGCACAGCCAGCGGCTTCATTCCATACTCCGCCATCAGTTCCAGCTCGCGCGCCTGCGTTCCGTGCGGGAACGGTCCCACGTCCGAGCCAACAGCAAACGGCACGCCTGCGGCAATCTGCTTCTTGAACTCCGCCGCATGAAAATCGATGAGCATCTTCTCCCTGCGCGCGCCTTGCTCACTCGCCGCATGAGCAGCAAAGTATTCCTGGATGGCAAAGGTAGGCACGGCAAATATCTGCTTCTCCTTCATCAGTCGCATGGTCTCTTCGCTTAGCTGGTCCGCATGGTCAATCGAGGCCACGCCCGCTTTAGCTGCGTACAGTGCGCCCGGTTCGCCTTCGCAATGCACGCCTACTCGTGTGCCCATTCGCGCTGTTTCCGCAACGGCGGCATCCAGTTCTGCTTGCGTGTACTGGTAGTTGGAATGGAACTCCCCATGCTGCAAGCTGTCCGCGCCGGTCTCGTAAATCTTGATGAAATCCGCGCCTTCTTTCAGTTGCTGGCGAATAGTCGTAACAAGCTCCGCGGCATTGTTCGCATAGTCTGCGTTAGATGAGATATGCTCTGCCGGGTTGAAGTGAATTGCATCCTCATGCCCGCCGAGCACGCTGATAGCATTGCCGCTCACACGCATGCGCGGCCCCGGAATGATGCCCCTGTTGATTGCATTGCGCACCGCTGTGTCGGCAGAGCCTGCGCCCTCTGTGCCCATGTCACGTTCAGCAGTGAAGCCAGCAAGCAGGTCAGCCTTCGCGGCCTGCTCCGCAAGAATCACGCGCCACGGCACAGACTCCTCGACGGTCTGCAGGTCTTCCGCGCCGGGATGCAGAAAGAGATGTACATGCGCGTCAATCAAGCCGGGCAGCAGTGTGGTGTCGCCGAGGTCGATGACTTTTGCTCCAGCAGGATGCTCAACGGAAGAGCCAACAGCGCGAATGTGTTCACCGTCCACCAGAACTTCGCCCGGCGTCAGCACTTTGCCAGTCGCCACTTCCAGCAGTCGCGCTGCATGCAGAACAATCGGCGCGTGAGCCGTCTGTTGTGCAGCTAAAGACGCGGCGCACGTAAGAGCGCATGTAGACAGAAGGACGTTGCGAAGAGCGACAGAAAGTGTGGGCATAGTTATGAATATGCCGCATCTGCCTCGGCTTGTCGATAATGTTTTCGTTAGAAAGCGGCGATTCCCGTAATGTTCTGGCCGAGAATGAGCGCATGAATGTCGTGCGTACCCTCGTAGGTCTTCACGGATTCGAGATTCATCGCATGGCGCATCACGGGATAGTCTTCCGTGATGCCGTTCGCGCCAAGAATATCGCGGGCCATGCGCGCTGTTTCGAGTGCCATCCACACATTGTTGCGCTTGGCCATGGAGATGTGTTCATGGCCGACGGTACCGGCGTCTTTCAGGCGGCCGACATGCAGGCTCAGCAGTTGCGCCTTAGAGATTTCGCTCACCATCCACACAAGTTTTTCCTGCACTAGCTGATGGCTGGCAATGGGCTGATCGTGAAACTGCTTACGTAGCTTTGCGTACTGCAGCGCCGTGTCATAGCACGACATCGCTGCGCCAATCGCGCCCCAGCTAATGCCATAACGCGCTTGATTCAAGCACATGAGCGGGCTTTTTAAGCCGCCGCTTCCGGGCAGAAGATTCGATGTGGGAATATGAACATCCTGCAGCGACAAGCCGCTCGTTACTGAAGCACGCAGAGACCACTTGCCATGCACGTCTTTTGCAGAGAAGCCGGGGCGGTCTGTTTCCACAAGAAAGCCACGCACACGATTTTCTTCGTCTTCCACCTTGGCCCAGATGACGGCCACATCCGCAATCGAGCCGGAGGTAATCCACATCTTCTCGCCGTTCAGAATGTACTCATCGCCGGACTTGCGCACGGTCGTTGTCATTCCAGAAGGATTGGAACCGAAACCAGGCTCCGTGAGCCCAAAGCAGCCCAGCTTTTCGCCTTTCGCGAGCGCGGGCAGCCACGTATTTTTCTGCTCGTCGGAGCCGAAGGTGTAAATGGGATACATAACAAGCGCCGACTGCACGCTCACAAAACTGCGAAAGCCGGAATCGCCGCGCTCAAGCTCCTGCATGACGAGGCCGTATTCGACGTTCGACATCCCTGCACAGCCATAGCCCTCAAGGTTGGCGCCGAAGAAACCAAGCTCACCCATCAGAGGCACAAGTTCGCGTGGGAAACGGCCTTCGCGAAAGCAATCTTCAATGAGAGGGATGAGGTTGTCGTCTACAAACTCGCGTGCCGTCTTGCGAACAAGCAGCTCATCTTCGCTGAAGCTTGCATCGAGGTGAAGGAAATCTACGCCTTGAAATTTGAAACCCATTGCGCACCCGTTCTTATACGAAAAATGCCGAAGGCCAAGGCTAGCAGAGAGCACGGCATACGCGGAAGGTACAGTTTATTACTCCAGAAACTCCCGAACAAACTCGTCTTTGCTGTTCACCAGTTCATGCAGCGAGCCATCAAAAATCAACCGTCCTTCATTCAGCATCAGGAATGTTGTGTTGGGATCGGTCGTGCCTTCGGGCAACGGCACCATCGCATTCTTATCGGAATCAAAACGGTGCGTGCACATGGTAAACGCATCCTGCAAGCGGTGCGTTACCAGCAGCGATGGGGTCTTGTAGAAGTCGCGCTGCTTGACGATCAGTTCAATGATGGTGGTCGAGGTAACAGGGTCAAGGCCGCCGGTTGGCGAATCATAAAGCAACAGTTCAGGATGATGAATGAGCGCACGCGCAATCGCCACGCGCCGCCGCATGCCGCCGGAAAGACTGCCGGGAAAGAGCGAGAAAGTTTGCTCAAGGCCGACGAACTTCAGCGCCTCATGCACACGCGCGTCAATCTCCTCGTCCGATACTTTCTCCTGGATCAACTGGTAGGCAACGTTATCACGCACGGAGAGCGAATCAAAGAGCGCGCCTTCCTGAAAGACCATTCCTGTACGCGCACGCACAGAAAACAACTGCCGTTCCGGAAGGCCGGTAATGTTTTCGCCAAACAACGATACGCTGCCAGTGTCCGGAGTGATGAGTCCGCTTGCGGTTTTCAGCAGTACGCTTTTGCCCACTCCCGCGGGGCCAAGCAGGATGCGCGTCTCTCCGGGGGCGACAGTAAAGCTCACATCGTCGAGAACAGGCCGGCCATCAAACGAGACCGTTACGCGATGAAACTCAACTACAGGCTCGGATGACTGTGCCGCTGTTGGCGCCGGAGATGTAAGTAATTGGTCCATTAGAAGAGCGAGAGCATGATGGTGCTGACCAGGGTGTCAACGAAAATGATAAGAACGGATGCAAAGACGACAGCGCGAATAGTGGATATGCCCACGCCTTGCGTGCCACCTGAGGTTTTCATGCCATAGAAGCATCCAATGGACGCAATAATGAAACCGAAAAGAAGCGGTTTTACAAGCCCCTGCAGAATGTCCGGATAGTGCAGGAACTGGTATGCCATGGAGAAGTACTGCGTGCCGTTCTGCCCGTTCATGAAGATGGTGACAGCTGCGCCACCTAGAATGCCGCAGAAATCAGACAAGATAGTGAGAAAGAAGAGCATGATGACCGTGGACACAATGCGCGGTGTGACCAGCTTGCGCATTGGGTCCACGCCGAGTGCGCGCATGGCATCAATCTGCTCGGTGACGACCATGGAGCCGAGTTCGCTGGCCATGGAGGAAGCGTTGCGGCCGGAGACCATGACCCCGGTCAGCACGGGGCCGAGCTCGCGGATCATAGACATGGCTACGAAGCGGCCTGTGACTGCCGTTGCTCCAAACTGTGCCAGTGTGGCTGCGGATTGGATTGCGAGCACGCAGCCTGTAAAGAATCCCGCAAAGACAACGATGATGGTGGAGCCGAAGCCGATGATATCGGCTTGCTGAATAATGTCTGTCCAATAGATGGGCGGGCTGAAACAATTTAAGACAGCGCGCAGCACGAACAGGGAGTAGTCCTGCACTGTCAACACGAAGTTCTTGGCTGCCTTGTCGATTGCCTCGATTGCCATCGTATGCGTATAGTACGTGAACGTGTTGCTCTCCCTAGAGCATAGCGCATCTGGCCGCATAAGCGGGGAGATGAGACGGAAACACTCCACGCAGGTGCCTGATTTTGCAAGCCTTGCGTTTTCGTGTGAGCGTTCGCGCACTTTGGTGCATCTAATATAAGTACTAAATATCTGCGCCAGTGCGACCGACCCTGCATGGCGCTTGTATTCCATTTGTTGTATCTATTTTATTTTATGGAGGGTTGGGATGCGTTCGTTTCGTCTCCAGTTGATTCTCGCCCTTGCAGCCTGCATTACCGTGGTGTCATTGGCTTCCACGTATTTTGAGGTGCTGGCGCACAAACACATTTTGCGCGTGGAGTTGGAGCGCAGAGCGATATCGCTAGGCACTGGCATGCAGCCCATGCTGGAACAGATGTTGGCCGTGCAGCAAACGCCAACATCCGACGTATTTCTTCCGTTGCTGAATGAGTTGAATCGGCACGGTTCTGCGCTTGCCATGGCCATGTATGACGGACAGGGGCGGTTGATTGCCGCTACCGGACCGGCTGCGGCCTTGTATGCAATTCGTCCGGGCCCGATTGAAACCACGTTGAAGCGTGGAACCAATTCGTCTCTCTTCAGCCACACGGGAAGCTTTGATTGGCTGGAAGCTGTAGTGCCGTTGCACGTGGATGACAACATGGCCGGCGCGCTGGTCATCTTTGAAGATGCAAACGCTATTCGTGCGGACAGCGCCGTGGTCTGGAGTCACACTCTTTGGCGCACCTCTGCCTCAGTCTTGCTGATTGTTGGCGTTACCGCGCTGATGATTAGCTGGTTCCTGATGCGGCCTGCAAATCGTCTTGCGGAGCGCTTGCGCCGTTTGCGTTTGGGAGAAAGCGAAGAGGACGATCACACCGCTGCTCCGGAAATGAGCCTCTTCAAGCCGCTTGCGCGTGAGATGGAGACAATGACCGAAAGCCTCATTGAAGCGCGTGCTGCGGCGGCTACAGAAGCGCGTTTGCGCGATGCCGGTGAGAGTCTTTGGACCGCTGAGCGTCTGACTGCGCATGTGAGCCGCAAGACTGGCACCAGCCGCATCTTCGCTGTCTCCAATCGCGAGCCGTATATTCACATGCGGCAAGGCAAGGAAGTTGTCTGCCATGTTCCTCCCAGTGGATTGGTAACGGCAATTGAGCCAATTCTTCGCGCATGCGATGGCGTGTGGGTTGCATTTGGAAGTGGTAGTGAAGACCGCGCAACGGTAGATGAGTTCGACCGCCTGCGTGTTCCGCCCGATGATCCGCGTTACACGCTGCGCCGCGTATGGCTTTCGCCGGAAGAAGAAGCGGGCTACTATGATGGCTTTGCGAATGAAGGTCTGTGGCCACTGTGCCACATCGCGCATACGCGTCCTATCTTCCGCGCTGCGGATTGGGAAACGTATAAGTCCGTCAATCGCAAATTTGCCGATGCGCTGCTGCATGAGATGGAGGGAAGTGAAGACCCGATTGTCTTTGTGCAGGATTATCACTTTGCTTTGCTGCCGCGTATGGTGAAGAACGCACGTCCCGATGCGCGTGTGGCAATCTTCTGGCATATTCCGTGGCCCAACTCGGAAGCTTTCGGCATCTGCCCATGGCAAGCGGAGTTGTTGGATGGGCTGCTCGGTGCGGATTTGATCGGCTTCCACATTCCGCTGCACTGCAACAACTTCCTCGATACGGTGGACCGTGCATTGGAGTCACGTACCAACCGCGAGCAGATGAGTGTGCGCCGTCGCGGGCATGTAACTACGGTGCGTGCGTATCCCATCAGCGTGGCTACGGACGCAAACAAGGATAGCCGCGTTGTTCCGAGCATGGCGCTGGAAGACCTTCTGCGTCCATTCGGAGCGCATGCGGACCGCATCATTCTTGGCGTGGACCGTTTGGATTACACCAAGGGCATTGTGGAACGGCTCATGGCCTTTGAGCGGATGCTGGAAGAGCATCCGTGGCACCGCGAGCATGTGACCATGGTGCAGATTGCCGCACCAAGCCGCACGCGTATTCCGAGCTATATCGATTTGAAGAATCGCGTGGAAGAAAAAGTGCAATCCATTAACGCACGTTTTGCCACGCAGAACTGGAAACCTGTAATCCTGATTGAGCGTCAGGCAAGCCATGAAGAAGTTGCGTCATGGTATCGCGTGGCGGATGTGTGTCTTGTGACTTCGCTGCATGACGGTATGAATCTTGTAGCGAAGGAGTATCTTGCCGTGCGCAGCGATGAAGACGGCGTGCTGATCCTGAGCAAATTTACAGGAGCTGCCGTTGAGCTTCGCGATGCGCTGATTGTGAACCCGTATGACATTGATGGCGTTGCGGAAGCAATGCACCATGGACTTGAGATGGAGTATGACGAACGCAAGCATCGCATGGGGCGCATGCGCCGCCAGGTGATGGAAAACAACGTTTACCGCTGGGCTGCGTCCGTCTTAGGAGACCTGCGCGATCTCCACATTGAGAACGCGGATGGTACAACTACAGCGCCGCATGAAACAGTATTGACGCATGCGGAAGATGAGCCGCGCCGTATGAGCGCATAAATTATGGGAATTCAATAATGAGGTTGTTATGACACAAGAAACACAGGTCCGCTTGGAATGCTTCTTTGCTGGCTTTACGAAAGATATTGCTCCGCTGCTGCTGCTCGATTATGACGGAACGCTTGCTCCATTTCGCGTGGACCGCATGAAAGCGCATCCCTTCAAGGGCGTGCGCGAAGTGCTTGCCAGTATCCAGGCAGAGAGCGAGACGCGCATTGTGGTGATTACGGGCCGCCATGCGAAAGAGATTTCTCCGCTGCTGCGCGGAGTGCCTCCTGTAGTGGAGCAGCCGGTGGAAGTGTGGGGCCTGCATGGCTCGGAACGTCTGCATGCGGATGGCCGGCATGAGTTGGAGCAGCCCACGCCGGAGACGCAGCGCATGCTCGATAAGCTGCGGGAATATCTGCGGCACAATAATCTTGGCGGCGAGTTTGAAGACAAGCCCAACGCGGCAGTCATGCACTGGCGTGGAGCCTCACCGCGCACGGCTCGCTTTATTGAGCAGCGCACGCGGGAGATTTTTGGGGCATTCGCTACGCAGCCCGGCTTGAAGCTGCTGGAATTTGAGAATGGCCTTGAGTTGCGCGCCGGACGAGACAAAGGCGATGCAGTGCAGGCGTTGGCTGCGGAAGTTCCAGTAGGCACACCGATTGCGTATCTCGGCGATGACTACACAGATGAGGCAGCCTTCCGCGCAGTGAACGCATACGAGGGGCCACACCTGAGCGCATTGGTGAAACGGGAGATGCGTCAAACGGACGCTGAGGTATGGTTGCGTCCTCCTACAGAACTTCGCAGCTTCTTGAAGCATTGGCTGAGAGCAGCTCCAAAAAGCCGCGAGCAAAAACAAGCGCCTGCATTTCTGCAGGCGCTGACAAGCTGATTAGTTGTAAGTAAGAACTATTCGCGGATGCGTTTCCGAATCTCGATATTCAGGCGCTTGATCTTCTGATTCAGCGTAGAGAGCGGGATTCGGAACTGCTCTGCAGCATCGGTCTGGTTCCAGTTGCAGCGTTCCAGCTTCTCCACAATGATGCGTCGCTCAATGTCTTCAAGAATGTCGAAGAGGGAAGCGTTGGGATTGTGCTCAAGCAGTGCATCCTGAAAACTGCGGCCCGTGATGTGGCCCGGTAGCAGGTCTGAACCGATGACGGGACCGGAAGAAAGTACCACACCGCGCTCGATGGAGTTCTCCAACTCGCGCACATTGCCGGGCCACTCGTAATCAACGAGAGCGCGCAGTGCGTCGGCAGAGAGCTTGCGTTGCGGCAGACCGTTTTCATTCGAGTAGATATCGAGGAAGTGCTGTGCAAGCGGCGGAATATCCTCGCGGCGGGAGCGCAACGGCGGCAGCTCAACGGTGATGACGTTGAGGCGATAGAAGAGGTCTTCGCGGAATTTGCCTTCGCGCACTGCCTGGCGCAAATCGATATTGGTTGCGGCGATGATGCGCACATCGACTTGCATTTCCTGGATGCCGCCAAGCTGCATGAATCGCTTATCCTGCAATACGCGCAGTATTTTTGCCTGCGTGTCCATGCCCATTGTTGCGATTTCATCAAGGAAGAGCGTGCCGCCGTTGGCAACTTCAAACAAGCCCTTCTTGGAAGCAATCGCCGAAGTAAACGCGCCCTTCACGTGACCAAAGAGTGTGGACTCCAGCAGTTCCGAGGGCATGGCGCCAGTGTTGATGGGCACGAAAGGCTTGTCTTTGCGCGGCGAATTCGCATGAATCGCCTTCGCAATAAGCTCTTTGCCTGTGCCGCTCTCGCCTTGAATCAGAACCGTAGAACGGCTTGGTGCAACCTGCGCCACAAGATCGAAGATGCGCAGCATCGCTTCGCTCTTGCCAACGATGTTGGTGAAGTTGTAGCGCTGCTTGAGCGTGCGCTTGAGCTGCAGATTCTCTTCTTCTGCCTTGTGGCGCGCAACAGCGGAGCGAATGTCAGCAAGAAGCTTTTCGTTATCCCACGGCTTCTGTACAAAGTTGTCTGCACCGGCGCGAATAGCCTCGACAACGTTATCTACCGTGCCATAAGCCGTAATCATGATGACAGGGATTTCCGGATGCAGTTCCTTAATGGAAGGCAGCAGCTCAAGCCCTGTGCGTCCAGGCAGTGCAAGATCGAGCAGAATCAAGTCAAAGGTTTCAAGCTCGAGCATACGCAGGCCCTGGTCGCCATCCGGCGCCATCTTCACCGAGTACCCTTCGAGCGTCAACAGCACTTCCAGCGAGTCGCGGATGCCCGCCTCGTCATCAATCACAAGAATGCGTGCTGTAGTTGTACCCGTCGGCGTGGATGTGGAGGTGTTAAAGGGCAGATCGATTTCAGGCATGTACCGACTTCCTCATCAGGGGAAACTCAAGATGAAACGTTGTGCCGGAGCCAACGGCGCTTTCCACATGAATCTTGCCCGCGTGCTCCTGAATAATTCCGTAAGAAACGCTCAGGCCAAGGCCTGTGCCGCGCTTGCCATCCGCTTTGGGAATGGTCTTGGTCGTAAAGAATGGATCGTAGATTCGCTTGAGGTGTTCGGGTGCAATGCCGGAACCGGAATCGCTCACAATCGCTTCTACATGACCGTTGGCCAGCGTGTTTACGCGCAGACGGCCACCGCCGGGCATGGCGTCCTTCGCGTTCAACAAAAGATTGAGGAAGACTTGCTGCAGCTTGCCGGGATTGCCGTTAATCTCCGGCAGGTCATGCGCAAGCTCAAGATCCACATCAATCTGCGCTGTCTTGAACTGGTGTTCGAGAAGCGAAAGCGTATCGCGAATGACAGCGTTGAGATTTGTGGCGCGCATCTCCGTCGTTGAGGTGCGCGAGAAGTTCAGCAAGCCGTTGGCAATCTCCGCCGCGCGGAAGCTCTGCTGCGTAATCTTCGCAAGCACAGGGCTCAGCCGCTGGTCATCCTTGAGCTGCTTGGTCAGCATCTGCGCATAGCTGGAGATAACAGCAAGCGGCGTGTTGATCTCATGCGCCACACCGGCAGCCAGCAGACCAATGGAGCTGAGCTTGTCTGCCTGCGTAAGTTGCGCTTCGAGAGAGACACGCTCGGTGATGTCATCGACAAGAATGATGCGGCCCACTGAAACAAAATCACGCGACATGAGCGGAGCCACAGCAATATTCACCGTACGCGGCTCGCCAGCACGCGTAGTCAGGCGGAACTTGTAGAGATGATGCACGCCGCTCTCATTGCGGAACTGGTCGAGCGCATCCATAAACTCAACAGGGAAGACGCTGCGCAGGTCCTGACCAAGAGCCTCAGCGCGGCTCAGCGCATACATCGCTTCCATCTGCGCATTCCAGCTCTCGATGTGGTCTTCAAGGTCAATCGCAAAGATGCCCACGTTGATGGATTCAACTATGTTTTCGTTGAACTCTTTCAGACGCTCAAATTCATCAATCTTGGATTGCAGGCGGGTATAGAGGCTGGCGTTCTGCAGCGCGATTCCAATGTAGCTGGCGAGGGATTCGAGCAGCTCAACATCTTCACTTGAAAGGAAGTCACCGCCGATGGTGCGGCCAAGACCGATAACAGCAATGGTGTGCGCAACACTTCCATCTTGCACTCGACAAGGTAGGTAGTAGTTAAGATCAAGCAGCGCCGCTGTCTTGCGCTCTTCTTCCGGCAGGTGCAGGGCCTGCTGCGCATTCTCAAGGAAGATATGTGTGTGCTGATTTTCGTCGAAGTCAAGAAAGCCAAGATCCAGCGGAGAGCCGCCATTGCTCTGTGCGGTTTTTACTTCAGCTGGAAGTCCATGACTCGCAGCCAGCTTCAGTTGCCCGTTGTCCCCTGCAAGGAAGATAGCAACGCGTGAGACAAGCAGCGTGCGCGGAAGCTGTTCGACAATCGAAGCCAGCAGCGCATTCAAATCGGTTTCTGAGTTGAGGCCGCGGCCAAACTCCACAAGCGCCTTGCGATAGTCATAGCGGTGGCGGTCGAAGATGCGGTCCACCCATCCCTGGATGCGGCGCTTGAGCGGTTCAAAGAAGGCCAGCACCAGTACAACAGCCAGCGCCTCGCCGTAATCCCGAACCGCCGCAGGCAGACGGTTATGCGCAACGCCTGCAACCATGCCGACAAGTCCGAAGTATCCGCCAAGGCTGACTCCGGTGGCCAGCGTGTAAGCCACGCCGCGCTTGAAGATGAGATCCGTATCCATCAGCCGGTAGCGGATGATGGCCCAACTGAACGTCAGCGGTAACAGGATCAGCGAAAGCCCCGCCAGCCGCGTGATGATTGTGGGGATGCGCAGGTCCAGAAGGAAGGGAATTGCGTTGAGCAACGTAAACGGCAGCACCGCCAGCAGCGCACCGCGCGTGAGCCACTTGAGCTGTTGGCGCAGCAGAGGCTGGTCGGCCCTGCGATAGCTCCACAGGAACTGCGCCGCAGCCAGCAGATAAAAGAGCGCGTCGTAGGAAGTGCTTACCTGGTCCAGACGATGCGACAGCAGACCGGACGCCTGCCAGCGCGTAATAGCCCACACCCACAGCCCCAGAACAGCCGCTCCCGGCGCGTAGATGAAAGGCAGAACCCACTTGCGACCGCTCTTGCGCAAACGTTCTTCCGGAAAGCTGAGCGCAAAGTGCAGAAAGAGCGCCGGCTGCAGAGCCTCGGCAAGGTGGTTGCCACACAGAACCGTCCAGTCCAGCACGTCCAGCTTGCCGGTATACTTCAGCGCATAGAGAGCGAACGACACCAGGCAGAAGAGATAGAAGTGCATGGCTCGCGGCGCTGTCCAGCGGCGGAAGAGCACATATAAACCAATGGCCAGATAGATAAGCCCGATAACGCGCTCTGCCTCAAAGAGGCTGCGGTCCACCGGCGCGGGAATTACCGGCAGCGGCGTCTCAAACGCATAGCCGTTGCGCGTAATGGAGTAGCCCAGAGTCCCGAAAGCGCCAACGCGATACAGGGCACGTTCCAGGTCCGCCACGTGAGCTACCGGCACATGGGTTGTGAAAGTAGTGTTGTGCGAACCAGACTGCAGCCGTTCCAGCTCATCCACCTGAGCAACCGGGGCATAATCCACGTCGGTCAGCAGATCGTTCACCTGCACTCCGGCAATAGCGCCGGGGCTTCCGGGAAGAACGCGTTGCGCAATCAGGCCTGCGCCATTCGGAGCTTCGCGCCACCACACGCCGTCATCCGGCTGGGAGAAGGTGCCCTCCTGGCGAAAATTCCACACAGCCAGCAGTACCAGGGCCGCCGTAAAGACAGCCAGCAGCATCGCCTGCAGCCGGTTGGAAAGATTCGTCTCCATCGTGAGGTACCTGGACTTGCAAAAGGCCGGGGAACAACTCCCCGGAAATATCTTGGAAGCACGTTGATTGCCATGCTGCTGCAGTTACGGCAGATGGTCCGCTACGTCACGCCAATTGCTTGACACTGCACAAGATAAGGACGTTTCAAGCACGGCGTTGTTTCAGATATTTTCTCACTGCTGCGCGAAAGATGCAAAAAACAATAGGCGGTATCCGTAAAACAAGAGGCGTCTACGCAAATTGATAACGTGCGGTCCTGCTTGAAGTTGTTCCGCGAGCACCGGGGCAGCCTGTTCTTGACAGTATGGCAGTTTCTGCGACAAGAAGCGATGGAATTTTTAAGCGCCGCGAATCTTTTGGAACCGCGCATTCGTGTTTCGGATGTGAGCGCGCTGTAAACTTGGCGTAAATGTGTCCGTCTATCAAAGTGATGGCAGCTGGAACCGTACTTGAACCTATGACCACGATGGCATCGGCACAAGCGATTGCCGCAGAGGACTTCGCGCATATCGCCGCCACCTATCGTGCGCAGATTTACCGGTTCCTGCTCTCTTCCACGCGTGACGTGGATCTGGCGGAGACCCTGACCCAGGAGTGCCTGCTGAAGGCACACCGCAACTGGGCCGGTTTCCGTGGCGAATCAAGTGCGCTCACGTGGCTGATGCGCATTGCCATCAACATATTGAAGGACCACTGGCGCAACCGCCGCATGCAGTTCTGGCGGCTCACACGCACCAACGCCGTGGATGCCGACGAGGCAAGCGACTGGCTGCCGAGCCACGAAAGCTCTCCGGAGCAGCAACTGCTGGCGCGGGAACAGGTGGGCCATGTGTGGCGCGCGGTGGAGAACCTGAGCGGAAGGCAGAGAACGGTATTCCTGCTCCGCTACGTGGAAGAGATGGAGATTGCCGAGATTGCCGCAGCGACGGGACTCAGCGATGGAACCGTCAAAGCGCATCTCTCACGAGCCCTGGGACGCGTACGTACGGAACTGGGGGGCAAACGATGAGCCCGCAGTGGAGTTGGAAGAGAAACAGAGTGAGGAGCAGCAAGATGACGGAGATAGATACTAGGCACGCGGCGCAGGATTCGGAGTTGAATGAGGCATTACGGAACTTCCGCCTCAGCGTCTACGCCTGGAGCGACGCAGCCTACAGCCGTCCTCGCGCGGCGGTAACGCTGGCTCGCAATTCCATGTGGCGCGCGGTTGGCGCCTGGTCTCTCGGCTGTGCTCTTGTTGCGGGGATTGCTACAGGCGGCGTCTTTCAGTATCAGCGCAATGTGAAAGAGCAGCAAGCAGCGGAGCAGCAGCGCAAAGTCCAGCAGCAGCTGGCGGCGCATGCCAATGAAGACTCCGATACGCTGCTGGCGCATGTGGACAGCGCTGTTTCCCGCCAGGTTCCGGCTGCAATGGACCCGTTGGCCAGCCTGGTTGGTGGCGCGGAATAGCTCTCTGGGGATTCTCTGGTTACTTAGCTCTGCATTCGCAATAAGGCACTCCTGATGAGCAATCGTGACGCAGGAGAGGTGGGGATAGGACTGCGCGCTGATTGGCTTCATAACTAAAGCTGAAACAGGCAAGTCAGGCGCAACAAGTTTGTGTGATTCAGTCACACGCAGGAAAAGGGGAGAGGGAAAGATGAAATTCACAGTAATGGTTCGCACAATGCTGGGTGCAGCCGCGCTGACGGCTGCAGTAGCGGCCGGTGCGCAGGCGCCACCCGTTGGTGGAGGCCCGGGCTTCGGCGGTCACCGTCCGCCCATGGAACGCGCTTTTGGGCCGATGGGCGTACAGGGGCGCTTCTGGAACGATCCCGCGATGGTTTCCAAGCTGAACCTGACCGAGGACCAGCGCAAGAACTTCGACCAGATTTTGCAGCAGCACCGCACCACGCTCGTTGACCTGCACGCCAACCTCGAAAAGGCGGAGATTGCCCTGCAGCCGCTGATGAGCGCGGACCAGCCGGACGAAACCCACATTCTCTCGCAGATTGACGCCGTTGCCCAGGCCCGTGCCGAGCTTGAAAAGGCCAATGCGCGCTTCCTGCTGGCCATTCGCGCCAAGCTGACGCCGGATCAGTGGAAGACCCTACAGGCCACCCGCGCCGAACGCGAACAGCAGTTCCGTGAGCACATGCGCTCTGGCGCGCAGCACCGCCAGGGCCCACCGCCACAGGGTAGCCCGGATGGCCCGGCAGCGAACGGCCCCGGATTTTTCTAAAGAAACCGTAAGGGCTCTCTGCGTTCTTGTAACCTGCGGCGGGAATACTCCGTCATCCCAAGTAGCAGAGAGCATTTATACGGTTTGAAACCAGAACCGATGGCGGCGAAGGGGCTATCCCCGCGCCGCCGATTTTTTGTTTGCAAAACAGGTAAGCACAACATTTTTGCTGTGCAAAAGAAAAGCGGGCAGGCTCACATTGAGCCTGCCCGCTTGTTACGTTGCAAGGAACTACTTCGGCAGCGGAGCCGTTCCCGTCACTGTAAACCCAGCCTCGGACTTTGCTTCCGTCTCCTCCGGCTGAGCCCCGCCAACGGACAGCCGATACTTACCAGCCAGAATCGAGCGGTTGCCCTGCTCGTCCACGCTGGAAATCGATCGCGGATCGATCTTCAGCGTAACTTCGCGGCTGATTCCCGGCTGCAGCGTCACGCGCTCAAAGCCCACCAGCGAGTGATGCGGGCCACCCTCCTGCGGGGTCTTCACATACGCCTCGACAACCTCGTCGCCAGCCACTGCGCCTGCATTTGTCACCAGCACCGTAGCCATTAGCGGCTCACCGGCCTTCACTGTCTCCGCTGAAAGCTTTACCGGCCCGTACTTGAACTTCGTATAGCTCAACCCGTAGCCAAAGCCCCACAACGGCTTGCCGGTAAAGTAGCGATAGGTGCGGTCCTTCATACTGTAATCGGCAAACGCAGGCAACTCGTCCACGCCCGTGTAAAAGGTCACCGGCAACCTGCCCGCTGGATTGTTCAACCCAGCCAGCGTACGTCCAATGGCCATGCCGCCTTCCACGCCCGGATACCACGCTTCGAGAATCGCGTTCGCATGCTGATTGGCCCAGTTGAGCGAAACAGCAGAGCCCGACTGCAGCACCACGACCAGCGGCTTGCCGGTTGCGGACAGGGCTTCCAGCAGCTTCTCCTGCGCAGCCGGCAGGTCGATCTTTGTGCGGTCGCCGCCTGCAAAGCCGTCAATCTTGATCGGCATTTCCTCGCCCTCAAGCTGCGGTGAGAGCCCCACAAACGCCACCACCACGTCCGTCTGCTTCGCCGTATCCACAGCCTGATTCAGCAGGGCATCCGCCGGAGCTTGCCACTTGAGCGTGACTCCGCCGCCAGACTGATCTGCCGAGTGCGAGTACTCAAGCCGGAACTCATGCGGCTGGCTATCCGCAAAGTCCACTTCAACCTTTGCCGGCGGCGCAAAAGCCTCCACCGGAGGAGCCGTGGGAGAAGCCCCCGGAGCTGCCTTGAAGCTGCCCATCGCCGACAAATCATGTCCCGTACGCAGGCTGCCTTCCTTCACAACCTTTCCGTCCAGCACAAAGCGGTAGCTCTCAGCCGGAGAATACGGGAAACTATCCGCGGCCTCCACCGTAAATACATAATGCCCAGCCGCCGGAACCCGTAGTGTTCCGCTCCAGCGTACGGAGTAGTTTGCCGTCTCGACTTCCGGCACCGGCTTCGCATTTTCCCAGTCAGCCTGGATTGTCGAAGTCTTCGCGGTCGCAACAGGGCGCCCGGTCCAGTCCGAAGTAGCAAAATACTCAGCTTTCAGAGCACCGGGCCCGCCAAAGGCTGTCTGTGGCACGGGAACCCCGACACCATCAGCCAGCGTAGAGCCCTGCGCATACAAAACCGGCGTGGACATGAACTGCTTCGCGACACCTTCCAGAGGCGTCACCGGGTTCACCGGCGTACCAACATAGTTGCCAAGGATCGAAGTCAATTGATCTGCCGTCGGCCCGATGACTGCAATCTTCGCGGGCTTTTTCAGCGGCAGCACGCCATCATTCTTGAGCAGCACAATGCTCTCTTCGGCAGCCTTCAGCGCTTTAGCCCGGTTTACCTCGCCGCCTACAACGGAGAAGGGAATCTTGTCGCCCGGATTCGATCCTTGCGGATCAAACAAGCCAAGCTCAAAGCGTGCCGTGTAGAGCCGTTCCGCCGCCTGTGTTACAAGGTCTTCACTCACCAGTCCCTGCTGTACGGCCTTGGCCAGCGAGTTGAAACCCGGCGTCCAGATGCTACACGACAGATCCGTACCAGCCTTCAGCGACTCTGCGGAAGCATGCTCGATATCCGGCTGTTGCTTGTGTCCCTGGTGCACATCCACAATCGCGCCGCAGTCGGAGACAACAAAGCCCTTGAAGCCCCACGCATCGCGCAGATGCTCTTTGAGCAGCATCTGGTTTGTGCAGGCCGCAAACTTGTTAATCGAGTTATAGGCGCACATCACCGAGCCAACGTGGCCCTCGGTAACCGTTGCGCGAAAGGCCGGCAGGTAAGTGTCTTCGAGATCGTGCGCGCTTGGGTCCACATCCGCCGTGTGGCGTGTGGACTCCGGTCCCGAGTGCACCGCAAAGTGCTTGCTCGTCGCGATTGCCCGCGGATGCTCCGGATCTGGCCCCTGCACGCCGCCAATAAACGCAATGCCCAGCCGCCCGGTCAGATACGGGTCTTCGCCATAAGTCTCCTGCCCGCGCCCCCAGCGCGGATCGCGAAAGATGTTGATATTCGGCGACCAGAAGGTGAGCCCGTAAAAGATGCGGTGGTTCCCCTCACGCTGTGCCTGGTTGTATTTCGCGCGCGCTTCCTCGGAGATCACATTGCCCATCTCATGCACCATCTTTGTATCCCACGTGGCCGCCATGCCGATGGCCTGCGGGAAGACCGTCGCGTAGCCTGCGCGCGCCACGCCATGCAGAGACTCGTTCCACGTCTGGTAGTCAGGAATGCCAAGCCGAGGAATCGCCGTTGCCCAGTCCTCAAGCTGCTCGGCCTTCTCCTGCAGCGTCATGCGGCTTACCAGGTCATGCGCGCGCTCTTGCGCGGAAAGCTTGGTATCAAGATATTTCGGCTGCTCCTGCGCAAATGCGGTAAAAGATGATGCAACCAGCAGGGAAGCAGCAAATAGCAAACAACGACGTGCCATTGGGTCCTCCGGAAATCTATGCCATGTTGATTCGGCAACCGGAAGAAACTCTACCCGACCAGGGCTGCTTCTGACTAGCTTTATCGCTTTACTAGCAGAAAAACAGTTATCAGTTGCCAGTCCTCAGCGGCCAGCAAAAAAACAGAGGCGCGGCAGTCGCCGCGCCTCTTCTGACCATTGACCACTGATCCCCGACCACTAGTACTTCGACTTAATCGCGTAAGAGAAGCCCATCGTGAACTGGAACGAGTTGTTCTGCGTAGGAGGATACGCAACCGGAACATCGTTCAGGTAGCTATCCTGCGTACCCAGCGAGAAGCTCAGGTTCTTGTACGTAGGGAAGCTCACCAGGTTCGTCTCTGAGAAGCTCCACGCGTCTGTCTGGTTCCACGCCGGAATAAACGCAACGCCCTGCGTGAAGTTGAAGAACTTGTTGTGGAAGAGATACGAAGCCCCAAAGGTCGAGCTGATGAGGTTGTTCGTCGTGCCCGGAATCGCCGGCGTGGTGTCCGTAGCCGGAGTGCCGCCGAACGACTGCTTCTCATACTGCGCGGTGCCCTTCACATCCAGTTGCTGAACGGGCCGCTTGAAGACCGTGTAGCCAAAGCCGCCGCCATAAATCTGCTGCAGATCCAGGTCCTGCGAGTAGTTATGATCAAAAGCTGTCAGAGCCAGCAGGTAGGCGCGGGAAGAAACATACCAATCCTGCTCCGCGTCCGCATGCATCACCGACGATTTCGTATACGATTCAGGCACAACCGTGTCAACAGCGCCACCCGTGCCGGGAATCGTGTACGCAGGCTGCGTAATCTTGCCATACGCCTCGTTGAAGTCAATCGCCGTGCGGTAGCGCGGCGCAAGCCACGGCACATCCGGAACCTGGCGAATCAGCCCCACGCCAGCGGTCACGTTATAGGAGTTCTGCGAGGCGCTCACAATCGACGCACCCGCGGTCGCCGCGCCATTCCAGCCCTGCATAAAGCTCGGATGATGATGCAGTAGCTTGTCCACCGTCGGCTGGTCCACAATGTAAGCCGTGTTCGCCACCGGAATCGCCGTGCCCGGAGCATTGGCTCCTGTCACAGTCAGCGCCTGGTTCGTTACGTCCACAGAGCCCGTGGGAACCTGCGAAGCCTTCTTCTTGCCCTGCAGTTCCACGCCTTTGGGAATAATCGCGAACTGCTGGCTTGAATGCAACTCCTTAACCTTGTCCCAACCCACAGTGACATCGCCCACCATATCGCTATGGAAGGTGACATTACCGCCAATCTCATTCACCAGTTTGCCGTGCAACGTATCGCCATTGGCCAGCACCAGCACATCGGGCGTGCCTTGTGCACTCAACATGCCCGCGGTCAGTCCTGCAGCCACTGCAAGATATGCCGCTGCGCGCAAAAATACTACCTTGTTTCCTGAAAACACATTCATCGGGGGAGCTTCAACCTCACTTTTCAGAATATGGAATTCCCAAGGAGCTAGTCCTAAGTGTCACTATCAATACAGAATTCCCCAATGGCTTAGATGCAGGTTTTCGCCTTCGAGTAAACCTCATATGAATAAGAGATATGTTTTCGAGCTTGGTTCAAGGGATAAGCTGGGATGCAGTTCCACAAACTTCGAGTGCCCCAGGTCCTTGCAGTTGGGGACTTGGATATATACATCCCTTTATAGCTTTTGCTTTTTATCTAAAACCCTGTACCCCACACCCTGTACGCTGAACCCTGTACTATGGTTGCGTTACCAATATCGATGTGACAGGCCACACCAAAAAACATGAAGCTAAATTTCAACCTGGCCAAGGCCACGCTCACCGGCGCACTCGGCGGCCTTCTTTTTGGGTTTGACACGGTAGTTATCTCCGGCGCAATCGACGCGCTCGTCCATCTCTATAACCTCAGCCCCAGCGGCAAAGGCTGGACCGTCGCCATCGCGCTCATCGGCACGGTCATCGGCTCGCTCGCCGCCGGCAATCTCGGCCAGCGCTTCGGTGGCCGTGAGACGCTGCGCATCACCGCCGTCCTTTACATCATTTCCGCCATCGGCAGCGCCCTCGCATGGGACTGGAACTCGCTCATGGTCTTCCGCTTCATCGGCGGCGTAGGCATCGGAGCATCCAGCGTCCTCGGTCCCGTCTATATTGCAGAGTTGGCCCCCGCCAAGTGGCGCGGCCGCCTCGTCGGAGCCTTCCAGTTCAACGTAGTCCTCGGCATCCTGCTCGCCTACATGTCGAACTACTTCATCCGCACGCTCTTGCTCGGTGCCAATGAGTGGCGCTGGCAGGTAGGCGTCGCCGCCATCCCGGCCGTCGGTTTCCTCATTCTTCTCTTCGGAATCCCACGCAGCCCGCGCTGGTCCGTCTCGCAGAACCGTATCGACGAAGCCCTCGCCATCCTCAAGCAGATGGGCGACCCCAACCCCGAAGCCGAACTGGCAGATATCCGCGCCGCGCTCCAGCAGGAAAAAGCCACTGCCAACGAGCCTGTCTTCCGCTGGAAGTACCGCTACCCGCTCTTCCTCGCCATCACCATCGGCCTCTTCAACCAGCTTTCCGGAATCAACTCCATCCTCTATTACCTGCCCAGCATCTTTCTCTCTGCCGGCTTCACGCAACTCTCCGGAGACAAGCAGGCCATCGCCATCGGCTTCACCAATCTCATCTTCACCATCGTCGGCATGAGCGTCATCGACAAGCTGGGCCGCAAAACGCTGCTGCTTATCGGCGCTGTCGGCACTGCCATCTGCCTCGGCGCAGTCTCCTGGCTCCTGCACGCCAACACAAGCCACGGCCTGCTCGTCTGGTTCTTCGTCATCTATATCGCCTTCTTCGCGCTCTCGCAGGGCGCGGTCATCTGGGTCTATATCGGCGAAGTCTTCCCCAACGCAGTCCGCAGCAAGGGGCAGGGAATTGGCAACTCCGCCCACTGGATTATGAACACCATCCTGCAGCTTGTCTTCCCCATCATCGTGGCCAACGTGAGCCCCAGCGCTCCGTTCACCTTCTTTGCCGGAATGACCGCCCTGCAGTTCCTCGTCGTGCTCTTTACCTATCCGGAAACTCGCGGCCACTCGCTGGAAGACCTGCAGCGCAAACTCCTTCCGTCCAAGTAATCAACAACATCCGGGACACCCTCTCGCGCGCCAGCGCAACAAATCGCCTCTCCGAGGGTTCAGGCAGATAACAATCCGGTAAAAAGACTCCATTTCGGTCTCGTAAATAACAGAAAGTTTTCTTTCCTTCTTTATCAACTAGGGCTATGCTGGTAGCAAACAAAGAGCTCACAAGCGGGAATCCTCAACTCCACACGTTTCGGGATCGCGACTTGTTTCCATGCGTAAGGCTGACTGGTTAAGACACCGGTGCTTACCTGCGGAGGTATTTTTCCGCTCCTGTGTCTTCGACAAAAAACACTTGGGCCACGCACGCGTACGGAACTTTTGGAGGCAGTGTAAGACGGATGAAGGCTATTTCTACAGCAGTGCAAACCGGCTCTGTGCAGCCTGCGTTCCCATCCCTGACCGCCCGCCTGAAGGCACTGGCCACCCCGGACTCTTTCACACGCTTTGCCTGCGTGCTTGGCCTGTACCTTGTTGCCTCGTGGGGCGGAAACGCGCTCACCCGCATGCCGGCAGTCTCTGACATCGTCTGGCCCGCAAACGGACTCCTGATAGCCCTGCTGCTTCCCATCGCGCGCCGCTACTGGAGCAGCTACATCGCCGCCAGCATCGTCCTCAACACATTCGTCCACCTCGGCTTTGGTTTTTCCATCCAGCGTTCGCTGCTTTACTCCGTCGGCAACACCGTCGAAGTCCTGGTGGCCATCCTGCTGCTTTCGGAAAAAGACGGTGCCCGGCCAGACCTCACAAAGCCCAGCACTCTCATCCGGTTTATCGGCTTCGGCATACTCCTCGCGCCCGTCACCTCAACCGGCTTTCTGGAAATCGTCCTCGGCCTCTGGGCCTACCCAAGCCACCCGCAGATGATTTCAAGCTGGATGGCCAGCGACATCATGGGAATTGCGGTCATCACGCCGCTCTTTCTCCTCATGGAGCGCAGAGCATTGCTCCGCCTCTTCTCACCTGCAAAGCGCCTTGAGACCGCCGCGGTCCTCTTCGGAGTAGCCGTCATCTCCGTCGCCGTCTTCACGTTGAATGGCCTGCCTCTCGACTTTCTCGTCATCCCGGTTCTGCTCATCGCTATCTTCCGCCTGCGAGCCACCGGCGGCGCAATCGCCATTCTGCTCATTGCCGCGCCCGCTGTCTACATGACCGAGCGTGGCCGCGGAGTCTTCTCCAACGTCGCGGGATTCACCGACCATCACAACGGCTACCTCGTCCTGCAGCTCTTCCTCTGCGTCAACGTCGTCATCCTTTACGCCGTGAACGCGACTCTCAGCTCCCGCGACCGTCTCCACGCCGAGATGACCGACGCCTATCTCCACGCCGATTCCATGGCTGCCATGGACTACGGCACCGGCCTTGCCAACCGCCTCAGCTTTGACCGCCAGCTCGTCCGTGAATGGCAAAGCGCCCTCCGCGAGCAGGGAATTATCTCGCTTCTCATCGTGGACGTGGACCATTTCAAGCTCTACAACGACCACTACGGCCACCTTGCCGGAGACGATTGCCTCCGCCGCGTCGCCCAAATCCTCTCCAGTGCAGCCCGCCGTTCCACAGACCTGGTAGCCCGCTTCGGCGGCGAGGAGTTCGCCCTGCTTCTTCCCGGCGCCCCGCCGAGCGGAGCCATGACCATGGCCGAGCGCATCCGCCAGGCAATCCTCGACGCCCAGATTCCGCACCTGCCCTACACCCCCGGCATCGTAACGGTCAGCATCGGCGTAGCCACCCTGAGGCCCTGCCTCGACCTAGCCAAGTGTGACCTGGTCAAGAGCGCCGACCGCGCCCTCTACGAAGCCAAGCGCCTCGGCCGCAACCGCATCTCCGTCTGGGACAGCAGCCAAAAGGACTTCCCATCCCACAAAGACCTGCACGCCGCAGGAGCAAGGGAATAGGGACAAGCTGGGATACAGTTCCACAAACATCGGGTGCCCCCGGTCCCTAGCATTTAGGGACCGGGAACATAGATTTCCCAGCCTCCGTCCAAGCTCCCCCACAAAATCATCGGGTGTCATCCTGAGCGAAGCGCATTGGTGTAGGCGGAGCGAAGGATCTGCGGTTGCTTTTATATAGTTTTTGCTTTTTACAGCTTCCCCGCTTTTTATAGCCTTCAGCCGTTTATCTAAAACCCTGTGCCCCGCACCCTGTCCCCTGAACCCTGCCTTTATCCCATTGACTCCAAATTAAAATTCGCGTATTCTGGAGTCCTTGTGCGGTGTTGCGCCCGAGGTCTGCCTGGACTCCGTTCCGACAGGCAATTACTCAGGCCGCCTTCTGGTAGCGTCCGGCTCGTGAAAAGCGGATAACCCCCAGAGTCAGGAGCCCTCAAGAGGGCAAGCTCCGCAGCCTCACCCCAACAGCGATGTTCGGCAGTGGGTGGAATTACGTCCCATGTTCTTGCGGCATGGGGAAACGCGCTTTGCGCGATAGGTTTTTGCGGCCGGAATTCAATTCGGTCAGAAGTTGTTTTGAGGGAAGAAGAGAAATGTCCACCTTTGTTCCAAGCGGCAAGAATATTGACCGCAAGTGGTATGTGATCGATGCCGAAGGCCAGACTCTTGGCCGCCTGGCGACCAAGGCTGCCAGCGTGCTTGCAGGCAAGCTGAACCCGCAGTATGTGCCCTACATCGATATGGGCGATCACGTCATCGTGATTAACGCCGAGAAGGTTCGCCTGACCGGCCTCAAGACCCAGACCAAGGTTTACCGCCGTTACACCGGCTTCCCCGGTGGCCTGCGCGAGGAGTCGTTCACCCGCCTCCTCGCCCGCAAGCCGGAGTTGATTCTGGAAGAAGCCATCAAGGGCATGCTCCCGAAGAGCAAGCTCGGTCGCGCCATGGGCTCCAAGCTCAAGGTCTACCGCGGCGACAAGCACCCCCACCAGGCGCAGGGCCCCGTTGCTCTGCCGGTGGCATAACTAAGTTGATAGCCGTCCTGCGGAAGGGCGGCAGAGAGAAAAGAGAGAGAATGGCAGATCTGGTTCAGTATTACGGTACGGGCCGCCGCAAGTCGGCGATCGCTCGCGTCTTCCTGCGCCCCGGAACGGGCGAGTGGAAGGTCAACGGCAAGGCGTTTGACGAATACTTCGTCACCGAGCAGCAGCGCGCCTCCGCCAAGCGCAGCCTCAATGTGGTTGAGCTGGCGTCGAGCTTTGACGTTGTCGTCACCGTTTCCAGCGGTGGTGTGGCCTCGCAGGCCGACGCGGTGAAGATGGGCTCAGCCCGCGCCCTCGTCGAGTTCAACGCCGATCTGCGCAAGCCTCTCAAGGCCGAAGGCCTCCTGACCCGCGACGCGCGCGTCAAGGAGCGCAAGAAGTACGGTCAGAAGGGCGCCCGCAAGCGGTTCCAGTTCAGCAAGCGCTAAACTGGCAGCTATTAGCTTCTAGCTTTTAGCTCCTCCAGCCTGAACGAAGCGCTCAGGATTTCAGCAAACGCTGGTTCTAGCGCGAACAGGCTAAGAGCTAAAAGCTAGTAGCTGGTATTCAAATCCCTGCTACGGCAGGCTTAATCCGGTCCCGGCACCAACCGCCGGATGCAACGCAAGAAGGAGCCGAATGGCAACGATCACTATGAAGGAGCTGCTCGAAGCAGGCGTACACTTCGGGCATCAGACCAAGCGCTGGAACCCCAAGATGAAGGAATACATCTTCGGAGAGCGCAACGGCATTTACATCATCGACCTGCAGAAGACCCTCAAGCTCTTCAAGGACGCATCCAAGTTCGTTACCGACCTGACTGCCAGCGGCAAGACGATTCTCTTCGTCGGCACCAAGCGCCAGGCTCAGGATGCCATTGCAGAAGAAGCCACCCGCGCTTCGCAGCCGTACATCAACCAGCGTTGGCTGGGCGGCCTCCTCACCAACTGGGTGACGGTGCAGAAGTCGGTCAAGCGCCTTCAGGAAATCGACGACATGGCTTCCGATGGCCGTTATGACCTCCTCACCAAGAAGGAAGTCATCCGCCTCGAGCGCGAGCGCAAGCACCTTCAGGCCAACCTCGCCGGCATCAAGAACATGAAGCGCCTCCCGGACGCGCTCTTCATCGTGGACTCGAACAACGAAGCCATCGCCGTCAAGGAAGCCCGCAAGCTCGGCATCCCCGTCGTCGCCGTTGTCGATACCAATTGCGACCCGACCGTCGTTGATTACGTGATCCCCGGCAACGATGACGCCCTGCGCGCCATCCGCCTCTTCACCTCGAAGATTGCCGACTCAGCCGCCGAAGGCGTCAACCTCGTTGGCGACAAGGCATTCGCCGTGGAAGAGCCCGTAGCAGTCGAAGGCGAAGCCCCGGCTGAAACCTCCACGATTGACGACATCGACTTCGATGCGGCTCTCGGCGCGGGCGTCCGCAAGGCCCCGGCAGCGGTTCAGGCCATTATCGAAGATTCTGCTGAGGCAGCCGAAGCAGGCCTTTAATCATCCTCGGCGCTTTCATGGCGCATACTGGAGAGCGTGGCCGCAGATTTTCGAGCCACGCTTTTCTTATGTGCCCGACAGGCGCAACTGGCTAGCTGGGGTTTGAATCCTTGGCAACAGTAGACGGAAAAATTGATGTAGGGCTTTAGCCCTTGAGCGCATCCCCAACGTAATTCAGGATTTAGAGACAGAAGGAAGCGAGATGAGCACTGTGAGTGAAAAGATTGATGCAAAGTTGGTAAAGGAACTCCGCGACAAGTCCGGCGCCCCCATGGGCGACTGCCTCAAGGCTCTCCAGGAGACCAAGGGCGATATCGAAGACGCATTCGTCGTTCTTCGCAAGCGTGGCATGGCTTCGGCTCAGAAGAAGGCCGCCCGCACCACCAATGAAGGCGCCATCGGCACCTATATCCACGCCGGCGGCAAAATCGGCGTGCTACTTGAGCTCAACTGCGAGAGCGATTTCGTCGCCCGCACCGAGGACTTCCAGGAACTCCTCAAGGACATCTCGCTCCACATCGCCGCCGCCGACCCGCGCTACGTCAAGTCCGACGACGTGACCGCCGAGGACATGGACCGCGAGAAGGAGATCTACCGCGCCCAGGCTGCCGCCACCGGCAAGCCCGCCCCGGTCGTCGAGAAGATCGTCGAAGGCAAGATGGCGAAGTTCTACGAAGAGGTCTGCCTCCTCGACCAGCCCTTCGTCAAGGACCAGGCCATCAGCATCAAGGAACTGATTGCGCAGAAGGTCGGCAAGCTAGGCGAAAACATCACCGTCCGCCGCTTTGCCCGTTTCAAGGTAGGCGCCCCCGACTGGACCGTCGCCCAGACCAAGGCCGTCGAAGGCGCAGCCGAGTAAGCGCGCTGCCCGCTCGATTCAAGGCCCGGAGTAGATACTCCGGGCCTTTTATTTTTCTCATTTATCAAGGGTTATCACCAGGAAAATGGAAGATTCTTCTTCATATCGTCATACCTTACTGATATCCCGTAGGATATGGCGTAGATGTAATTTGGAGGGCCTATACGTGGCAACGCCTATTCTGCATCGCGCAACCCAAAAGTTTAGAATCCTAATGAAACCCCGAGCTCATTGTCTTGAGCTTGCCAATTCTCTTGTTAAAGGCAAAACCGGCCTCGAAATCGGAGGACCAAGCACTGCTTTCCGCGAAAGACCCCTGCCCATTTATTGCTCGGTTGGTCAGTTGGACAATTGCGACTTTTCCGCGCAGACAGCATGGGCCGATCATGCGAACCAGTTCGTGTTCGACACGGAAAAACAGCCCGGCAAAAGTATCTTCTGCGATGGCTCCTACCTCACCGTGGTTCCCGATAATGCTTACGATTTCGTTCTCTCCTGCCACAACCTCGAACACTTCGCAAACCCTGTGAAAGCCCTCAAAGAGTGGCAGAGGGTAACAAAGCCTGGCGCGTCGCTCATTCTGGTGCTTCCGTATTACAAAGATACCTTTGACCATCACAGAACCCCCACGCCTGTTTCGCACATGCTTGAGGACTATGAAAAGGGAACAACGGAAGAGGATCTGACTCACCTCAACGAAATTCTCGAAAAGCATGATCTGAGTCGCGATCCTCGCGCCGGAGATTTTGAAAACTTTCGAAAGCGCTCGCTTGCAAATTTCGAAAACAGGTGCCTCCATCACCATGTCTTTGACACAGGAAACGTCCGCGAACTGCTGACGAGCCTCGGCATGAACGTTCTGGCGGTGGAAACTGCCCCGACGAATCACCTGCTCGCTTTAGCAAAAATGAACTAAACAGAACAAAGTACTGCCACCATTGGTATAGGTCCATGAAAGGCCCGGAGCATTTGCTTCGGGCCTTTCTTATTCCGGCTCCCTGCACTTATGCGATACTCATACGAGCATGTACAAACGGATCGTCCTCAAGCTTTCAGGAGAAGCTCTCGCCGGAGAGCGTGGCTTCGGCCTCAACGCGGAAAAAGTCGCGGAAACCACCGCCGAAATCGCCGAAATTCATGCGCTGGGCGTTGAGATTGGTATTGTCGTCGGCGGCGGCAACATCTTCCGCGGCGTGCAGGAGCATGCCAAGGGCATGGACCGCGTCAGTGCCGACAACATGGGCATGCTTTCCACGGTCATCAACGCCATTGCGCTGCAGGATGCAATTGAGCAGCAGGGCATCCAGTGCCGCGTCATGACGGCCGTGGCCATGAACCAGATTGCCGAGCCCTACATTCGCCGCCGCGCCGTGCGTCACCTTGAAAAAGGCCGCATCGTCATCTTTGCCGCTGGCATCGGCAACCCGTTCTTCTCCACGGACACTGCCGCCAGCCTTCGCGCCATGGAAATCAAGGCCGATGTGCTGCTCAAGGGCACCAAGGTGGACGGCGTCTACTCCGCAGACCCCGTCAAGGATTCCGCTGCCGTCAAGTACGACGAGATTACCTACATGGAAATCCTCGGACAGGGTCTCAAGATAATGGACCTCACAGCCGTCAGCCTCTGCAAGGACAACAACCTGCCCATGGTCATCTTCAACATGAACCAGCCCGGCAATATTAAGAGTGTCGTGATGGGCGAAAAAGTCGGTACGCTCGTCACCGCTTAAATCAGGGAGTAGGGAATAGGGAATAGGGAGTGCAAACCTTTTTTCCCACTGCCCGTACATCGTGCCATCCAGCTCTAACGTCCAACCGAAAGTGGAGATACGCAGGCAAGAGATCCGCAGACCGGACCGGCTCAATGCGCTGACAGGCCTGCGCGCCTTCGCAGCCGTCAACATCGTTCTCTTCCACTTCTCCAACCCGCAGTGGTTCGGAATCTTCGCTCCAATCGTCAACGCGGGCTACGCCTCGGTAAGCTTCTTCATCCTGCTCTCCGGCTACGTGCTGGCCTACAACTACGCTCCCCGCGCCCGCGCCGGCAAACTCGATTTTCCCCGCTTCTGGAAGGCCCGCTTCACGCGCCTCTACCCGATTTACCTCCTCAGCCTGCTCCTAGCCGTCGGCAATATCCCCGGCGAGTACGGCGCGCACACCCACCCGCTCTTCTGGCTCGGCATGGTGCTCTCGCCCCTGCTCCTGCAAGGCTGGGTGCCGGAAATCGCAACCTTCCTCAACACCCCCGCGTGGACCATGTCCGCCGAATCCTTCTACTACTTCCTCTTCCCCTGGCTTGCCAAGTGGAAGCGCCCCGACACCATTCCGCCCATCGTCCGCCGCCTCTTCCTCATCTGGATCTGCGGCCTTATCCCCGGCACGCTCTACTGGCTCCTTAACCCTGACCACCTCGCCGTCACCGACCGCTGGAGCTCCGCCCCGTGGCTCTCTGCGCTCAAGTTCACGCCCATCCCGCACCTCGCCAGCTTCATCTTTGGCGTCGCGCTCTCTGGACTCGACGAGCTAATTCCCCGCGAATCCCGCAAGCGCCTGATCTTCGGCCTCGCCGGATTCATCATTCTCTTCTTCCTCCTCTGGCTAGGCCCGGACATCCCCTACGCCGTCATCCACGACGGCCTCCTCATGCCGCTCTTCGCCTGCATGATCCTCGGACTCTCCGGCCAAAACTGGCTCGCAAAAATCCTCGGCTGGCGTCCGCTTGTCTTCATCGGCGAGTCGAGTTACTGCCTCTACCTCCTCCACTTCAACTTCTGGAACCTCATCCACGACAACCACATTCTCGATAAGCTGGGCCTTGCCCGCTTCGACCCGTGGATCAGCTACGTCATCCTCGTCGCGCTCGGCCTCATCGCCCTTCACTTCGTCGAAAAGCCCGCCCAAAAGCTGCTCCGCAAGTGGATGCACGCTGAAACCCGCAGCACCGACGTCAAAGAGCAGGGAACCGAGCCTGTTTCGTAACCGCCGCCCCGGTAATTTACGCAGAAAATATATCCCGCCCGCCATGCCTTGCGGTATGCTTTCAGTGCTTTTTCGCACAGATAAAACGAGACGCGAAAATACTTAAGTATCCACTTAATTATTTAGCAGAAGCTCTAAGCACGCACGGAGTAGCCGCACACAATGGCAAGCAGTCGCACCAGCCCCAAAAACAACCCCAGGGTCAACATAGACCGCCTCTTCGCCGCGCTAGGCGACCACACCCGCCGCGAGCTGCTAAGCAAGCTGGCGCATCAGCCCCGCACTATCACCCAGCTCGCCGAAGCCCTCAGCATTACCACCGCAGCCGTACTGCAGCACGTCGCATGGCTCGAAGAGGTCTCGCTCCTCATATCAGAAAAAGTAGGCCGCTCCCGCACATGCAACATCAACCCCGCCGGCTTCAGCGCATTCGAGAGCTGGATACAAAGCCGCCGCGCTCTATGGGAGACGCGCATCCACCGCCCGGCAATGCCCCTCGCCACTCCCAAAAAATCCAAGCCAGCTACAAAGAAACCAGCAAAGAAAAGCCGCTGAAAAGCAGGAAACAGCATCGGATGCAATTCCACAATCAGGTGCCCCATTCATGCGCAGTTTCATCGCGCACGGGTGGGATATCTATAGCTCTTGCTTCCGCTCCTTATAGCTTTTGTCCTTTATCTAAAACCCTGTACCCACACCCGCACCCTGTCCCCTTGCTTTATCCTTTCCCCATGCGGGTTTTCGGAATCGACTGCGGCACGGAAATCACAGGTTTCGGTGTTGTAGAAACGGCGGACACAAGCCGCCAGCCACGTCTCTCTTGCCTCACGATGGGCGGCATCCGCCTACCCAAAAACAAAACTCTCCCGCAGCGTCTCGCGCAGGTCTACGCCGAGCTCACCGAGCAGCTCCACCGCTGGCAACCCGACGTAGTCGCCGTAGAAGAAGTCTTCTACTCCGTCAACGCAAAGTCAGCTCTCAAACTAGGCCAGGTCCGCGGCGTAGCGCTCCTTGCCGCCGCCACCGCCGGTCTCCCACTCGCAGAGTACGCCCCGCTCAAAATCAAATCCAGCGTCGTCGGCTACGGCCTCGCCAAAAAGGAGCAGGTGCAGTTCATGGTCGCGCGCCTTCTCTCGCTCGCCGAACTCCCCGAGCCCGCCGACGCTGCCGATGCACTCGCCATCGCCATCTGCCACATCCACACGGCCCAAACACTCGACGCGCAAAGCGCTGTTCCAATACCAGGCAGGTCCGTCCGATGAAGCCTCTCGTCCTAGCCGTCTTTCTCCTCGTCGCTGCGCTCCATAGCCAGCCCACCCTGGATACCGCCAAAACCGTCCGCATAGACTTCACCAATGCCGGCCTCGTCCCCGCCGCATGGACACTCGAGATGCACCCTGACGGCACCGGCCACTTCCGCTCTCAGCGCGGCAACGCCCCCCGCTCAGCCGGAACGCCCATTGAAGCCCCCGACCAGGACCGCGACATCCAGGTCAGCCCCTCCTTTGCCGCCAACGTCTTTGCCGTAGCCGCCTCTCAGAACTTCTTCCAGCGCCCCTGCGAAAGCAAAGACAAAGTAGCGTTTCAAGGAATCAAGCACCTCTCCTATACCGGCCCCGACGGCCACGGTGAATGCAGCTTCAACTACTCCCGCGACCGCCAAATCCAGCAACTCGGCGACCAGCTAACCTCCCTCGCCGCCACCATTCTCGAAGGCGCCCGCATCGAACGCCTCCGCCAGCACGACCGCCTCGGCCTCGACCATGAGATGGAAACCCTGCAGGATATGCTGGGCGACGGCCGCGCCATAGAAGTCTCCGTAATCCGCCCCACCCTCCAGACTCTGGCCGATGACGAATCCCTGATGGAGCGAGTCCGCCGTCGCGCCCGTGAGCTGCTGGCAAAACAGGGAAGCAACTAGGGAACAGGGAGTAGGGAGCAGAAAACTAAACTTCGTTCTCCCAAAGAGGTGTCATCCTGAACGAAGCCGTTTTTCAGGCGGAGGGAAGGATCTGCGGTTGCCCCTTATAGCTTTTGCTTTTTATAGTCTTTCCGCCTTTTATAGTCCCAGTCTTTTATCTAAAACCTGTACCCTACACCCCGTATCCTGTCCCCTGCATTACCATAAACGCGACTCATCGCAAGCAACCGTGTTTGCATCCAACAGGTAAGCAGCGCAGCAGGCAAGCGCTGGGGGGTAAAACAATGAAGCATTGGATCAAGACTGGCTCTGTCGCCGTCGCTACACTTGCTCTCTCTCTTGCGGCATTCGCACAGCAGCCACCGTCGCAAGCGGTCCGGCTCAGTTATGTGGAGGGCCAGGTCCGCATCACCGACGCATCCAGCCAGGTCATCACCGACCAGGCCGTCGCCAATACGCCGCTTTTTTCCGGCTACATTCTCCAAACCGGCGACGACGGACGCGCCGAAGTCCAATTCGATGACGGCACCGTAGGACGCATCCCGCCCGACTCCGCTCTCGCGCTCACCGCGCTCAACGGCAGCCAAAATGATCTCACCCTCAACGGCGGCATGGCCTACTTCGACCTCCGCGCCGCCGAGCGCATCCTCGTCGGTGGCGGCACGGTCGTCACCTCTGCAGGCGGAGCCACCCTCCGCATTAAGCTCGACCAAGCCCCCGGAGAAGTTGCCGTCTTCAACGGCGGCGTCCACGTAGCCGGCCCCGGAACCAACGCCGACCTCCACGGCGGCGAAAGCGTCAAACTCGGCGGCCCGTTGCAGGTTGCTGAAAGCATCGAGCCCGATTCATGGGACGCATGGAACTCCGACCGCGACCAGGCCATCAGCACAGCGTCAGCCACAGCCACACCTGCCACGCAGGGCCTGCCCGACGCCAACAACCCCGCTTGGGGAGACCTCAACCAGAACGGCAACTGGTACAACGTTCCCGACCAGGGCTACGTCTGGTCGCCTTATGACGCGTCCGACTCAAGCTGGGACCCCTACGGCAACGGCTACTGGATGGACACGCCCGACTACGGCTACACCTGGGTCTCCGGCTATAGCTGGGGCTACCTGCCATTCCAGTGCGGCATGTGGAACTGGTACAACAGCTTCGGTTGGGGCTGGGCTCCCGGAGCCTGCACGCCCTGGTGGCGCGGCGGCGGTGGCTGGGGCATCAACGTAGGCATTCGCCCCGGCGGCTGGCGTCCCCCGAACCGTCCTAACCGCCCGCATTTTGGTGGTGGTGGTGGATTCCCGCACGCCTACCCCGGCGGTCGCTCCTTCCGTCCATCCCCCGTCGTACCTGTCCGCCGTCAGGGACCGTCGCAGAACACGCTTTTGCCGCTCCGTGACCGCCACACGCCGGTCACCATCGGCAACTCGACTGTAATGCCGTTGCGCCGCAACAATCAGGAACGCATCAACCGCCCCGTCTACAACCATCAGCAGGGGCAAGTCCCGCAACGCTTCAATCCCGGCTCCACCAACTTCGGTGGTCGAGAAAACTTCGGCTCCACACCTGGCAATAACGGCAACTTCAACCGCCCCGGCAACCAGCAGCCCGGCAACGGGCAACAGCAGCGGCCCAACTTTAACAACCCGCAGCAGAACAACCCCAGCTCACACGCACGTCCTGCTCTCGGAGGCCCGCAGCAGTTCAACCCCGGCCAGCAGCAACGGCAGCCCGCGCCCCAGCAGTTCCATCCACAGGCTCCTGCTCAGCGCCCGTCAATGCCTGCTCCGCGGCCATCTGCCCCGGCCTCACACCCGTCAGCCCCTGCGCCGCACTTCTCAGCGCCGCACAGATAAGACCAACCAGTCTCCTAACCAAAAGGCCGCCCAACAATCGGGCGGCCTTTCTCTTTCTGTAAGCCTCCCTCATCCCCGTTCACAAAAAATCAGCGGTTGTCATTCTGAACGAAGCGCATTGGGGCCCCACGAAGTGGGGTAGGTGGAGTGAAGGATCTGCGGTTGCTTTTTGAGCGCGCCACCACATCCCTCCCGTGCCCCACCCTTGCGACTTCTTTCTGTCGCAAGAGTGGGATATTCATACTGCCAGTTCCCCACATCAAGCTCTCCAGCCGTCCTGTGGAAAAATCCTGTCAAGCCCCAAACCGAAAAATATCTCCTAACTTCTTGATTCCATTAAGCAAAATTCCTAGCCAAGTTTGCGCTCAATTAACCCCAAATATGCCAAACTAAAAATAAGCAGAAATAAAGCAAACAAACGGCCCGATTCCAATGGAATCGGGCCGTTCTGTTTTTCCGCTGACTCGCTAACTAGCTAGGCGCGCAGAGCGCCACTAACCCAAAAGAAAGGAGCTCCCCATGTACGCATTGGCAGGCACAACCGTCTGTAACCTGACACCTGAAACCTGTAACCTGCCTTCCCCACAGTTCCACAGTTCACAAATAAAGGTTCTGCACAGTCCCTGTGCAATCCCACGCAACCCCAACAAAACAAAAGAAATGGAAAAGCACCCCACTGTGCGCATCTCACACGCGCAAATCAACCTGTGCACTCAAAGCCGCCAGATCCTCAATCGTCAGAGCCTCCGCCCGCACCTGCGGAGCAATCCCCGCAGCAGCAAAGGCCGCCTGGATAACCTCAGCCTCCACCCCAGCCGCCCGCAGATTATTCGCCAGCGTCTTCCGCTTCTGTGCAAAGGCAACCTTGGCAAATTTGATAAAGCCGTCCTCGGAAACACCCAGCTCCTCAAACCGCGGCGCAAACCGCCAGCGAAAGACAGTGGAATGCACCTCTGGCGGCGGCGAGAACGCACCCGGCGGCAGCGTAAACAGCCGCTCCGCTGGCCCATACATCTGTACCGTCACGGAAAGCAGCCCATAATCCCGCGAACCCGGCTCCGCCGTCACGCGGTCAGCCACCTCGCGCTGCACCATCAGCACCGCCCGGTCCAGCACCGCATGGTTCTCAGCCAGCCTCAGCAATATCGGAGAAGTAATGTAGTACGGAAGATTCCCCGCAACCGGCAGCTTATGCCCTGCAGCCGCGGCAGCTTCTGCAAAATCAAACTGCAGCACATCCTGCTCAACAACAGTCAGCTTATCCGCCGGAAAGAACGCCTGCAGCCGCACCGCCAGCGAGTGATCCACCTCAATCGCCTTCACACGTGCCGCCCGGTCAATGAGCGCCCGCGTAATCACGCCTTCACCCGGCCCAATCTCCACAACGGTCCGTCCGGCAACATCGCCCAGCGCCGCCGCTATACGAGTAATCGCCGACTGGTCGCGCAAAAAATTCTGTCCGAGCTTGGATTTAGGAGGCATAGGGTCGCAAACAACTATCGTATCGGAACCGGCACATATCCCGCCCGGCGCCATCTGCAAGTATGCGACAATCAAGCATCACAGGAGCCTCCGATGGAATCTTCTCGACGCGGCAGCAGCGGAGTTTTACTTTCCGTAGGGATTCATGGAGCCGTATTCGCTTGCCTGCTTCTGCTGGGAGTTTCCTCAAAAGCCGGGTTCATCCAGCCTCCCGTCCAGTCAATTGCTTTCATCAACGTGTCTCAAGTGGAAGTTGCTGGTGCATCCCATGCCGTCAGGCTGGAGTTGCCTCCTGATCCAGCAGCCGCTCGCACCAAAAAGCCTGTACCCAACGCCAACGCAGCCGACAAAACGCTTTCTCCCGTCGAAAAGACACGTCCTCAGCAGAAAGCCGGCGGTGGCACTCCTCCCACACCGCACGAGGGCGAAGGCACAGGTCAGGCCGCAACCGGCAGCGGAGCCGATGCGCAGGATGCCACACCAGCATTTCCAGTCTTCTCGCCTAAGCCGCCTGTAAAGAACCGTTCGCTCCTGCCCGGATCCGAGAAAAAGATTGTCGTAGATGTCAATATTGATGCAGCCGGCGGAGTAGTAGCAGAAACACTGGTAACCGGAATAGGGAACCAGTTGGATCAGCTTGTTCTCGATACTGTAAAGAGCTGGCGCTTCCAACCCGCCACCGTAAATGGAAAGCCAGTTCCCACCCAGGCGGAATTAGTCTTCCCATTCAACCCGCAATATCCGCTGGCAGACTCTTAAGCAGAACCTTATGCCGCCAGGTCATTGCTCTTCAGTGCAATGACGTTAGCGGTTTTCCGAGTCGCAAATCCAAGTGACTCATAAATGCGAACCGCCGGATTATGCGTGAACACATGCAGAAACGCTGTCTGCCCGTCACGCTCAATTTCGTCAATCACCAGCGACATTAACATCGGGGCATAACCGCGCCCGCGCACGTCAGGATGCGTGCAAACCGCGCTTACCTCAATCAGCCCCGGCAGGTGCATCCGCTTGCCGGCCATGGCCACCAACCGATCGTCAGTAAATATGCCGTAAAAGTTACCCAGCTCTAAAGTCCGCAACCGGAATGGCCCCGGCTCTGTCAGTTCTGCCAGCGTCACCATTGCCGGAGCATCGTTTTCCGTTAACCGCCGTAATTTCTCGCCCTGTTCCAGCCGCAGCGGAGCAAGACCGCCGCGGGCCTGCCGCACCATCTGGTAAAGCTGCCCGCTGAAGACCACTGTCCATCCCTCCGGAATTTGAAACTCTTCCAGCGAGAACAGCACCACAACGCCACCTGGCTCAACCAGCTTGCGCAACGCTTCATAACATCCCGGCGTTTGTTCCGGAATCCCGCTCAACGGACCAATTTCCGGTGGATAACGTCGCGCCCGTCCGTCGCCCAACGCCAGCTTGAGGTGCTCCGTGCTCAGTGAGTTCCAAATTGGCTTGTCGAGAAGCTCCAGAGCGTGGTCAGAATCATTCAGTATCGGCATCGAAATAGAGTAGCCTGCATCTTGGAATAGACTGTCGTTGGTGGTTGGAGAAAAAGCATCCATGCACATTGTATTTGCTGCTTCGGAGTGTGTCCCTTTTGCAAAAACCGGAGGACTGGCGGACGTAGTCGGTGCGCTGCCTCCGGAACTGGTCAAGCTCGGCCATCAAGTCACGGTCTATCTGCCGCTTTATGCTGTAGTGCGCCCGCACCTGACCGGCACATGGAAGTATGCCGTGCGGTCGATCACCATTCCGTTCACCTACTACAACCGCTATGCCGGAATCGTAGACGGCGGCAAGCGCAACGGCGTGCAGTATTACTTCGTCGATTGCCCCGACCTCTTCGACCGCCAGGGTCTTTATGGCACCGGCGGCGGCGAATATCCAAATAACTGGGAGCGCTTCGGCCTCTTCTGCCGCGCCGTTCTCGAAGCAACAAAAATTCTAGGTGTGCCGTCCATCTTCCACGTCCATGACTGGCAGGCTTCGCTCATCCCCATTTACCTCCGCACCACCTACGCAAGCGATCCGCTACTAGGCAACGTAGGCACAGTGCTGACGATTCACAACGCAGGCTACCAGGGATGGTTTCCGCCGCAGACTACCGAATGGCTGCTTTTTCCATGGGATGTCTTCACCATGGACCGCGTAGAACAGTTCGACACGTTCAACTTCCTCAAGGGCGGCCTCGTGTACAGCGATATGCTGACAACCGTAAGTCGCAAGTATGCCGAGGAAATCCAGACACCAGAGTTCGGCGAAAAGCTGGACGGCGTGCTCCGCGGCCGCGCCGCTGACCTGCGCGGCATTCTCAATGGCGTGGACTACGCACAATGGGATCCGGCGACAGATGGCTATCTCGCCGCACACTACACCGCTAATGTACTCACCGGCAAAACCGAGTGCCGCGCCGACCTGCTCCACGCCTTCGGTCTGGAATCTGTCGCTCCAACTACGCCAGTTCTCGGTATCGTCTCCCGCTTCGCCACGCAGAAAGGCTTCGACATTCTTGCGGGCATCGCCGACGAGTTAATGAAGCGCGACGTAGCTGTAACAGCATTAGGCAGCGGCGAACCATATTACGAAAACTTCTTCCGCGAGTGGGCCGCACGTTATCCCGGCCGCATCTCCGTGCAGATTAAGTACGACGAATCGCTCTCGCACAAGGTAGAGGCAGGCTCCGACATCTTCCTCATGCCCAGCCGCTACGAACCCGGTGGCCTGAACCAGCTTTATTCGCTCCGTTACGGCTCTGTGCCTGTCGTGCGTGCCACCGGCGGACTCGACGACACGATTGACGAATGGAACCCGGAGAAGGGAATCGGCACAGGCTTCAAATTCCAAGGCTACAACTCATGGGATTTTCTGGCCGCTATTGATCGCGCCCTGAATGCTTTCAAGGAAAAGAAAAGCTGGCAGCGCCTGATGCGCAACGGCATGGTAAAAAACTACAGTTGGACACAGCCCGCGAGGCAGTATGCGGAAGTTTATGCAGAGGTTGCCAAGCGGCGCGGTTAATACATGTGTCCGCGTTCTATCGGGGTGGATGCGCCATAAAGCTTGCGTATCACCCACAGAACGGGAAGGCCAATCAGGATAAGTGCCGTGCCAATAAGAGAGGCTTTCAGGTTGCTTGTGTAGCTTGAAATAAGCACTGCCGTTGCGCAGACGATAAAGATGGCTGGCAGCAATGGATAGCCCCACACGCGATAAGGCCGCGTCAAGTCGGGATATTTTCTGCGATAGAAGAAGATAGTCGAAGCCGTCAGCATGTAAAACAGCCACTCTGCAAAGACCGCGAGGTCGAAGAACTGCTGGAACTCCGATAGGAATAACAGCAGAACTGTCGAGAGCGCTCCTTGTATAAGGAGTGAAAACGATGGAGACTGAAAGCGAGGATGAATCTTTGCGAACTGCGGGAAGAAGAGGCGGTCCTTGGCTGCGGCGTAGGGCACACGCGCGCCAGACATAACAGTTCCGTTGAGCGTGACAAAGATGCTGAGCGCCATTGCTGCAGCCACAAATCCTGCTCCACGCGGCCCGGCAACAACTGAAAGTGCAGCAACCGCTGGCCGCTCGCTGGCCGCAATTTGAGAAGCAGGCAGAATGTATTGAATAGCCGCATTGGTGGCCATGAACAGCACACCAACAACGAATAGTCCACCAATCAGTGCAATGGGTAAGCTGCGCTCCGGCTTGCGAACTTCGCCAGCCACCATGGTCAGGTCATTCCAGCCGTCATAGGCCCACAGCGTGGCAATCAGCGCGGCCATAAAGCCGTTCAACCCGCCCACGGCACCCGGTAATTCGGTAGAAAAATTACTCCACGAGCCAGCCGCCGAAGTAAAGCAAAGCGCGGCCACGATCAGGATCAGCACACCCTTGAGCACAGTGAAGATGAGTTGGAAATCGCCGGCCTTCTTGATGCCGAGATAGTTCAGCCCAGTCATGAACCATGTGACGCCAATGGCAAAGACCTGCGACCAGACCAGCGGCAAACCCGCTACAGGCAGCGTGAGCCAGTGGAATGCCGGAAAGACGCCGAGTGTGCGTGCAAGACCGCTTGTGACAGCTGCGATGGACGCTGGCTTTGCTACTGCGAACCATGTCCACATGTAGAGAAATGCCGTTGTGTCGCCATATGCGCCACGCAGATAGACATATTCGCCACCCGCATAGGGAAGCATGGCTCCGAGTTCGGCGTACGTCATTGCGCCAAAGAGCGAAAGAAGCCCTCCGACAATCCAGGCGAGATAGACAAGAGACGATGAGCCGAGGTCTTGCATCATTTCGCGCGGCACAAGAAAGATGCCGCTGCCGATGATGGTGCCGACAACAATTGCCATGGCCTGCGATGCGCCAAGAACACGGGGCAGTTCGGCACTGGCTTGCTGAGAGGATGGTTGTGGGGCGGAACTCATGTAGTGATGTGAGAGTAGCATAGCAGCGCCATGCAGTATGGAGAGCAGGTGGCGAGGCGTTTATAAACCGGCAGGAGGATACTTTCGCGCAGGAGGTTGTGATGTCTGCTCGCGGCTTGCTGGTGTGTCAAACCAGTGTTCCGGTTCTACGAATTTCGATTTTGCTGGGTCCGCTATGTAAGAAGGCGTCATAATCGAAATACCGTACTCATTGAATACATCCAGCACGTTGTGATTCAGTTCCGTAATACCTATATATTTCCGCACTCCGGGCTTAAGATACGCATTCAGCTCATAATGTACGGAGTAGGATTCCAGGGCGGGCGTTACGACAAAGGGCATTGGCTCGCTGAGTACGGATTCTGTGCGCCGGGCTGCTTCCATAAGCATTGCTTCCACCTGTCGCCACGGAACGTCGTATCCCATGCCTACGGTTGTTGTAATGAGCACACTTTCTTCGTCGGCCTTGCGGCTTGTGTAGTTTACGATGTGCTTGTCGAGAATGGACGAGTTCGGCACGGTGATAACTTCGTTGTGTTGCGTGACGAGCCGCGTTATCAGCAGGGAAGTGCTTTTAACGTAAGCCGTGATGTCGCCGATTTTTACAAGGTCGCCGGCCTCGAATGCGTCCATGTAGGTGAGCATGACGCCGGAGATGATGTTGGCAACCAGGCCAGTGGAGCCAAGCGAGAGCAGGACACCAAAAAAGAGCGAGATGCCCTTGAACGAAGCCGATTGCGAGCCGGGAATATAAGGATATGCGATGAGCACGGCGAGCACGACAACTGCAATACTGATGAGCCTCCCCGTGACTGTGGACCATGCCGGCCGGAAGCCCTCGATAGTAATTGCCCGCTCGCCGACCTTGTTGAAGAAATAGCGGATGAAATGGATGAACTGCCACAGCACCACGGACAGGATCAGGAGAAAGAGTAGTGCTGGAAGATTGGTCCAGAAGGAATGGAGGAGAGTGCCTGTGAAATGCGCAATGCCGTCATAAATGCTGGTGGTAAGCGGCCGCGAACTGGGGAAAAGAATCAGCAGCGCATGGAGGACCAGTGTTACACATGCAACCAGCAGCAGGATTTGAGTAATCGCAAGCAGGCGGCGGAGTATTGTTTCGCCAATGGTGAAAGAGAGGCGCGAGGGAACCTGGATGCGGGTACTCTCGCTGCGTTGCGCAAGGTATTCTGCTGCGGTTGTGGCAATGCGCCGGCTGCGACCGCGAATCCACAGAAATGCGGCGAGGCAGGAGGCAAAGCCAAGCAGGGAGAGGCCGCTGTGATAAAATGCCAGCCGCCAGCCATACTTCTCGCGATAGGCCTACATAGCGGCGGTCATATTGCCGGACCACTGCTGTGCCAGTGCTTCTGGTGTGGTGTTTTCCGCTTGTGCATCACCGGAGTAAATGGAAATGAGGATGACGCTGCCGCAGCGGATATCGATGGCAATCTCGCCTGCTTGTTGCGTCAGTGTAAGCGGAGCGCTGGTGTCCTCAGCAACGGCTTTCATGCGTGCTGCTGCGCCAGCGGCTCGGGCCGCAGATGTATTGTTGCTGAATCCCCAGCGAATGGTCAGAACAGGTTTTCCATCAAGAAGAGCAGGCACGCTTGCTGCCGCATCCTGCGCAAATCCGTAACGTACAACTGCGCCGCAGACGAGTGCGACACCGATAACGATGTACAATGCGAATTTTCTGGCAAAGACCGCAGATGCTATGCGTTGAATATGGCGCATTCTCGTGCGTCTCCGGGTGCGTTTCTGGTGTGCTTCTCGATGTGAGTTGAGGATAGCAGAGCATGAATCCTCAACTCATGCTTTTGTAAGGTATCCCATTCCGGCAAGCACGCCGCGCATATAAGAAAAGCTGGCGATGACGCCTGGCATGGGATTGTCACCGTGCACCTCGTATTCAAGATCGACAAATCCGGGATAGCGGATGGCGATGAGTGCCTCGAAGATTTCGCGGATGGGCAGCTTGCCCTGACCTACCGCAACCTGGCTGTCCTTATCGGTCAGGTTTGTCAGGTCTTTGAAGTGCAGGTTAAACAAGCGTGGACCTACGGCATGAATTGCCTCTACGACATCCGTACCGGCGCGAACGCAGTGGCCCACGTCGATACAGCAGCCGATGCGCGGATCGTAATTCTTTGCGAGCTTCAGTACATCGAGCGGCGAAGGGTAAATCTTATCTTCAGGGCCGTGGTTGTGAATGGCAACGCGAATGTCGTACTGCTTTACGAACTTTTCTACACGAGGGAGCGTGGCTGGAGTGGGATCACCAGCCACAATAACGGGAATGCCGACTCGTTTGGCATACTCAAACTTGTCGTGGATGTCGGCATCTTCATCTTTGTTGAAGTAAATTGCTCCGGCTGCGTGGAGCTTGATGCCGTTGGCAGTGTAGTCGGCAAGCGCTGCATCTTCGCCTGCGGCATCGGAGGGCAGATGATCTTTCACGTCCTTCGCATTCAGGTCGGTAATTTCTAGATCCTTCATGAAGCCGATCATCTGTGCCCGCGAAAAGTTGCGGAAGGTGTAGCTTGCCAGACCAATCTTGATAGGCGAGGGCTTGCCTGAAGCTTCCCTAGGCAGTGCAAATGCGGGCACTGAGCCGCTGACTGCGCAGGCGGCTGCGGCTAGTGCTCCCGATTGGAAGAATCTGCGGCGAGTCAATTCGTTTGTTGTCAGCATATCTCCTCATTGAAAACGAATCTGGTTTACAGCGGATTTGCAGTGTTTCGCTATTGCTTAGATGGTTGGTTCCCAGCCTTTTTCGTACTCGCGGTTCCAGAACTTTATCGCTTCGGCGTCGTGCTTGACCTTACCATCGGCGGTGTCCAACTCCAGCACGCGGTTCAGTTCCCACGCAACATTGGACAATTGCAGCATGGTTACGGCTACGTTGCCTTCTGCTACGGGCGAATGCAGCTTCTCGCCCTTGCGAATGCCTGCGATGAAGTTGGCAAAATGTGCGTCAGTCATGGAGTCGCGACCGGTCAGATCCGATGAAGAGGTCTGCGCACGGCTCGCTTTGAATTCATCGGTTTTCTTTCCTTTCAGGTCGTATACCTCATAGCCGTCGCGGTCCAGAACTACCGAGCCTGTTGTTCCCTGGATGAGTGAGCCGCGGTCGCGTCCATATTGACGCATGCCATTGCAGCAGAGCCCTTCCCATGTGAGCAGTTTGTCGGAGTATTTGAAGTTGGTAACGAGCGTGTCGTAGAACTGCCAGTCGTCTTTGAAGTGATAACGGCCGCCGGTTGCGCTGATGCTCTCAGGGAAATCCGCGCCCAGCGCCCAGCGACACACATCGACCTCATGCGTGCCATTATTCAAGGTCTCTCCTGTGCCCCAGTGCTTAAACCAGTGCCAGTTATACGGCTGCACGTTGTCTTTGTAGGCACGGCGCGGAGCTGGGCCTTGCCACAGGTCCCAGTCCAACTGCGCCGGAACCGGGGCTTCCTTGCCTACGCCAATCGAGCCGCGAGTATTGACGTACCATGCCTTGGCAAAATATGCCCGGCCAATCAGGCCGTTGTGAATCTTGTCGATAATCTCAATGGAGTGTGCAGACGAGCGCTGCTGATTGCCCATCTGGACCAGTTTGCCATACTTCTGCTGTGCCTTAACCAGCAGGGCACCCTCGCCCGGGTTGTGGCTGCAGGGTTTTTCCACGTATACATATTTTCCGGCCTTGAGGCCGAGAATCGCCATAGGAGTGTGCCAGTGGTCTGGGGCGGCGATGGTGATGGCATCTACGTCATTGAAGGCCAAGATGTTGCGGAAATCGCGTTCAGCTTTAGGAGCCTCACCCATCTCTTGCGCAGTGTCCGCTGCAAACTTTTTGAGGGTATTAGCGTCTACATCGCAAACGTGCGTAACGCGGGCCGCGTCCTTGTTGGCCTTGAGGGAGGAGAGGTGTGCGTAGGCTCGGCTTCGCAATCCGATAACAGCGAAATTCAGTCTGTCATTTGCGCCAAGAATGCGGGCATAGCTTTTCGCGCTGGTTCCAAGTGCCAGTCCAGCCGCTCCGGTAGCAAGAGTATCCAGAAACTCTCGACGTGTTACCAAAATGGTCCTCCCGCCCGCTACTGACTGATTTGGTGTGCTGTAGTGCACACAGTGCAGGGCCGGAAGCTATCATAATTGTGCCGGGCGAGTTAGAGTGGCAAAGGACGAATTTTTGTCATGATGCGGGAACAAGGCAGAGATAAGTTGTTCCGGCATAGGCTGAACGAAATGGCGCGGCTGATTAGGCCAAAGTTTTTAGCGCGAAACAGGAAAGGGACGTAGTTTAAACGTGTTTGATATTCATTACCACCTGCTTTACGGTGTGGACGACGGACCTGCAGAGTTCGAAGATTCTCTGGCGCTGGCGGAAGCGTCCATTGAGGATGGAGTTACGCATATAGTTTGCACTCCACACTCGAACGACCGTTATGAGTTTCGACCTGAAGTGAACCGGGAGCGCAGGGACAAACTGCAGGAGCGTCTTGGGAATCGCATAACCCTGGGGCTTGGCTGCGATTTTCATCTTTCATACGACAATATAGAGAGCCTTCACAAAGATCCTTCGCGATACACCATCAATGGCAAGCAGTATCTGCTGGTGGAGTTTTCGGATTTTTCTATCCCACCAAATATGGTGAATACGTTCTACGACATGATTAGCGCGGGCATCATTCCGGTCATTACACATCCGGAACGCAATCCCACTTTGTTGCAGGATCAAGCGCGTATGGCGGAATGGATTAAGGTTGGTTGCCTGGTGCAGGTTACCGCGGCTTCTCTGATTGGCCGCTTTGGAAATCGGTCTCAGGCGATGGCCCGCGATTTGCTTCGGAAGAACTGGGTACACATTATTGCCAGTGATGCGCACAGCGCGGAGCGCCGTGGCCCAGCTATGATGCGGGCACACGAATTTCTCAAGTCCGAGTACGACCTGGAAACCGCGGATCGGCTTTGTCTCACAAACACAAAGGCCGTCTATTTTGGGGAGCATTTGCCGCCGCAGCCTGAGGCTCACGGGCTGTACGAGGATTTGCGAGCACCCAAGAAGAGTTTCTTCGGCAAGCTCTTCGGACGATAAAAACAGCGCTGGGAAACCTCCTGGCGCCGTTTCTCATTGGATACAAATTAGTAGTACTTTACGATTTGCGCGAAGGTGTCGGGTTTGAGGCTTGCGCCGCCTACGAGTGCGCCATCTATCTCTGCGTGGCGGATAAGGCTGGCGCAGTTCTCAGGCTTTACGCTGCCGCCATAGAGAATGCGCATGTTGTCGGCGATCTCTTCGCCAAGGCAGCGTGCCACTTCTGTACGGATTACATAGTGAGCTTCGACGGCGATCTCTGGCGTGGCGGTTCTGCCGGTGCCTATGGCCCAGACGGGCTCGTAGGCGATGACGATGGGGCCGGCTATTTCCGGCGTAATGCCGTCGAGAGCTGCGGCTACTTGCCTGCGGAGCACATGAGCGGTCTGGTTAGTTTCGCGCTCGGCGAGGACTTCTCCAACGCAGACAATAGGCGTGATGCCGTGCTTGAGAGCGGTGTGGAGTTTTTTGTTCACCGTCTGGTCGGTTTCGCAGAAGTACTGGCGGCGCTCGGAGTGACCGATGAGGGTGTGGGTTGCTCCGATGGCCTGGAGTTGGCGCGCGGAGGTTTCGCCGGTGTAGGCTCCGTCTTCTGCGAAGTTGATGTCTTGCGCTCCGATGGATACGTTGGAGCCTTTTGCCGTTTCGATGACGGTGGGCAACAGAACGGGCGAAGGAAAGACTGCGATGTCGTCGCGTGTGTGGTCTGCAACAAGGGGTAGAAATTCTTCAAAGAACGCCTTGGCTTCTGACGGCGTTTTAAACATCTTCCAGTTTGCGGCAATCAGGTCTTTGCGTGGCATATATTCCTTGAAATTTCCTCCGGGATGATTCTACGGGACGATCTTGTGCTGGGAGGGTGATGGACGGCACAGTCTGGGATGCTTCTGCAAAAAATAGAGGAGCGTTCTAAGGAACGCTCCCCTGGGATTGTGATTGTTGCTGCCTGTTATTTATCTGTCAGCGCTTCTACGCCGGGGAGCTTTTTGCCTTCGAGGAATTCGAGGCTTGCGCCGCCGCCGGTGGAGATGTGCGTGATGCGGTCGGCTACGCCGGCCTGGTTGATGGCGGAGACGGAATCGCCGCCACCGATGATTGTCGTGGCGGGCTTGTTGGCCGCTACGGCGCAGGCGATGGCGTTGGTGCCTACGGCGAACTTGGGAAACTCGAAGACACCTGCAGGGCCGTTCCAGACGATGGTCTTGGCGGTGTCTACGACATCCTCAATGGTGGCGATGGACTTGGGGCCGATGTCGAGACCCTGCCAGCCGGCGGGGAAGTTCTTCGATGTGTCCCACTCCTGCGTCTTAGCGTCGGGCGAGAAGCTGTCAGCGAGGATGTTGTCGCTGGGCAGCAGGAGCTTGACGCCCTTTGCCTTGGCCTTTTCGAGAGCTTCCTTCGCGACTTCGATTTTGTCCTCTTCGACGAGCGAGTCGCCGGTGGTGATGCCGAGGGTGCGCTGGAAGGTGTAGGCCATGCCGCCGACGATGACGAGCGTGTCTACCTTGTCGAGGAGGTTGTTGATTACGTCGATTTTGCCGGAGATTTTGGAGCCTCCGATGATGGCTACAAAGGGCTTTTCAGGGGCTTCGAGAGCCTTGCCGAGGTAGGTAATTTCCTTTTCCATCAGCAGGCCTGCAGCGGCGGGCTTGAGGAAGTGCGTAATGCCTTCTGTGGAGGCGTGGGCGCGGTGCGCGGAGCCGAAGGCATCGTTGACATAGACTTCCGCGAGCGAGGCCAGTTTGCGGCTGAACTCGGGGTCGTTGGCTTCTTCTTCGGTGTGAAAGCGGAGGTTTTCAAGGAGCAGGACTTGGCCGGATTCAAGCTGGCTGGCTAGCTCGTTGGCAATGGGGCCTACGCAGTCAGGCGAGAAGCCGACGTTGACGCCGTAGCCTAGCTCGGGGTCGAGCAGTTCGCGGAGGCGGTCCACTATGGGGCGCAGCGAGTACTTCGGATTCGGCTTGCCCTTGGGGCGGCCCAGATGCGAAGCGAGAATCACCTTGGCGTGGTGCTGGAGCGCGTAGCAGATGGTGGGCAGGGTTGCCTTGATGCGTGTGTCGTCGGTGATGGCGGAGCCGTCTTCAGTGAGCGGCACGTTGAAGTCCACGCGGATGAATACACGCTTGTTCTTCAGGTCAAGATCGCGAATGGAGAGCTTGGACATGGCGAGAAACCTTCTTTAAGGGACGTAGGGACTTAGAGACGCAGGGACTAGGAAACAGCAGACTGGGACGCAGGTTTAAAGGATAGGCTTACAGCTCCTGCGTCCCTAGTCCCTGCCTTTTACAGTCCCTTGGAGGCCAAGAAGCCGATCAGGTCAACGACGCGGTTGGAATAACCCCACTCATTGTCGTACCAGCTCAGCACCTTGACGCTGTTGCCGATTACCTTGGTCAGAGGAGCATCGACGATGGAGCTGCGCTTGTCGCCCTTGAAGTCGGAGCTAACGAGCTGGTTTTCGTCGTAGCCGAGGATGCCCTTCAGCTCGCCTTCGCTGGCAGCCTTGAGAGCGGCATTTACGGACTTTACGTCCGTGGCCTTCTCGCTGATAAAGGTAAGGTCAACAATCGAGACGTTCGGAGTTGGAACGCGCAGAGAGAAGCCATCGAGCTTGCCTGCGGTTTCCGGGAGGACCAGCTTCAAGGCCTTTGCGGCGCCGGTGGAGCTGGGGATCATATTGATGGCGGCAGCGCGGGCGCGGCGCAGATCCTTGTGCGGGAAGTCCAGAATCACCTGATCGTTCGTGTAGCTGTGGATAGTGGTCATGATGCCGCTGACGATGCCGAATTCCTTGAGCAGCACTTTGACGACGGGCGCGAGGCAGTTGGTGGTACAGCTCGCGTTCGAGATGACATTATGCTTCGCCGGGTCGTACTTGTCTTCGTTCACGCCGAGGACCAGCGTAACGTCTTCGTTGGTTGCGGGGGCAGAGATGATGACCTTCTTTACCGTTTCGCCGAGATGCGCCTTGGCGACAGTGGCGTCGGTGAAGCGGCCGGTGGATTCCACGACGACCTGTGCGCCGACTTCTGCCCAGGGCAGCTTCGCAGGATCTTTTTCAGCATAAACCTTGATTGTTTTGCCATCGATGGTGATGGAGTTTTCCCCTGCGGTAATTTCATTCGGCAGGTTGCCGAGAATCGAGTCGTACTTGAGCAGGTGCGCAAGAGTCGCGGGGCTGGTCAGGTCATTAACCGCCACAAATTCGATTTCGGGGTTTGCAAGCGCGGCGCGCAACACATTGCGGCCAATACGGCCAAAGCCGTTAATTCCAACCTTCACTGCCATGTGCTATTTCTCCTTGATACGCGTTAATAGCTGAGTTGCCAATCAAAACGAAACGGGGGAATTACGGTCGCGTTCGGCGGCGAAGGAATTGGCTGCCGTGAAATTGGCTGCATGGTCCCCTTGCAGGCTTTCCACCAAACCCTTAAGCCTACCATCCGGGGTTTGGTAGCCCAAAATTTGCGCCGCATGTGGGAGCCTCCCTTTGTTCTCCGTGCGCGTTTCCGATCACGTCGATTGTGACTGCAAAGGTTCTCCCCGCGATGTGATGGAGTGCACAGCATTTGCAGCGTTGCAGGTGGTTATGGTATCCCCTGAGTATTACGCACGTATTGAAGGCCGCATGAGAAGACGCACAAGACGCGCACCGAATCTATCTGAAGCCACTGGCAAGATTGGCCAGGAGCTTCCGTCGAACCAACCAGCTCCGCTTGTTCCCAACTATCCCGATGAGGCGGGTTATTCGCCTCGCGCTTCGGCTCCCGCGCCGCGGCAGCAACGTCCTCCGCAAGACTGGGGCGGAACGCAGCCCGGCAAGCTGGAGGTAGAGACTCAGCCTGAGATCCCGCCGATGGCTCCCGCGGAGGCGCAGACGGAGAAGTCGGCGCAGGCTCCCAAGGGCTATGTGGTGCTGGCGATTGGGTTGCCGGGGTCTGGCAAGACTACGTGGTTTAACCGGCGCGGGGTTACGCCGCTGTCGAGTGATTTGCTGCGGAATATCCTGTTTGACGATGTGGAGGAGCAGCGCTACCAAGGGCTGGTGTTTTCTACGCTGCGGTCGATGCTGCGGGCGCGGTTGATTGCCAAGATGCCGTGGAACTATGTGGACGCTACGAACCTTTCGACCCATGAGCGGCGGCAGTGGATCAAGATGGCCAAGAGCTTTGGGTACGAGGTTCAGGCGGTGTTTTTTGATGTACCGCTTGAGGTTTGCCTGGAGCGCAACCGGCAGCGTGACCGCTCGGTGAGCGAAGAGATTATGCGCAAGATGGCCGAGAAACTGAAGCCGCCTGTGTTTGAAGAGGGCTTTGCGAAGATTACGGTTGTGCGCGTGAAGAGCGCCGTCTAGCTGCGAGGTTCGATGAGCACATCTGTTCCTTACGTTGAGCCGTGGATGCGCGGGACGCATACGGATGTTCCGGCGGTGGGGCGGGCTGTGCTTCATGCGCTGGAGCTGGCTCTGGATGACATTACCAAGTGGACGGAAGGGCTGACGGATGCGGAGGTGCATTCGCAGCCGCTGGGGCTGCCTTCGGTTGCGTTTCATCTGCGGCATATTGCGCGGTCGGTGGACCGGATTTTGACTTACGCCGAGGGCGGGCAGCTAACGGCCGAGCAACTGGGGCTGCTGAAGGCGGAGCAGGGCGGCGAGGAGTCGCTGGCTGCGCTGCTGGCTGAGGTGGAAGCGTCGTTCTCGAATGCTGATGAGCGGATTCGGGTACTGGCTACGGCGAATTTTGATACGCCGCGTGGTGTGGGGCGGAGGCAACTGCCTACGAGCATTGGCGGAGCGCTGATTCATGTGGCGGATCATACGCAGCGACATGTGGGGCAGGTTGTGACTACGGCTAAGGTGATCAAGGCGCTGAGGGGGGAGTAGCACAGGTTGTGTGCGACTCCGTGTATATGCGCACAGCGGGGTGCTTTTCCAGTTCGTTTGTTTTGTGTGAGTTGCGGGGGATTGCACAGGGACTGTGCAGTTTCTTTATTCCGGAACTGTGCAAAAGGCAGGGGACAGGGGATTGTGCTTGCTGTTGACGGCATGGGGTCTCCTTTCTTTTGAGTTAGCGAGTCAGCGGAAAAACAGAACGGCCCGATTCCATTGGAATCGGGCCGTTTTTCTGCTTGATTCTTAGTGTGACATAAAAGGGGTTAATTGAGCGCAAGAGTTATCCACAGATTTGGGATTTATTTTGCATTGCATGCAGCGGCTGCGCACTTGGCGCGCCACGAAGCTTTTGTGGCCCTCCCAGTGGTCGGAGGCTAAAGCCCGGTGCTTTTATTGGCACTTTCGCCACGACTGAAGTCGTGCCCTGATACAAGGCTTAAGTCTGGCGGGGATGCTGGTCCCACATCTCCAAAAGAGGGTGATGTGGGACCAGCATCCAGAGTTGTAGTTGCGCTGGAGAAAGGCAAAGGCAAGTGCAACCGCAGATCCTTCACTCCGCCTACCCCACGAACGATAAGGCTGTTCGCGGGGCCCAATGCGCTTCGTTCAGGATGACACTCGGTGATTTTGTGGGAGAGTCAAGATGGGGAGAACTACGACATGGGGCTGGCGGTATTGATGCCCCAGGTCTCCAACTGCAGAGACCTGGAGCACTCGGGATTTTGGGGGTTAGTGGGTGGGTTGCTCGTCCAGTACCGCTGTTTGGGGCGGGGTGGGGCTGGTCAGGTCTGCTCCTGTCAAGCCTAAGAGGTGGCCCATTTTTTCCTGCTTGGTTTTGAGGTAGCGCTCGAAGGTTTCTTCGGGGGCTACTTCAGCGGAGACTCGCTCTACTACCTGAATGCCCGCGGTTTCGAGAGCGGCTACCTTTTCCGGGTTGTTGGTGATTAGGCGGACCTTGTCTACTCCTAGCTGCTTGAGGACTGCTCCGGGGAGCTCGTAGGCGCGGCAGTCGGCTTCAAAACCCAGCTCTACGTTGGCTTCCACGGTGTCGAGGCCCTTGTCCTGCAGTTCGTAGGCTTTGAGCTTGGCCATGAGGCCGATGCCGCGGCCTTCCTGCTGCTCATAGAGCAGGATGCCGGCGCCGGCGTCTACGATTTTGCTGAGGGCCAGCTCAAGCTGCAGGCGGCAGTCGCAGCGGAGGGAGTGGAAGACGTCTCCGGTGAGGCATTGCGAATGGATGCGCACGAGCGGCGGCGTGGAATGAATGTCGCCCATGACAAGTGCTACGAGGCCTTCGGTCTCATGCGCTTTGTTGCCACACTTGTTTCCACTTCCAACGCCTTCAAAACCCAGGATGCGGAAATGGCCCCAGCGGGAGGGAAAGTCCGCGTCGGCTACCTTTGTTACGCTCTCAAATGCCATAAACCTATTGTAGTTCCGTTGATTTGCAGGTGAGGTGTTCTTGAACACTGTTGCCGCTGTCTATTCGATGCGCGGGGCGGCGACACGATACATTGGACTGGTGACGCATACCCTTTTGCTTATTACGCTGCTGGTGAAGCTGGGCGTTTCCGCGGCAGTGGCCTCGGCGCTGGCGCGGTCGCGGACCTTTCAGCAGCTTTTGCTGGGAGAGCAGAGGCGGCGTTTGCGGCAGACAGCCGTTTTGATGGCGTTTTTCCTGGTTCCGCTGACGCTGGGTGTGTGGGTACGGACGACGGTTCCGAACTTTCTGGCCGCCGATATTTCGTTTGAGACGGTGATTTTGCTGGGACTGCTGCTGGGGCCGGTGGAGGCCGCGGTTGGCGGGGTGGTGCTTTCCGTTCCGGCGATGGTGCACCATGAGTATCTTTCGCTGCCGTTCAATGCGGCGCTAGGGGTGGCGGCGGGCGTGCTGGGGCAGGCGATGGAGAAGGAAGAGGTCTGGGACTTTACTCCGTTTATTGATTTAAGCCTGTACCGCTGGGTGCGAAGGAATTTGCGGCAGCCGAGGATTGACCGGCAGATTCTGATGTTGCTGCTGATTGCGCTGTTTGAGATTGCGCATGAGTGGGTGGCGAGGATGTATCCGAAGCGGCTGTTTGCGCTGCTGACGGATGAGTGGGGCTTGCAGGTGCTGGTGTGGCTGTGCGCGCCGATGGTGGTGGGCATTGCGCTGAAGGTTTGGAATGCGCTGCGGATTGAGCTGAAGCTGGAGGAGCAGAAGCGGTTGTTGCTGGAGGCGCGGCTGGATGCGTTGCAGAGGCAGATCAATCCGCACTTTTTGTTTAATACGCTGAACTCGATTGCTTCCCTGGTGCGCACAAAGCCGGAGATGGCGCGGGAGATGACGGTGAAGCTCGCGAATATTTTGCGGGCGCTGCTGAAGGACCATGACAGCTTTGTTCCGCTGGCGGATGAGCTGAAGTTTACGGATGATTATCTCGATATTGAAGTGGTGCGGTTTGGGGCGGAGAAGCTGCGGGTGGAGAAGGAGATTGATCCGCAGACGCTGCATGTGATGGTGCCGAGTATTTTGCTGCAGCCTCTGGTGGAGAACTCGATTAAGCACGGGCTGGAGCCGCGGATACATGGCGGGACGATTACGCTGCGGAGCCGGTTGCAGGGGGACCGGGTGCTGATTGAGGTGGCGGATGATGGCGTGGGGATTACGGCTGGTCCGCAAGGGGCGCTGAAGCGGACGGGGGCCGGGATTGGGATGAAGAATGTGCAGGAGCGGCTGGAGGTGCTGTATGGGCCGCAGGCGCGGTTTACGGTGGTGAGTAATCCGGGGCGGGGAACGCTGGTGGCGATTGAGATTCCGGCGGGGTGAAAAGGCAGGGGATAGGGGCTGGGGTATAGGGTGAGGTTCCTGTGGAGTCAATGCAGGTGTGTGTTTTTGCACGCGCTGCGGCGGTATTCTTGAAAGATGGTTCGCTTTACTGTGCTTGCTTCCGGCTCCAAGGGCAACTCTACCGTGATTACGGGTGGGGGGACTCGGGTTCTTGTGGATGCGGGGCTGAGCTGTCGCGAGCTTTTTAAGCGGATGAAGGCGGCGGGGGAAGATCCGGCTACGCTGAATGCGATTGTGATTACGCATGAGCATGATGACCACATTCGCGGTGTGGCGGTGACGGCGCGGAAGCTGGGGATTCCGGTTTACTTTACTGAGGCTACGCATAGGGCTTGGGTGAGGCAGCTTACTCCGCAGCGGAAGATGACGTATGCGGAATGGGCGGCGATGCGGAAGGCGGAACAGGAAGGGAACGAAGGAACGAGGGAACAAGGGAACAAGGAATCCGCTGATGATACCGTAGCGGAGCCTAAGAAGGCCCCGGCCTGGCTGCCTGCTGTGGAGTTTTTTCAGGCTGGCGTGGGGTTTCAGATTGGGGATATTGCTGTCAGTCCGTTTACGATTCCGCATGATGCGGCGGACCCTTGCGGGTTTGTTTTCCAGGCGGAAGGGGTGCGGATGGCGGTGGCTACTGACCTTGGGTATATGCCGCCGAATGTTAAGGCCTGCCTGAAGAATCTCGACTTGTTGATGATTGAGTCGAATCACGATTTGGAAATGCTGCGGGATGGGCCTTATCCGTGGTCGGTGAAGCAACGCGTGCTTTCGCGGGTGGGGCATTTGTCGAATGATGCGGCTTCGGAGTTTTTGGAGCGGGAGTATGACGGCGGTGCTCACTACGTGATTCTGGGGCATCTTTCGGAGTGCAATAATCTGCCGGAGCTGGCTCGGGTGACTGCGGAGCGGGCGCTGAGTGGGCGCGGGACACTGCTGGGGAATCGGTTGATGCTGGCGGAGCAGGAACTAGGGCTGGAGAGTATTCGCTTCTAGCTGGACTTGGGGAGTGGATGGGTGCCCGGCTTTGAATCAAACGATACTTTCCGCAATAGCTGTGAAATGGAAAAGCCCCGCTGATTGCGGGGCTTTTCCATTTTGCTTTCTACTCCCTACTCCCTGTTTTTACGAGTGGACTAGCGGGGGCTTGATGGCGGTTTTGTCGGGGCCGGGTTGGACTCCGGCGCAGTCTTCGCCGCCGAGGTGGAGCTTGGTGGGGGCGGGGTTGGTGGCTGTGGAGACGCAGGAGCGCAGGTCGCGGCTTATCTCTTCCTTGTCGCGGGCGTATTGGCCTGCGAGGCGCGTCAGGGCGTAGGTGATGATGTCGGAGTGGTGCAGATTTTTGAAGAGCGGGTCGCGGCGCATGTTCAGCCAGAGGCGGTGGACTAGCTGCACGTCTTCCGGGCTGAGATTGGGCGCGTGGGGTCCGATGTAGAAGACCTTGAATTGGCCATTGGGCTCGACTACGTAGAAGTTGAACTGGCGCTTGGGCTCGGGGAGGGATTCCCATGCCTGGCCTAAGTGGAAGGCTTGTTCTTCGGCGGTCATCTTGGTGGAGATGCCGGAAACTACGGAGTCTACGTCGAGCGAGTTGGCGGATTGCGCGAGGGCGGCGAAGATGTCGCCGGCGGGGACTACGAGGAGCGAGACGGTTTTGCCGAAGCTTTCGGCGACGGAGATGGCCTTGGTGAAGAGCATCTGCTCGTGCTCGGTGAAGGACTGCTCGTCGGGGGCGAGGAATTCGGGGCCGCCTACGGCCATGATGCGGGCGTTGAGGACGACGATGTCCTGCTCGTCGCCGGGGTTGCGGGCGAGAGCCCACTTGAGCGCGAAGGGATTGGAGGCATCGCGCATGGTGACCATGATGCCGCCGGGGCGGATGCCGACGGAGGTGCGGCTGACCTGGTCCTGATGCTCCAACTGGAAGTGGTCCTTCATCTGCCGCTCGGTGAGCGCGTGCTTGCGCTTGTTGACGCGCTCCGAGATGGTGAAGATGAGGAAGAATCCGCCGGCGAAGATGATGCCGCTGACGGTGGCCACGGATTTCGTGAAGATGTTCACGACGGCGGTGGTGGCCAGCACGAGAAAGACAGAGATTAGGCCGACGGGAATTTCCGTTTTGCCGATGGTGATGTTTGGCGGAACCTTCCAGCCGCGTTCGCCGTGGTATTTCCAGCGGAGAACGAGCATGGCGAGGGCGTTGAAGGAGAAGGACCAGATGACACCGAAGGCGTAAGCCTCGCCGAGGATGATTACGTTTCCACGGGTGGCTATGATCGTGAACATTTGCAGGACGAAGACGAGGTTCACGATGCGGTAGCTGGTGCCGAAGACCTTGTGCGGCTTGCGGAACCAATCGGTGAGTACGCCGTCTTCCGCGACGCGCATGAGCACGCCGGTGGAGCCGATCATGGATGTGTTGATGGCGCCGGAGAGGATGAGGAAGCCGACGATGACGACGAAGATACGGAAGGCGATGCGCAGGAAATCGGGGCCGACCATGTACATGGCGAGGCCAGCGATGAGGTTGTCCTGGTAGATATGTGTGCGCTCATACGTGGGGATGAGCATGGAGGCGAGCAGCGTGACTCCGCCGGTGAAGACAAGGGAGTAAATGGCGATGACAATGGCTGCGCGCTTGAGGTTCTTGAGCTTGGGGTGCTCAATTTCACGATTGACCTGAGCGAGGGTCTCTTCGCCGGACATGGCGAGGATGGAGTGGCCGAAGGCCATGAGGATGCCGAAGAGGCCGAGGACGGGAACGAGGTTTGTTCCCTTGAGGAAGCCGAGCGCGCCGTCAGAGAAGTGCAGGTTGGCGGGGGAGGGCGCGGGCGGAAGGTGGATGCCGCGAACTCCGACGGAGTAGATGCCCCAGAGGAGCAGGATGACCACCATGACGGTGGTTATCTGCATGATGCGGAGGGCCTTGTCGCTGGATTCCTCGATGCCCTTGATGTTCTGCCACCAGTAATAGACGGTAACGACGGCGGCGAAGACGGCGGAAGTGTGGTCTACGTTGAACTGGTAGGGGGTGTTGTTGGGGTAGATGAGCGCCTGGGGCAACCAATGATGGTTGAGGGCGACGAACATCATCTCATTCATGAGGCCCACGATGTACTGGCCAGCAGATACGCCGGAGATGGGGCCTGTGAGGATGTAGTCGAACATGAGACAGGAGACGCTGATTTTAGCGAATCCGCCGCCAAGAGCTTCCTTTACAACGCGATAGACGCCGCCGCGGGTGAACATGGAACAGCTTTCGACGTAAACGGCACGCACGGCGAAGCTGAAGAGCATGATTCCGAGAATGAACCAGGGGGCGGAGGCTCCAATGGCCTGTTCCGCGATGCCGCCAGCATAAAAGGCGGATGAGCCCAGATCGTTCAGGACGATGGCGGCGGCACGCCAGAAGGAAATGAAGGTGAGCATCACGGAGGATGCCACAATCAACCGCACGCGGTCGGGTACAGGAGCAACGGTCGTTCGAGAGGAAGCCATCACAAGTGCCGGCTCTACTTCTCCGGCGTTCTCAGTCTAGGGGGCGCATTCATGATTGCTTGCGCCCTTGGAGAGGATAAGTCTGTTGGAGTGCGCTGTCAATGGAAGAGATTTTCCAATAGTGAATCGATTTTGGATGGGTGAAACAGGGAGAGGGATATTTGTCTTCTGTTCTCTTGTTCTGAGTGATTCTGCCGATGATGTTTCCTAATTGGGCCCCTTTGCTGTTGCGTTACGGATATGTGGCGGAATCATCGGGATAGGGACAAACAATTGAGTCACTTGCGGCCAGTCCGGCAGTGGGGAAGCGAGGGATCGCGGATGCGGCCGGGGCTTCTCTGTGCGTTTTTTCTGGTCTTGTCACATTTGTTGGCGCTGTCCCAGCCGGCGCGGCAGGTGGGGATTACTCAATTTGTTCAATCCTCTTTGACGAACAAGAATGGTCTTCCGCAGAACTCTGTGCATTCCATGGTTCAGACGCGGGATGGGTACATGTGGTTCGGGACGGAGGAGGGGCTGGTCCGTTTTGACGGCATGCGCGCGACGGTGTTTGACGCGGTGCATGAGAAGGCAATGGGCGACAACTACGTTGCCGTGCTGGCGGCGGCGCGCGATGGCGGCCTGTGGGTGGGGACGCGTACGGGGCTGCTGCGGTTTCATGATGGCGTGTTCCGGCCCTTGTTCAAGGCGAAGGCCCCGATTAGCTCGATTCTTGAGGCTCGGGATGGCGTGGTTTGGGTGGGTGCGACGAACGGGCTCTACTCCGTCGAGGGAGAGCGAGTGCGGCACTACACCGTGCAGGATGGGCTGCCGGGCAATGCGGTGAGCGGGATTGCGCAGGGTGCGGATGGGACGCTGTGGTTGGGGACGGACAAGGGCGTTGCCAGCATGCAAGGAGGAGTCTTGCATGCGCATGGCGGCCGCGAGGGGTTTCCTGAAGAGAATGTGCTGGCTTTGGCGGTGGCGCATGATGGCGGGCTTTGGATTGCGACTCCGAAGGGGCTTTTGGAATGGAACGGGAGGCGGGTTGCTGCGGTTCCGAGTGCGGGGATGCCGGAGCACTCCAACATTGTGTCGCTGCTGGTGGATGCGTGCGGCGAGTTGTGGATGGGGTTTAACCACGGCGGGATTGGGTCGCTGAATCATGGGGTGTTTACGCCGTATACGACGCGGCAGGGGCTTCCTTCGGATGATGTGTCGAGGATTTTTCAGGACCGCGATGGTCACTACTGGGTAGGACTTCTGGATGGCGGGGCGGTGGAACTGCGGCATGGGGCGTTCAGCTCGTTTGGCAAGCCGGAAGGGCTTTCGGAGGACATGGTCTGGAGCGCGCTGGAGACGCGGGACGGCTCGCTGTGGGTGGGAACGAACAGCCATGGCGTGGACCACCTGGAGGGGCCAGGGAAGGTTCGCACGTATGGGACGCGGGAGGGAGTGCCGCTTGGGTCTGTCTTTGGGCTGGCGGAAGACGCGGATGGGAGCCTGTGGATTGGCTCAGAGCATGGGATGCTGAGCCATTTGCGTGACGGGCGCATCACGGTGATTCATGACCCGGCGCGGAGGGGCGATCTGAACTCGATTTTGCAGGATAAGGACGGCGGTCTCTGGCTGGCGTATCACCAGGCGAATGGGCTAATGAAGATGCGGCAGGGACGCTTTGAGCATTATGCCGTTCCGGGATGGCCGAATACGCTGGCGATGGGGCCGGATGGGTCGCTGTGGGTGGGGACGGATCATGGCGGGGTGAGCCGCGTTGGGCAGGATGGCCGGGTGGTGAGCTATTCCACGGAGAACGGGTTGCTGAGCAATTTTGCGCAGTCGGTGTATGTGGATAAGGACGGCGTGGTGTGGTCGGGGACTTCTCCGGGCGGGTTGAACCGGATTGAGAATGGGCACATTACGACGTACACGCCTGACCAGGGGCTGTTTGATATGACGGTGGGCGGAATCATTGAGGACGATGAGGGCTACCTGTGGATGACTTCCGATCTGGGCATCTGGAAGGTAAGCAAGAAAGAGCTGAATGATTATGCGGCGGGGCGGGCGAAGGCGATTCACAGCATTGTTTATGGGGCGGCGGATGGGCTGCGGAGCACGGAGTGCAACTTTGCTACGAACTCTTCGATATGGAAGAGCCGGAATGGGCGGCTGTGGTTTGCGACGACGGGCGGGATTGCTTCGGTAGATCCGGCTCACAGTGAGATTACGACGGGAAGGCCGTCCCTGCTGATTGAGCGGGTGCTGGTGAACCAGAAGGCGGTGGCGTTTGCGCATGGCGTGACGGCGGGGCCGGGCGGGGGCGACCTTGAGATTCGCTTTACCGCTCCGGATTTTGTTGCGCCGCAGCGGATTCGGTTTCGCTACAGGCTGACGGGGTTTGAAACGAAGTGGGTGGATGCGGGGGAGCGTCGCGAGGCGATTTACACCATGTTGCCGCCGGGCAGGTACAGCTTTGAGCTGCAGGCTACGAATGGAAACGAGGACTGGAGCCAGAGCCGGTTGGTGATGGCGGTTCGATTGACGCCGCACTTCTGGCAGACGGGGTGGTTTCTGGCGGTGTGTCTTTTTGGGGCGCTGCTGGTGATGGCGGCTCTTTACTGGCTTCGTGTGCGGCTGCTGGTGCGCAGCAATCGCGAGCTGGAAGAGAAGGTGGGCCGGAGAACGGAGCAGTTGCAGGAGGCTATCAAGGTTACGGAGGCGGCGCGGAAGGCGCTGGAGGAACAGGCGGCGAGGGATGGGCTGACGCAGTTGTGGAATCGCGGAACGATTTTTGAAACGCTGCAGGTGGAGTTGACGCGGGCGTGGAGGAAGCAGTTGCCGATGAGTGTGTTGATGATGGATGTGGACTTCTTTAAGAGAGTCAATGACACGCGCGGGCACTTGATGGGGGATAAGGTGCTGCGTGCGGTGGCGCAGTGCATCCAGGGACATCTGCGGCAGGGTGACTTTGCGGGGCGGTATGGCGGGGAAGAGTTTGTGATTGGGCTGCCGGGGTGTTTGCTGGAAAGTGCGCTGGAGAGGGCTGAGGAGTTTCGGCGCGCGATTGCCGCGATGGCGATAGTGGATGGGGCGATGGTGTTTCGCGTTACGTGCAGCTTTGGAGTGGCCTGCTGCAATGGCGAGATGGATGCGGAAGAGCTGATTCGGCGCGCGGATGAGGCTTTATATATGGCGAAGCGGGCGGGAAGGAATTGCGTGCGGTACAGGACCGAGGCTGAGGAAGAGATGCCGGTGAATGCGCATTCCTGAGTGGGGATATTCCTTGCTCTATTCCTTGCTGAAGAGATGCTTGATGTCTTCTACGAAGCTGATGAGGATGACGATGGAGGAGCCGGCCATGCCGAGGAAGAAGAGGAATACGAGAACGTGCATAGCTATGGATAGAGCAGCCATGTGTTGATGGTAGGGAGAAAGCGGTAAGGGAAGTGGGCGGAAAGGGTAAGGGAAGGATAAAGGGTGCAGGGGGCAGGCGGGATGGATTTGGGTGCTCTTGTGTGCGGTAGACTCGGTTTTGTATGAATCTTCGCAAGGGCTTGCCGTGGGTTGCGGCTGTGGTTTCCGCTGGGTTGCTGGAGTTGCCGTTTCCTCTTGCCGGGCCTATGCCGGCGTGGCGCGGGTTGATTGCGTTTGTGGGGCTGGTGCCGTTGATTTGGGCGGTGCTTTCGGATGTAAAACATGCCTCGGGGGCTGACGCCTCAGCCTCCCTGAAAACTTCTTTTGGCTTGCCTGCGCGCCGTCCGCTGCGGCGGGCGTTTTTGATTGGGTATCTTTGCGGCGTGCTCTGGTATGCGGGGAACTGCTACTGGATTTATGACACGATGCAGATTCATGGCGGGGTGCCGGCGATTGGGTCGGTGGGGATTCTGCTGCTTTACAGCTTAGTGCTGGGTGGGTACTTTGGGCTGTTTGGGCTGGGAGTGCGGTTTGTTGCGAGGTGGCTAGGGCTGAGTACGGCGTTGATGGCTGCGCCGGTGCTTTGGACGGGGCTGGACTTTGTTGCGGCGCGGTTTACTTCGGTGCCGTGGGATCAGCTTGGATATTCGCAGGTGGATAATCCGCTGCTGACGCATCTTGCGCCGCTGACGGGTGTGTATGGGATTACGTTTTTCCTTGTGCTGGTGAATGCGGCGATTGCGGGGATTGTTCTGCAGCCGCAGCGGACACGGTTTGCGGGGGCGATTCTGGCTCCGGTGGGGATTTGCGTGGTTTGGCTGTTTGCGCAGCCAGGGTTGCCGAAGGCTACGGCTTCGGCGGTGTTGATGCAGCCGAATCTGGATGTGGATGCGTCGGGGGTTTGGTCGAGCGCGGTTTGGACGCAGCAGATTGGGCAGTTTCTGCATTATGCGATGCGGGAGTGCGGGCCGGATTTGACGGGGATTCCAGAGACTGGTGCGGTGGTGGCGGGGAAGAGCTGTGGGCAGCCTTCGCTGGTGGCGTGGCCGGAGTCGCCTGCTTCGTATTACGAGGAAGAGAATCGCTTTCGCGATGCGATGAGGGTGGTTGCGCAGACGGCTCACTCGCCGCTGGTGATTGGCGGCGTGGGGATGGAGGCGGCGGACGACGGGGAGTGGAGGACGTTCAATTCCGCGATTGTGTTTGATGTGCTGGGGAATCGGATTGGGCGGTATGACAAGATTCACCTGGTGCCGTTTGGGGAGTTTGTTCCGTATCGCGACCTTTTCTTTTTTGCGAAGAAGCTGACGCATAAAGTGGGCGAGACTGCGCGGGGACGGAGCCGGAATGTGTTTCGTATTGAAGATGCGAATGGGCAGGCGCACAAATATGGCGTGTTTATTTGCTATGAGAGTGTGTTTGCGGATGAGGTTCGCGAGTTTGCGAAGAGTGGGGCGGAGGTTTTCGTCAACATCTCGGATGATGGGTGGTATGGCGATACGAGTGCGCCTTGGCAGCACCTGAATATGGCGCGGATGCGGGCGATTGAGAACCGGCGCTGGATTTTGCGGGATACGAATAACGGCGTGACGGCGGTGATTGATCCGAATGGGACGGTGAGGCAGAGTATTCCCCGGCACAAGGTGGACGCGCTGGTGGCGCAGTTTGGGTATAACTCGGAGACTACGTTCTATACCGAGCATGGGGATGTGTTTGCCTGGCTTTGTACAATAGGGAGTATCGGGTTGGTTGCGTGGAGCTTCAGTAAGCGCGGCGGCTCGCAAGTCTTACACAAAGTCAGGTCTTAAGAGCAAAATGACGTTGAACGATTTAGAGTTCGCTTATGCTCCCGTGCGCGACCAGGTGCGCGACCTGCGGGAGTATCTTTGACCCGGCGCGCATACGCAGGGAATTAACCGACATCGAAGCCAAGCTTGCTGATCCGGCGATGTGGAGCAACTCCGCTGCCAGTCAGCCGCTGATGCGCGACCGCAAACGGCTGGAAGGGCTGATCGCTGACGACGAGGCGCTGGTAAGGCGCACGGGCGATATTGAAGCCTACTTTGAGCTGGCCGGGGAGGGCGAGGATGTGCTTGCCGACCTGGAGCGGGATATCAAGGGGCTTTCGTCGTTTGCCGAGGAACTTGAGGCGAAGACGATGCTTTCGGGTGAGACGGACGCGCTGAATGCGATTGTTACGGTGCATCCGGGCGCGGGCGGCACGGAGAGCCAGGACTGGGCGGAGATGTTGCTCAGGATGTATCTGCGCTGGGCTGAGCAGCAGGGCTTTAAAACCGAAATGAATGATTACCAGGATGGGGATGAGGCGGGGATTAAATCCGCGACCTTCACCATTTTTGGCGAGTATGCGTTTGGCATGCTGGCGGGGGAGAGCGGCGTGCACCGGCTGGTGCGGATTTCGCCGTTTGACTCGGCGAAGCGGCGGCATACTTCCTTTGCTTCGGTCTTTGTTTCGCCGGAGATTGATGACTCGATTCATGTGGACATCAAGCAGGAAGATTTGCGGATTGATACGTACCGCTCGGGCGGCAAGGGCGGGCAGCATGTGAATACGACCGACTCCGCGGTGCGTATGACGCATCTTCCTACGGGCATTGTGGTGAGCTGCCAGAATGAGCGCTCGCAGATTAAGAATCGCGAGAAGGCGATGAAGGTGATGCGGTCGCGGCTTTACGAGTACGAGTTGGAAAAGAAGCGCGCGGAGACGAAGAAGCTGGAGGACTCGAAGCTAGATATTAACTTCGGGTCGCAGATTCGGTCGTATGTGCTGCAGCCTTATCGCATGGCGAAGGATCACCGCACGAAGGTGGAAGTAGGCGATGTGGATAAGGTGCTCGACGGGTATCTGGAGCCGTTTTTGAAGGGCTATCTGTTGGCGAAGCGGCGCGGGACGGCTGTGGCTGCGGGCGATGATGATTTGGATGTTTGAAAGGCAGCTTTTAGCTTCCAGCTATTAGCTTTTAGCTGGATTATGGGAGAGCTTACGACTGAGGTATCTCAGCAAGAGCTTACCTCATGGGCTGAAGCCCAGTGTATTTTGTATGCGGTTTGATTGCCGGGGATAAATCCCCGGCCTACCAGTTGCGCCTTTTCCAAACTGTTGGATGGGGGTATCAGGGAGCAGTGATGGCGAATGAGCCGGAAGTGATTGAGGAGATGCTGCACCAGTCGCGGACGATTGCGGTGGTGGGGATGAGCGATAAGCCTGCGCGGGCCAGCTTCAATATTGGGAAGTATCTGCATCAGCAGGGGTACCGGGTGATTCCGGTCAATCCTGCGATTGAGGAAGTGCTGGGGTTGAAGGCGTATCCTACGCTGGACGCGGCACAGGAGGCGGCGGTTGCCGAGACGGGCAAGGGGGTTGACCTGGTGGATGTCTTCCGGGCGTCCGAGTTTGTTCCGGCGATTGTGGATGATGTTATCCGGCTTGGAATCAAGTACCTGTGGCTGCAGGATGAAGTGATACATGATGAGGCCGTGGCCCGGGCGGAAGCGGCTGGCGTGAAGGCGGTGCAGAATGACTGCATCTTCCGGCGGCATGCGCAGTTGGCTGTGGATTGATGACATTGGCGTGACAATCCGCTGCGAGGCCGCGCATAGAGTGGTTGGGATGGAGAATTTCCCTGCGGCGCGGGTGGTGGTTGGCGCGTCCAATGGATTGTTACGGAATAAAATGCGAATTTTTCGGTACATTTCCGGTCTTTTTCTGGTGCTTGCGGCGGCTTTTCCGGCGCTGGGACAGGGCGCTTCCGCGGATGCGCTGCATCTGCATGTGCAGCTTGTGATTCCTGAGTCGGGGTTGAAGGCCGGCGATACGGCGAAGGCTGGGCTCTACTTCAAGCTGGAGCCGGGGTGGCACGTTTACTGGAAGAACGCGGGCGATGCGGGCGAGCCTCCGCATATGAAGTGGACGCTGCCGGATGGGATTACGGCGGGGGGGCTTGAGTTTCCTGCGCCGCAGCGGTTGCCGATTGGGCCGCTAATGGATTTTGGCTATGAGAACGAGGTTCTGTTTCCGTTTGCGCTGAAGGTTGCGCCGAGTGTGCAGTCGGGAAATGCGGTTTTGCACGCGAAGGTGGACTGGCTGGTTTGCCGCGAGACGTGCATTCCGGGCAAGGCGGAACTGGAGGCTACGCGGCCTGTTGGACCGGGCGCGGGTTCGGCTGTGGACCCGGATGCAGGGCTGTATGCGCGGCTGGCGAACCGGGTTCCGAAGGTGCTGCCGCCGAGTGCGAAGGCTTTCTTCCATCCCACAGCGGCAGGGTTCCAACTGGATGTGGAGACGGGGCAGCGGGAGACGCAGGCTGTCTTCTTTCCGGCTGACCAGGAGATTATTGATAATCCTGCGCCGGAGAAAGTGACGCCTACGGCTAAAGGCTTCACGCTGGATTTGAAGAAAGATGCGAGCCTGACGGCGAATCCGGCGAAGCTGAATGGTGTGATTGAGCTTTCGCACGGGCGGGCTTATGAGATTGCGGCTGTGGCGGGGACGGCTTCTGCTGCGGCTGCTTCGACGGAGCAGACGGCTGCTGTTGCGTCGGTGCCGGTTGAGGCTGCGAAGGATGCTGTTCCGGTAGCGCCGGTTGCGGTGAAGCCCACTGCGCCTGTTGCTGCGGCTCCGGTTGTTGCGGCTGCGCCTGTGGCGGCTCAGTCTGGTCTGTTCAAGATTACGGGGCTGGCGTTTTTGGGCGGGTTGATTTTGAACCTGATGCCTTGCGTGTTTCCGGTGCTGTTTTTGAAGGGGCTGGGGCTGGTGCAGTCGAGCTCGGAAGAGCGCGGACGGCTGCGGGTGCATGGGTTGGTTTATACGGCGGGGATACTGGTTTCGTTCTGGGCGCTGGTGGCGGTGCTGCTTGCTCTGCGTGCTGCCGGGTCAAAGCTAGGGTGGGGATTCCAGTTTCAGTCGCCTATCGTCCTGATGCTGATGGCATCGCTCTTGTTCTTCCTGGGGCTTTCGCTGGCGGGGCAGTTTGAGATTGGGCTTTCGCTGACGAGCGCGGGTGGATCGCTGGCGCAGAAGCAGGGATTTGCAGGAAGCTTCTTTACCGGCGTACTGGCGGTGATTGTGGCTACTCCGTGCACGGCTCCGTTTATGGGCGCGGCGATCGGGTATGCGCTATCCGCATCGGCGCTGGTGACGTTTGCTGTGTTTACGGCGCTGGCGTTGGGGCTGGCTGCTCCTTATGTCGCGCTGACGCTGCAGCCGGCGTGGACGAAGCTTTTGCCTAAGCCGGGTGCGTGGATGGAATGGCTGAAGCAGGCGGTTTCCGTGCCGATTTTTGCTACGGTGATTTGGCTGGCATGGGTGGTGGCGGGAAGCTATGGCGCGACGCTGTTGGCCGCGTTGCTGGCGGCGTTTCTGCTGTTGGCGATTGCTGGATGGTTTTTGGGACGGTGGCCTGCGAAGGGTTGGTCTACGGGGCTGGCTGCCGGGCTTGGCGTTCTGGTTGTGGGACTTAGCTTGTATGCTGCGAAGTCGTTTGCTGCTGCGCCTGTTGTGGAGCAGACGGCGCAGAGCGGGAGTTGGCAGGCCTGGTCGGAGGATACGGTTCAGAAGAGCCTGTCTGCTGGTAAGCCGGTGTTTGTGGACTTTACCGCGAGCTGGTGCCTGAGCTGCCAGGTGAATGAGCGTGTGGCGCTGAGCAGGCCGGAAGTGAAGCAGGCATTTGCAGATGCGAATGTGACGCTGCTGAAGGCGGATTGGACGCAGCATGACGAGGCGATTGCGCAGGCGCTGGAGAAGCTGGGGCGCAGCGGAGTTCCGGCTTATGCGCTGTATACGCCGGGGCAGACAGGGCCGAAGCTGTTGCCGGAGGCGCTGACTCCGGGGATTGTGCTCGACTCTTTGAATGGGCTGCCGAAAACTACGGCTTCTGTGAGGAAATAACTCCATTCGCGAGAAAAATGGAGTATAGATATTGGCAGGTTGCGGGCGGGGCTCTGGCTCCGCCTGTTTGATTGCAACCGGCTGATGCAAGTTAGCGGATGCGCCTTGTGGTTGCCTGCTGGATTGGCGACCTTTGCGGCGCGAGAAATTCACAGAAGAATCGGGCAGCCCGCCCAACTCCATTGCTGCCTGCCTCATCTCACACTCGCATGGAGGGCCGCGCATATGAGGCTCGAATACAGACCGCCCTACAGGCCGAACTGGCAATTTGTTGATCCCAGGGATTCGGCTGACGATGTGCTTTATAACGATGCGCTCGGTTCGGTTCATCTTGCGGATTCAACCGGCATGGATGAGGAACTGGAAACCGGGGATGCGAAGGCGTGGAATTTTCAGACTTACGAGGATTGAAGGCAATTACGTTGCGTGAAAGCTGCTCGCGGGCTGCTATCCGTTGGATAGCGTGCCCTTTTTGCGTGCCTTGATCTGGCGGATTTCTTCGAGGCGCTGGCCTAGCAGTTTTTCGCGGCCTTCCTGTGTGGGGTGGTAGTAGGTGCGGCCTTTGAGCGAGTCGGGGAGGCAGTCCATGTCGGCTACTTTACCTTCTTCGTCGTGTGCGTAGCGGTAGCCTTTACCGTAGTCCAGTTCCTTCATCAATTTTGTAGGCGCGTTGCGCAGGTGCAGCGGTACGGGCTCCTGGCGCGTGTGCTCGATTTCGGATTTTACTGCGCCGAAGGCTGTGTAGACGGAGTTCGATTTGGGTGCGAGGCAGAGGTAGACTACGGCTTCCGCCAGCGCTAGATCGCCTTCGGGGCTGCCTAGAAATTCCATGGTTTCTTTTGCGGAGAGGCAGAGGTTCATGGCCTCCGGTGCGGCGAGGCCGATGTCTTCGACGGCCATGCGGACTACGCGGCGGGCTAGATAGAGCGGGTCTTCTCCGGCGGCGAACATGCGGGCTAACCAGTAGAGCGCGGCGTCGGGGTCGGAGTTGCGGACGCTTTTGTGCAGCGCGGAGATGAGGTTGTAGTGCTCTTCGCCGGATTTGTCATATATGAGCACGCGCTGCTGTACGGCTTCCGTGGCGAGGGTTTTGTCGATGTGTTGCGTGCCGGCAGCGGCTAGCTGGGCGGCTACTTCCAGCGTGTTGTAGGCGGCGCGGCAGTCTCCGTTGGAGTAACCGGCGAGGAGCGCGAGTGCTTCATCGTCGGCGGTTAGGTTCATTTCCCCTAAGCCGCGAGCCTTATCGTCGAGTGCCCTGCGCAGCAGTTCGGCGATGCGGTCTTCGCTTAATGCCTGCAGGACGTAGACGCGGCTGCGGGAGAGCAGGGCCGAGACGATTTCGAAGCTGGGGTTTTCTGTGGTTGCGCCGATGAGGCGGATGGAGCCGCGCTCGACGTAGGGTAGAAAGGCGTCCTGCTGTGCTTTGTTGAAGCGGTGGATCTCGTCGATGAAGAGGATGGTGCGGGCGTGCATTTCGGCGGCGCGCGCGGCGTCGGCCATTACCTGCTTGATTTCTTTAATGCCGCTGAGGACGGCGGAGAACTCTACGAAGTTGGCGCGGGTGGTTTCGGCGATGATTTTGGCGAGCGTGGTTTTGCCCACGCCGGGAGGGCCCCAGAAAATCATGGAGCCGAGTTCGCCGGTGCCCTGGCTGTCGCGTTCGATTTGCACGCGGAGGGGCTTGCCGGGGCCTAGCAAGTGCTCCTGCCCGACGTATTCGTCGAGGGTGCGGGGGCGCATGCGCTCGGCTAAGGGCGCGCCTTCGGTGTAGGTTCTTTTCGAGGCGTGTTTTGAGCCTTCGATTTCTCCGTCAAAGAGGCTCATTGGGCGTTCCTTGTGTGTTGTGCGGATGCTGGGGCCATGGTGCGCTGTCGGGCGGCTTCATAGAGCAAGATGCTGGCGGCGATGGCGGCGTTGAGGCTTTCGACGGGGCCGGGGTGGGGGATGGTGAGTACGCCGTCGGCCCTGGCTGCGACTTCCGGTGGAACGCCGTTGCCTTCATTGCCGAGGATGAGCGCTACGGGGGCCGTAAAATCCACATCGCTAATTGAAGTTGCCGTTTGGACTGCTGTCGTCCAGATGGAGATGCGAAACTGGCGAAACAGTGGAAGCATTTCCTCAAGTGTGGAGGCAATCACCGGCACACGAAAGACGCTTCCAGCAGAAGCGCGCACAGCCTTGGGATTCCATACACTCACCGTTCCCGGAAGGCTCACAATGCCGAATGCACCAAAAGCCTCCGCTGAACGGACAATCGTGCCGACATTGCCGGGGTCCTGCAATCCAGCCAGCACAAGAATCAGCGCATTGCCGTACTCTGCCAATCCTTCCAGCAAATCTCTCCAAATCCAGTCGGGCTGCCGAATCAGGGCTGCAATCGGTTGTGGAGCCTCGGTTGTCAGAGTAGGAGTGAGCAGTTCCTGAGGCAGGAGCAGTACTTCTGTTTCTGGTGGCAATGCCAGATCATTCAGAAGCTGTTCCGAATCCTGTGCCAAGAAAACAGTTTCGATTGCAAGCCGCGCTCGCACGGCTTCTTCAACGAGGTTGGGCCCCTCGATGGCCGCCAGTTTCTCGCCGGAACGCGGAGGTTTGCTGAGCGCGCGGCGCAGTTCTTTGAGACGGGCGTTTTGTTTGCTTTGGACGATTCGGACAGGCATGGGAGATTTTTAGCGTACATTCACGATTCTATTCGTTGGTGGCGTATTAAACATCTTTCCGTGGCGTAGAAGTGCATAGCTTCAAAAGCATCCTTCAGGGGCTAAAGCCCATCGAACTTGCGATTGTTTGTGGCACGGCTAAGCTGTGCCCTTTCAAAACTGGTGGCAAATGGATTTGTCAGACACTGCCTAAAGCCTGGAAATATTTTTGGAGCTGTTAATTGCCGGGGGAAATCCCCGGCCTAGCAGTTGTGGACTTACAAGGCGGCTTCAAACGGATTGAAGGTTTGTGACGGCGTGAGCTTGCACGGGGATGGGTGCTGTGTTAGCTTCCGAACTTGTAGCCACTCGATTCGTACGCACGAGGTAGAGCTTTTTGTCCGCTGAAATTCTGCGTGTTCATCCCGACGAGCCCCAACCAGACCGGATTGACTATATCGTTTCGTGTCTGCGGCAGGGCAGTGTTGTTGCGTTGCCTACGGATACCTTTTATGGGTTGGCCGTGGACCCTGTGAATCTGCATGCGGTGGAGCAGATTTACCAGATTAAGACGCGGCAGAAACATAAGCCGCTTTCGCTGCTGGTTGCAAGCCTGTCACAGGCGTATGAGATTGTGCGTGACAACGATCCGATGCTGGACCGGTTGGCGGACAAGTTCTGGCCGGGGCCGCTGACGATTATTTTGCGCGCGGGGACGAAGCTGCCGCTGCGCTCGACGGCGTACACGGGCAACGTGGCGCTGAGGGTGCCGGATGCGGCGATTCCGCGAGCGGTGGTGGAGAAGTTTGGGCTGCCGATTACGGCGACTTCCGCGAATTTGCAGGGTGCGAGCGAGTGTACGCATGCGGCTTGTGTGAGGGATCAGATTGGCGACCGGATTCCGCTGATTATTGACGGCGGGCCGACGGGGCGCTCGCAGCCGACGACGATTGTGGACCTGAGCCTGGGGCCGGGGCGGTGGATGATTTTGCGCGAGGGCGCGATTCCTACGCACGAGATTGCCATGGTATTGCAGCGGTAATAAGGAGGCCGGTGGATGAGCACGCACCTAATCACACCGGACCCACAGGGGCGTGTCCCGCGGCGGCGCTGGGGATGGACGCTCTGTTTTGTGCTAGTGTTTGTTTTGCTGCTGGCTGCGGCGGCGTGGTGCGGGTGGGTTTATACGCAGATTGCTTACTTTGCCGGGATGGACCAGGCTACTCCTTCAGACGCGATTGTGGTTTTTGGCGCGGCGGAGTGGGATGGCAAGCCTTCGCCGGTGTTTCGCGCGCGGCTGAATCATGCGCTGACGCTGTACCGGCATGGGATTGCTCCGCTGGTGATTACGCTGGGTGGCGATGGCGGCGATGAGTACAGCGAGGGCGGCGTGGGGCGCAACTACCTGATGACGCAGGGCGTGCCGGAGAAGGCGATTATTGCGGAGACGCAGAGCCGGAATACTTCGGAGTCTGCGCGGCGCGTGGCGGTGATTGCACGAACGAATAATCTGCAGCGGCTGGTGATTGTGAGCGATGGGGCGCACTTGTTTCGGATACACGAGATTTGCGCGGCGGATGGATTGAATGTGTTTACTTCGCCGAGACCGTCGGCTCCGATTGCGGACAGGCCGAGGGACTTTGAGCGGTATGCGCATGAGGTTTTGGCGTATACGCTTTGGCGGCTGCGATTGGATTGAGCGCTTGTGCTTACAGTGGCTCGTTGCGAATCGAAAGCAAGACAAGGATGAGCGTAAAGAATGCGGCGCTGGCGGTGGAAAGAAAGTTTACTGCGTCATTGTTCAGCCAGCCTTTGCGTTCGATAGTTGCGCCAAGCAGGCTGTCAAAGAGCAGGCCGAATACTCCTCCCGTACCAATGGTGCATATCGTGATCCAGTTGCCGTGCAGTACGAGGGTGCTGATGCCGGCCACGATGGCTGCAGCTATTACTCCTGCGAGCGTTCCGGCCAGGCTGATGGCTCCATCGGTTCCGGGAGCTACGCGACGAAACGTGGTCAGCAGAAAGGGCTGGCCGCCAAGAACTTGTCCTATCTCTGAAGATGCTGTGTCTGCAGCCGCTTCCGCCAGGCTTGCATAAGCGGGTAATGCCAGAAGGACTTCGAGCGAACTGTTGAACGTACCGGCGTCGCGGGTTAAGAGCAAGGCTGCTGCCGGTGTGCATACCAGCGCGGCGAAGCCGAGGTTCGCGCAGACTTGTGCGGCGTTGCGTCCGTGTTTCTCTTCGGCCATGCCTAGTTTTTCTTTTTGCTTGCGTCCGAAGCGGGTGGCCAGCGAGGTGAGCACCAGCACGGTGAGGATGGGGATGATGGCTGTTTGCCATGGGTGATAGGGGAAGACGAATGTCGAGAACATCATGCTGGCGCATATGAGTGCTCCGGTGGCTGCTGCTGCGGGTGTGCCGGAGCGGGAGCGCCATGCGAGGAGGCCGAGGAGTGCGCTGAGTCCGATGGCCCAGATGGCGACTTGCGGCTGGCTTGTAAGCCAGAAGCGTAGTTGCCATGCGACGTTGATGGCGACGGGCGCAACAACTATCAGAAGGACGAGCTTGGATTGCCAGTTGAGGTTTGTCGGCTTCACGTATTTATCGTAACCGGATGTCAGGGAAGGACAAGAAAGTTGTGTACTGAATCGATTTACAACTGGTATCCCTGACGATTTACACTCGCATGGCTACTGATTTCTTATGCGGGATGTACTTCTACGGGGTTATGGATGAATAAGTGTTCAAGCGCGCTTTATCTTCTTGTGGGACTTGTTTCTTTTGCTGCTGTTTCTTCGGCTCAGAGTGCTGGGCCGCGTGCGGTTCTTGCGAGTCCGGGGGAGACGATTGTTCTGGAGCCTTATGCCGAGAATATTTTGCGTGTGACGATTAGCAAGGATGCGAGTGCGGCAGAGGCTGCGCCGGGGTATGGCATTGTTGCGAAGCCCGATGCGGCGGGGTGGACGCTGACGCAGGCCAATGGCGGAGATGAGTACCGTTCGGGCAAGCTGGTGGTTACGGTGCATCGTCCGCATGCGGGAGACAAGCCGGGGCCGATGCCGGAGACGGCGAAGTATTTTTCCGGTTCTGCGCCCTGGGCGAATGTGACGGTGAAGACTCCGCAGGGCAAGATGGTTCTGGACATGCTGGGGTGGGAGCAAGCCGATTACAACCACAAGGATGGCACGGCGCAGCTTGCGAATGATCGCAGGCCGCAGGATGGGCCGAGCTATGTGGTGGGTGCGACGTTTCGCTCGCCGAGTGATGAGCATTACTACGGGCTGGGGCAGAACCAGGAAGGTTTCCTCGATCATCGCGGGCATGTGGTGCGGTGCTGGCATGATTACAACGCGCCGGGTGGGGCTAGCTCATGTGTTCCGTTTGCGATTACGAACAAAGGCTATGGGCTGCTGTGGGATAACGCTTCCAGGACTACGATTGCGGCGGGGTTTAATGAGCAGACGCATTGGCAATCGGAGTCGGGGAGCCGTGTTTCTTACTTTGTGATTGCGGGCGATACGTCGGATGAGATTTATGCGGGATACCGGCTGCTAACCGGGCCGACGCCGATGCTGCCGAAGGCGGCTTATGGGTATATCCAGTGCAAGCAGCGGTACTCTTCGCAGGATGAGTTGCTGAGTGTGGCGAAGGGATATCGCGACAGGCATTTGCCTGCGGATGTGCTGGTGGTGGACTGGTTTTATTACACGAAGATGGGGCAGTTTGATATGGACCCCAAGCTTTGGCCGGACCCCAAGGCTATGAATGACCAGCTTCACAAGATGGGCTTTGAGACGATGATTTCTGTGTGGCCGCGGTTTGTGCCGGAGGACCGTTATTACGACATCATCTTGAAGAATGGGTGGTTTGAGTCGCTGGCGGATGGCACGCCGGAGAATGGGCTGCCTTATGACAAGGCGGGGGCGGACATCGACACGACGAACCCGGATGCGGCGAAGTTTTTCTGGAAGATTTCCAAGGATGACATTCTTTCTCTGGGGTTTGATTCGCTTTGGGCGGATGAGACGGAACCGGATCTGCCTCCGAATGGGGCGTTCTTTCATATTGGGCCGGGGACGGAGTTTTTTAATGCTTATCCGTACTTTCATACCAAGGCGCTGTATGACGGATTCCGCAGGGATTTTCCAGAGAAGCGGGGGCTGGTATTGTCGCGGGATGCGTATTTAGGCGCGCAGGGGAATGGGACGATCTTCTGGTCGAGCGATATTCATGGCACGTGGGACACGTTGAAGCGGCAGGTTCCGACGGGGCTGGATTTTACGGCTTCGGGGTTGTCGTACTGGTCGAACGATACGGGTGGGTGGCAGTATCTGCCGGCAGTGCATACGCCGGAGCATCCGGTACTGTTGGACCCCTCGGATGCGCGGGATGTGGTGGGGCATTATGACGACTATCCCGAGCTTTATACGCGGTGGTTTGAGTATGCGACGTTCCTGCCAATTATGCGGACGCATGGCTCACGCAAGGCCAACGAGGTTTGGAGCTACGGCAAGCAGGCGGAGCCGATTCTGGAGAAATATCTCAAGTTGAGGTATGAGCTGTTGCCTTATATTTATTCGCTTGGGTACAAGACATGGGCAACGGGCGCGCCGTTTATGCGGGCGTTGCCTCTGGATTTTCCGAATGACCCGAAGGTTGCGGATTTGCGGGATGAGTATATGTTCGGGGCGGCGTTTTTGGTGGCTCCGGTGACGGATCAGGGGGCGACTAGCCGTTCCGTCTATCTGCCGGCGGGGGCGGATTGGTACAACTACTGGACGAATCAACGCTATCGCGGTGGGCAGACGATTACGGTGGCCGCGCCGATTGATACGATTCCGCTGTTTGTGCGGGCAGGGTCGATTTTGCCGCTGGGGTCGGCTGTCGAAAATACCAAGGAAAAGCAGGCGATTGCCAAGGTGAAGGTTTATCCCGGCGCGAATGCGGAGTTTACGCTGTTTACCGATGACGGAACGACGTACGCGTATGAGCATGGCGGCGGCTCGCGGACTACACTTCGGTGGGATAATTCTGCTGGAAAGCTGACGCATGAGGGGCCCGCGGCAGAGGGTGCGGCGGTAGAAATCGTTGGCCGTTAAGCGTGGATTCCTCACACAGAGCGGAAAGCTGCGCGTCTAATTGGAATGTGCCTGTTGGACGCGCAGGTTACCCCTTGCCTGCGCACCCAATTGCCTCATTTACAATGACCAAGTAAGCAGGTAACGAATCGGAATGAGTCTTTTTCGTATGTCATTTGAGCGGAAGCTCGGTACGGCGGGCGTTTGTGTTTTGTCTGGGATGGTAATGGGGCTGGCTGCCGGATGCGGCGCTGGTTATCGCCCCGTTGTTACGCCCATTAACCCCAGTGGACCGGCTGCGCAGCCGTCGTCGCTCACTGCTGTTATTTCTTCGCCTTCGCCGAGTTCGCCCGGCGTAGTGAACCTGATTGATTATTCGGGTGATACCGTAATGGCGCAGGCCACGCTTGGCCCCGGTCCGCTGGCGTTTACGCTGGACGAGACTGGCTCGAACGGCTATACGCTGAACAGCGACCACACGATTACCTATTTCCCGGTTTCGACCACGCTGCAGCAGAAGAATATTTCGTATTCTTCGCTGGAGTCTACGGCTAATCCGCTTTCGTTCTTCTCGCCTTCGGCGGGCTTTTATGCCGCGGATTTGACGGATAACGTGGTGGACGTGTTTTCGGGCGTTCCGCCGACGTTTTTGCGGACTATCCCGGTTGACCCGACGCCGATTATGGTGATTGGGCCGAGCGTGGTGGGGCAGCGCGATTACGCGATTACGCAGGGCGCAGTAACTTCCACGACCTGCAACAATGCGCCGACCAGCGGACCGAATGGCATTGCGGACTCGATTGAAGTGGCCAGCAATACGGTTGAGGCACAGATTCCGTTGGGCAAGTGCCCGGTGTATGCGGTGCAGACGCCGGATTCGCAGCGGCTTTTTGTGCTGAACCGCGGGGATGACACGATTACGGTCATCAATAGCCAGCTCAACACGCTGGACCAGTGCACACCGTTCAAAAACCAGTCTGGGCAGACGGTTACCTGCCATCCGACGCTGCCGCTTTCTACGGCGGGTGTTACGGCTTCGGGCGTTCAGCCGGTGAACCCGACTACGGCGAACCTACCTGCAACGGCTGGGCCGATTTACGCGGAGTACAACACGGCGACGAGCCAGCTTGTTGTGGCGGACTATGACGGCGGAACGGTCAGCATTATCGACGTAAGCCTCGACATTTACGGCAATGACAGCCCAACCTTTGGCACCACGTATACGGTGAAGGTGGGGAATAGCGCCAAGTCGAATCCGGCGAGCGTGACGGTGCTTTATGACGGTTCGCGTGCTTACACGGCGAACCAGAATGATGATTCGACCGGAGACGGCTCGGGCAGCGGCACGGTGAGCATTATCAACGTGGCCAGCCATTCGCTCGAAAAGACGATTACGGTCAACGGGCATCCGCGCACGGTGGTTTCCACGCAGAACTCGCAGCAGGGTAAGGTGTATGTTGCTTCGCCGGACAGCCCGTACCTGACGATTTTGCGCACGGACCAGGACATTGTGGATACGACGGTGCTGGTGCAGGGCAATGTTGTGGATGTGCGTACGGCCTCGCAGAACGGCGGGACGGGCAACAGCCAGAACGTCAGCCGTATGCCGGGGTATGGACAGCCTTGCAACCTGTCGGCGCAGCAGATTGGGAATGCGCCGGGCATTGACCAGTGCCGGGCCCAGTCTGTGCAGTAAAGACAGGGTATTGGGTTAGGGTATCGGGTATAGAAAAAGCTGCGGGCATCCTGCTTGGGTGCCCGTTGTTTTGTTTGGGCGATTGTGAAGTTTCCTCTGTAACCTCAAAGCAATTCATGTCTGCATCCTCCAAAACTCGTATTGACCAACTGCTTGTGGAGCGTGGGCTTGTGCAGAGCCGCGAGCGGGCGCGGGCGATGATTCTTGCGGGGCGCGTGCTGGTGAATGAGCAGAAGGTGGATAAGCCGGGAGCTTCGGTTGCCGCGGATTCTGCCGTGCGGTTGCTGGGCGAGGACCTGCGCTATGTGAGCCGGGGCGGGTTGAAGCTGGAAGCTGCGCTGGATGCGTGGAAGATTGATGTGACGGGGCGCGCTTGCCTTGACGTGGGAGCTTCTACGGGCGGTTTTACGGATTGTTTGCTGCAGCATGGAGCGGCGCAGGTGACCGCGGTGGATACAGGCTTTGGGCAGATTGCGATGAAGCTGCGGAATGATGCGCGCGTGCGGCTGATGGAGCGTACGAATGCGCGGCTGCTTGAGCCCCGGTCGCTTGAGCCAGGCCCGCTTTCCGAGGAGCCGGCGGCTACGCTGCTGGTGATGGACGTGTCGTTTATCTCGGTTACGCTTGTGCTGCCGCCGGTGCTGGCGGCTGCGCCTTCGCTGCGTGAGGCTGTCATCCTGGTGAAGCCGCAGTTTGAGGCAGGGCGCGGGCATGTGGGCAAGGGCGGCATTGTGCGCGACCCGGAGGCGCACCAGATGGCGATTGATAAAGTTGCTGATTGCGTGCGCGAGCAGGGCGGGGAAGTTGCTGCCGTAATTGACTCTCCCATTACGGGGATGGAAGGCAATAAGGAGTTTCTTTTACATGCAACGTTTCAGAACTAAAGACGGCGCGCTGTTTTCTGTCTTAAACTGAGAACCGCATGATGCGCATTGCTATCGTTTGCAAACCGCAGAAAGAAGAGTTAGGGCGTTTGCTGCCGGAGTTGATTGCGTGGCTCCGGAAGCGGAACTATGAGCCGGTGCTGGACCATGAGGCTGGCCGCTATACCGATGCCGCGCTGGCTGTGGACCGTAGCGAGTTGCCGAGCTTTCATCCCGGCTTGGTAATTGTGCTTGGTGGGGATGGCACGCTGCTTTCTGTGGCGCGCATCTTTGCCGCTACGGGCACGCCGCTGCTGAGCGTGAATCTGGGACAGCTTGGGTTTCTTACGGAGGTTAGGCTTGGGGATTTGTTTCCCACGCTGGAGGGCTGGTGCGCGGATTGCCATGTGATTGAGCGTCGCGCGATGCTGCATGCCGAACTGGTTCGCAATGGCGAAGTGCATGGCACGTTTGAGGCGTTGAACGACATTGTGGTGACGAAGGGCGAGATTGCCCGCATGGGCGATTTTGTCATCGAGCTGGATGGGCGCAATGTGGCGAGCTTCCGCGCAGATGGCGTGATTATTTCTACGCCGACTGGTTCGACGGCTTACACGCTGGCGGCAAATGGGCCGATTCTTACGCCGAATGTGGACGCGATGGTGGTGACGCCGATTTGTCCGCACCTGCTTACGCTGCGTCCGATTGTTGTGCGCGGGGATGCGAATCTGCTGGTTCGTATTGGCGGGGTGCCTAACCGTACTTTGCTGACTGTGGATGGGCAGACGGCTGTGGCGCTGGAACGCGGGGATGAGATTCGCTGTAATCGCTCGCAGTACACGGTGAACCTTGTGCGGCTGCAGGATGGCGGGTTCTTTGAGGCGCTGCGGAATAAGTTGAGTTGGGGAGAAAGATAAAGCAGGGATCAGGTTTCAGGGATCAGGTTTCAGGGATCAGTTATTGAGTGCCTTACACATCCAGCTTTCCAGAGACTGAGTACATCATGTTGCCGACTCATGCGATAGGCCCTTTGCGTCGTTGAGGAGTTGGGAGTCGCCAAAGTTGAGATTGCGTGCGATTTCTATCTGTGTTTGTACCTCAAAGTTAGAGCCGCGCGCTACGCCGAGAAAGTATCTATATTCTCGCGCGCTGAGTCTTCCGTGCCCATCCGCAATGTTGCTCGCAATGGCTACCGAAGCCCGGCGTATCTGGCTAGTGAGTCCGTAAGACCGGACCATAGTGAGTTTTCCTGTATAGCGGATTTGATCCCTGACACCTGAATCTGATCCCTGTCTACTGCTTGAGTTCGTCCAGTAGGAGGCGGGCTTTTGTGGCCAGCGTTTGTGCGCCGTCGAGGTCGTTGGAGTTCAGGGCTGAGTGGGCCTGCTTGATGTACTCGCGGATTTGCGCGGCGGTTTTTTCTTCCTGCGTGCTCAGCTTGCGGTTGATGCTGTTGAGCTGGTGCTCGGTGTTTGCAAGCGAGTTGGAGGTCTTGGTGCGCGAGTCGGCGGAGTCGCCGGTGGAGAGCTGCCCGATGGCGCTTACTTCCGGTGTGCCGGTGGAGGCCTGCTGCTGCAGTGTTGTTGTTGCCGAGGCGTTCTGGGTGGCAGGTTTCGGGGCCGGCTTTTTGTGATGCGGGGTGGGCTTGGGCTGCTCCTGCGTGGAGGCTGTGTCAGCGGCGGGAGCGGGCTTGTCCTGCGCCGGAGGCGTGGCCACTGGTGCGGGCGTATCCCTAGGCGCGCTCTCTGCCTTGGTCACAGGGCCGTCATCCACTGGCGGAGCCAGTGGGAGTTGCTGATTCTGGGCTTGTTGCTTGTGCAAAAAGCATCCGCTCAGCAGGACCAATGGCAATAAGCACGCAGCGCGTGTAAGAGGGTACTTCATCCTTGCCCCTTTTCCTGTTCTATCCCAGCAGGTTGAAGGTGCCGGCGGCTTCGATCCTGGGTGGCTAATGGTATGTGTAAACGGAACTCGGTGCCCCGGTCTTTTCTTGATTGTACCTCGACACTGCCATGGTGAAGCTGCAGGATTCTGTATGTCATGGCGAGGCCGATGCCGCTGCCTTCGCTCTTTGTCGTAAAGTACAGATCGAAAATCTTTTCGCGGATTTCCTCGGGAATTCCGGTGCCTTCGTCCATGATTCGGATGACGGCGGTCTTCCGGTCCATCTCCAGGATTACGTCGAGGTGGCCGCCTTCGGGCATGGCCTGGGCGCCGTTTTGCACGATGTTCAGAAGCGCCTGCTTGAGCAGGTCGGCGTCAATGTTGGTGATGACCGGACGGGACGGCAACTGGTTCGCGAGGATGACGTGGCGGGTGGAGAGCTCCTCGGAGGAGAGCGCGGCTACATCTTCCAACAGGTCGCGCAGGTCACGTTCCTGTAGTTGCAACTCCACGGGGCGGGAGAAGTCCACCAGCGTTTGCACGACGCGGTCGAGGCGGTGGATTTCAGACTGGATGACGTCCATGTGGCGCTCAATCTGGGGCGTGTTTGCGGCTTCCAGCTTGTTGCGTAGCAGTTCGAGGTGCACGACGATGGCGTTGATGGGGTTTTTGACTTCATGGGCCACGCCGGAGGTGAGGCGGCCTATGGCCGACATGCGGCGCGAGACTTCCAGCTCCGACTCGATGGCTTCCACGGATTCGAGGTCGCGGAGGGTGACTAGCGCGCCGAGCCCCTGGAGGTTTTCGTCGTCGTGGATGAAGTGGACGGAAGCCTGCACTTTGCGGCCTGATTCGGTTTTAATTTCTTCCTGAATGAGCGCGGTGTGTGTGGTGAAGGCATCGCGCAGAGCGTGGCCCAGTGCCGTGTTGCGGTCGAAGATTTCTGTAACGTGCTGGCCGAGTATGGAGTCGGGGTCGAGGGTGAGGAAGCGGCGGGCGGCATCAGAAACCAGAACGGCGCGACCGTCGCCGGTGAAGAGCAGCAGACCGTCCTGCAGGTTGCCGAGAATCTGGTCGAGGTTATCTTTGAGGGCAGAGAAGACCTCTTCGACGTTGCGCATGCGCTGGCCGATGCGTTCAATCTGGTGCGAGACGTGCTCGACGGTGTCGTGCCGGGTTAGCTCTTCGCTTGGCTGGGTGTTTTCGTTTGCGTTTGGTGAAACCCAGTAGTCGAGTTGCTGCCTGATTTCTTCGAGTGGATGCAGGGCGAGGTTGCTGAGCAGGAAGGCTACTACCAGCGCCGCGCCGAGCGCAAAGCCCATCAGCTCTCCTGTTTCCTCGAGCCAGGGTTTGTATACGGCTCGCAGGAACGTGGTGCGCACGCCGACGTGGACGTTGAAGAAAGGGGCGCCGTTGCGGTCAAGTGGGGCGGAAATGTCGTAGACCCTGGGGTCGTTGCCGAAGACGGCGTGCATCAGTTTTACGGGGTCCGCATTCAGCATTTGGGTGTAATCGGCACGCGTGGGGAGCTGCTTGTCCTGATTTTCAGGATTGGTGCTGAGGATTACCTGCTTTGCGTTGTCGCTGATGTTGATGTCGTAAACCGTCTTGGAGTAGCGGTTGACGGATTCGAGCACGGCGGCCAGATTTTTATCGCCGCGAATTGCCTGAACTGCAAGGTCGTGCAGTTGCTCGGGATGATTGGGGTCGAAGGTGCGGTCTTGCAGGCCGGCTTGCAGGGCGTTTTGCAGGGCAAAGCGAATCTGGTAGGCAATCATCTGATTGCTCTCCTGCGATTGCTTTACGGATGCATTCAGGAGCTGGCTGATGTAGACAAGTGACAGTAAGCCTGAAATCAGTACGACCAGGGCGGTGATTGCCAGCACGAGTTTTGTCTTCAAGCGCATTTTCTTGCTAGCCCTCAGGCGGATTGTGCTTCTTGAAGCGGTCTCGTCGCCGTTGAAAACGGTATCGGCGAGTACTGGAGCCTGGCTCCTAATGCCTGCAAGGGAAGAGTTCGCGGCAAGCTAAGAAACCGCTTGCTGGCTCTGGTTATATTCTTTCAACTTATTGTGCAGGGTCTTCAAGCTTACGCCAAGAATCTCTGCGGCGCGTGTTTTATTTTGGCCGGTAGCTTCAAGGGTTCGCAGAATTAACATCCTCTCGGCTTCGTCCACGGTTGTTCCTACGCGCACCGGAACTATGTTGGCGTCATGGACTGCGACGGGGGGCAACTGTGATTTGCCAAAGGCCGGCGGTAGATGCGTGGCGTCCAGTGCTGCTCCGTCGGGACAGAGAATTACGGCGCGCTCAATTGTGTTTCGCAGCTCGCGTGCATTGCCGGGCCATTGCCAGGACATGGCACGCTCAAGAAATGACGGCGCGATGCCTGCTACCGTTCGGCCATGCTTGGTGTTCATCTCTTTCACCATTGCCTCGGCCATGGCGGGCAGGTCGTCGAGATGCTGCCGCAGCGGCGGCAGGTGGATATGAAAGACGTTCAGGCGGTAGTAGAGGTCGGAGCGAAGCTGGTTCGACTCGATGGCTTCTTCCGGGTTGCGATTGGTGGCGGCCAGTACGCGAACGTCTACGTCGGTTTCATTGCGAGCGCCAAGGCGGCGGAGCTTGCGCTCTTCCAGAACGCGCAGCAGCTTGGCCTGCGTGTTGATGGGCATTTCGGCCAGCTCGTCGAGCAGGAGGGTTCCGCTGTCGGCCAGCTCAAAGCAGCCGATGCGGCGTTCCAGCGCGCCGGTGAAAGCGCCTTTTTCATGGCCGAAGATTTCGCTTTCGATGAGCGACTCAGGAATGGCTGCGCAGTTGACGGCTACGAACGGGCGCTGCTTGCGGGTGCTCAGGTCATGGAGTGTGCGGGCTACCAGCTCTTTTCCGGTGCCGCTTTCGCCGGTTACCAGTACGGAAACGTTGGAGGGTGCGATTTGCTCGATGAGGGTGAAGATTTCGCGCATGGCGGTGGAGTTGCCCACCATGGAGCCGAGTACGCCGGATTCGCGGAGGCGGCGGCGGGCTACTTCCAACTCGATATTGGTATCGCGCTGGCGGGTGGCGTTGCCGAGGATGGTGCGGAGGCGGGTTGCGTCTACCGGCTTGAGCAGGAAATCGTACGCGCCGAGCTTCATGGCGTCCACGGCGGTCTGGATGGTGCCTTGCGCCGTAAGTAGAACTACCGCAATGTTTTGGAACTGCGAGGCGTTTTCCGAGATGCGGGAAAGGAGACCCAGTCCGTCGAGCCGGGGCATTTTCAGGTCCGTGACCACGATGGCCGGATCCCATGCCAGGACTTTTTCCCAGCCCTCAATGCCGTCCCTCGCGGTTTCCGTTCGGTAACCCCAGCCGGATATTAACTCGGCAAGCCCGGTAAGGGCATGGGGTTCGTCTTCCACGATCAGGACTTTCACAGCATTCGACATAAGTGGCTCATTTATGCGCTATCTAGGTTTTGCGCTGTATCTATACAGTTTTATCATGAGTAGCAATTTTTAGCCGTTACGAAAGGGCATGCCCTTTGGTGTTCGGCGGTTGTGGGAGGGTGTTTAAGCTGACGCCTCGCGCAGCGTGACGCATCTAAACTGAAGCTATGCTTGATTACGAAATTTCCCCTTCGGAAGCTGCGGAGCTTCTGAAAGATAAAAAAGCCCGTTTGATTGATGTGCGTGAGCCGTGGGAGTTCCAGACGGCACACGTTGAAGGCTCGGTGCTGATGCCGATGGGCGATGTGCCTTCACGCGCTAACCAGGAGCTTGACCCCGATGAGCGGCTGGTGGTGATTTGCCATCATGGAATGCGCTCGCTGAATACCGCCGTGTGGCTGCGTAACCAGGGATTTGAAAATGCGCAATCGCTGCGCGGTGGAATTGATGCGTGGTCGGCGGAGATTGACCCGGCTATTCCGCGCTACTAGTCTGCGTTAACGAGAAGATGGAGAGGCTGCATGACTTTTTACATTTTTGCAGCAAGAATTGCGCAGAGCGGCGGAAGGTATCGCAATAGCATATTTGCAGTTCGATAGATTTCGTCAGGAGAGAAGCATGTCTACAGCACTCGTTCCGCCGTTTACTCGTGAGATTGCCATTGCCAAGGTGCGCCGCGCTGAGGATGCGTGGAATACGCGCAATCCGCAGCAGGTGTCGCTGGCTTATACGCCGGACAGTATGTGGCGCAACCGTGCGGAGTTCGTCAACGGGCGCGAGGAGATAGTTGCGTTTCTTACGCGCAAGTGGAATCGCGAGCTGGAGTACCGGCTTATCAAGGAACTGTGGGCGTTTGATGCGGACCGCATTGCTGTGCGGTTTGCGTATGAGTTTCGCGATGACTCGTACCAGTGGTATCGCGCTTATGGCAATGAGAACTGGGAGTTTGACGAGGCGGGTCTGATGCAGAAGCGCTATGCGTGCATCAACGACATGCGCATTACGGAAGCGGAGCGGCTCTTTCACTGGCCGCAGGGACGCAGACCGGATGAGCATCCCGGCCTTAGTGATTTGGGGCTGTAATCCCGGCCTAGTGGCCGAAGACGTAGGAGACCTGCAGGAGACCGTTGTCGATGCCGGGGTTGGTGGGCGCGGTGTTGGCGTTGGAGATGTGATGGTAGCGGTACTCGACGCGCAGGGAGCGATTGTAGGAGAGATACCATTCAAGGCCGGCGCCAACGTCGAAGGTGAAGTTGAAGGAGCGGGCGGTCTCTACGGGAATTGCGCGGCTGGCAATTAAGAATCCGCCATGGCTCTCGACGAGCGGCTGAATCTTGCGGGCAGGGGAGAGGTTCAACTGCATTCCTACGGGTGAGAGGCCTGCGCCATATGCCCATTGGCGGCCGGAACAGGTGAAGGTTTCCGTTCCGATAAAGTCGAGGCCTCCGGCGGTTATGTCGTAGTCGAGGGTTTGCGACGCGCAGACAACGCTTGGCGACTGCCCGGTAAGCGTGAACGTCTCCTGCGTGGGCGAAGTTTGCTGGACAAGGATCTTTGTCAGCGGGTCGCTCTCGAAAATTACCGGAAGAACCTCGCCGTCATACTGCCAGTTCAATGCGTGATTCAGGATGATCTGCCGACTGTAGCTGAGGCCGGCGTGCATGAGCTTGCGCCGCTCGGCATCGCCCAGCAGGATGTGGCTTGAGTCGCCGGAGTAGGCAAAGAACACGCCGAACGAGCTTTTGCGCGCGAAGGGCACTTCGCCAGCGGGTGTTGCCTGGGCGGAAACGAGGACATTGGAAAGAACGAAAAGCAGGGAAAAAGTCAGCAAAAGACGTGCAGGCGGGACTTTCAACAACGGGAAATCTCCTTCGAACGGGGTCCCAGGGGAAGTTACAGAGCCTATACTTTCGTATTGATTGTCATTTTCCATGTTGACGGGAGTTTCTGCAATGCCTTCGCTCGCTGTTGTTTACGCTGCTGAGAATCATTCACGCTTTCTGGATGAGCTGAAGGCTCTGTTGCGGATTCCTTCTGTCTCCACGCTGCCGGAGCATGCCGCGGACTGCCGCAAGACGGCGGAGACGCTGGCTGCGGAGCTGAAGCGCATTGGGATGGAGAATGTGCGGCTGATTGAAACGAGTGGGCATCCGCTGGTGTATGCCGACTGGCTGCATGCGACGGGTAAGCCGACGGTGCTGGCGTATGGGCACTATGATGTGCAGCCTGCAGACCCGCTGGACGAGTGGCACACACCTCCTTTTGAGCCGACGGAGCGCAATGGGAACCTCTATGCGCGCGGTGCGGTGGATGACAAGGGACAGATGTACATGCACGTGAAGGCGCTGGAGTCGCTGCTGAAAGCAGACGGGAAGCTGCCGTTGAATGTGCGCGTGCTGCTGGAAGGTGAAGAGGAGGTGGGCGGGGAGGGAATTGCCGCTTATGTTGCTTCTAAGCCTGCGGATTTGAAGGCGGATTTTGCGTTGGTGTCTGACACGGAGTTGTTTGCGCCGGGGCTGCCTACACTTTGCGTTGGGCTGCGCGGCATGATTTACACCGAGTTGGAAGTGCGCGGCGCGAAGACGGATTTGCACTCCGGCATGTATGGCGGTGCTGCGCCGAATCCCTTTGTGGCGCTGGCGCAGATTATCGCGGGGCTGAAAGACCGGGAAGGGAAGATTCTGATTCCCGGTTTCTATGACGATGTGGAGGCTCCGAGCGCGGAAGAACTGGCGGCGTGGAAGAGCCTGCCGTTTGACGAAGAGCACTATCGCGAGACGGAGGTTGGCTCGAAGGAGTTGGTCGGTGAGGCTGGTTACTCCGTGCTTGAGCGCACGTGGGCACGGCCTACGCTGGAGGTTCACGGCATGCCCGGCGGCTTTATCGGAGCGGGTGCGAAGACAGTGATTCCGGCGAAGGCAACGGCGAAGATTTCCATGCGGCTGGTGCCGAATATGACTCCGGCGAAGGCATTTGAGCAGTACAAGAGCTACGTGGAGAAGATTGCGCCGAAGGGCGTGGATGTGAGCGTTCGACTGATTCACTCCGGCGATGCGTGCCTGATTCCGGTAGATAATCCGTACATCCAGGCGGCGACGAAGGCTCTGCATGAGGTGTGGGGCAAGGACACGGTGTTTATTCGCAGCGGTGGGTCGATTCCGATTGTGGGTGACTTTGACAAGCACCTTGGGTTGCCGAGCGTGATGATGGGCTTTGGGCTTCCGGATGACAACATTCACGCACCGAATGAGAAGTTCAACCTTGAGAACTTTGAGCTGGGGATTGCTTCGATTATCGGCTTCCTGGAGGAGGCTGGGCGTTGAGTTTAGCGGGCAACGTTTCAACCGTTGCGGGCTTTGTTCTTGCTGGTGGGCAGTCCACGCGCATGGGGCGGGATAAGGCGCTTGTCGAGCTTGCGGGCAGACCGCTGATTGCGTATGCCGTGGAGGCGTTGCAAGACGCCGGGCTGACTGCGCAGATTGCCGGGGCGCGGAGTGAGCTTTCTTCATTTGCTACTGTGGTTCGTGATGAGACGCCGGATGCCGGGCCGTTGAGCGGGATTTGTTCGGCGCTGGCTGCGACGAGCGCGGAGTGGGCGGCGTTTCTTTCCGTGGATATGCCGCTGCTTCCGGCTTCGCTGGTGCGTCGTCTGGCATGGGATGCCGCTACGACGGGCAGCATGGTGACGTGGGTGTCGATGAACGGCTTTGCGGAGACTTTCCCCGTGGTGGTGCGGCGTTCGGCTTTGCCTTCTTTGCTGAAAGAGCTTCACGAAGGACGCGCTAGCTGCCGGACGGGTTTTCATGATGCGGCTGCACGCGTTGGTGAAGCTATCCGGGTGCTTGCTGTGGAGCAGTTGGCACAGGCGGGGCAGGTAGAACATCCACTGGATTTGCCGCCGGCGCGCTGGTTCCATAACGTGAACTCTCCGCGGGAGCTGGCGCGGGCTGAGCGGTGGCCTGCAGGAAAATCGCGTAAGCTGGAAGCACGGTGATGGAGCATCACATTCCGCAACGCGAAGACCCCCAGCGCGAGGAGACGGTTCTTTCCGAACTGGCGGACGAACTCGGTGTTCGTCCCCCTGAGGAATGCGTCGATGTGCCCGGCGGTGAGGCGTGCCCGGACCCTGGCGAGCCAATTATCCAGTTCACGAATGTCTCGATTGCTTTTGACGAGCGCGTGATTCTGCAGGACGTGAGTTTTCACATCGAGCGCGGCAAGACGCTTTGCATCCTGGGGCGCAGCGGTGTGGGCAAGTCGGTTTCTCTGCGGATGCTGATGGGTTTTTTGGTGCCGGATTCGGGTTCGATTCGTGTGGAAGGGAAAGAGATTATTGGGATGAGCGAGGCGGAGATGCAGCATATTCGCCAGCGCGTCACGATGGTCTTTCAGAATGGGGCTTTGTTTGACTCGCTTTCTGTTCGCGAAAATGTGGCTTTTCCGTTGCGCGAGCGTGGCGACCTGGATGAGTCGCATTTGGATGGCACTGTGGACCGGTTGCTTGAGCTCGTAGGCGCGGAAGATGTGGCGGATCAGCTTCCGGCGAGTCTTTCCATGGGGCGGCGCAGGGCAGTGGCAATGGCAAGGGCTCTGGCTTCGCAGCCGGAGGTTGTGCTTTATGACGAGCCGACGACGATGGTGGACCCGATTATCTCACGCAGGCTGGGCAACATTATTCAGCGGCTTAAGCAGCAGCTTGGTTTTACCAGCATTGTGGTCACGCACGATATGCGCTTTGCGAAGAGCCTTGCGGATTCTGTGCTGTTTTTGAACAAGGGACGGGCGCAGTTTTTTGGGCCGCTGGCGGAGTTTTTGGAGTCGCCTGATCCGGATGTCCGGGAATTCCTTGAGTTGGATGAATATGCGCTGCCTGTAGCTTAGGGCGGGCTCAGGGGCCAGGGAGTTAACGTTCTGTAACGTGTCCGCGTCTAAGTTTTGACTTGCCAGAATGCCCCCTTTCGGGCGATGCTGGTTATATCGTCGGTCCCAAAGGCTGGCAGTATAGATTTTATTTTGTTAAGTACATGCCCCAGAAATCACTTTCGAACTCTGCGCGAGTTTCAATCTAAGTTTGATATAATTCATTTGTAATCGTTGGTTTACAAGTTATCATTCGTCGTCATTTTTTTATTTTTCAATTTTTGGGTGGAAGTAAGCTCCCGCCTTTGCTATGAAAGTTGCCTGTAAGTCGGAATTGCGCAGAACGTGTTATTGCCGGAAAGCCCGGCAATAACGTTTCAAGACAACCGGGATCAGTGCGAAAGACTCAGCACCGTTTTCCGCGGATATGCAATCCGTTCTCCGAAAACGTATCGGGCCCGATGTAACAGATCAGCTGTCTTGATCAGCCTTTTTCAAGCGTGAAACGAGGCTAGTATTTCGTTCACCAAAGGCGCGTGGGGACGGTTGAGGATTTCAGGACGCTTTATGGCGACATCGGATTTTTGGCAGAAGGTCTCGGCCTCTATTTCCTCTTCGCAGGAATGGGCCGGAGGTGCACCAGCGCCATTGTCCCGTCCGCTTGCGGGAACTTCCAGGGTATGGATGTTTCTGGATGCGTTGACGGTATTTATAGCGGCTACCATAGCTACGCTTATTTCTTTTCGCATTAGTTTTATTGCAGGTGCCAAGCAGTTTTGGCATGGAACGCTGATTGAAGGCCGTTCCATGAGCCTGGAGTGGGCGCTGCTTGCTGGCTTTATTATTGCGCTGATTCTCATCAGCCGGCAGATGCATCTCTACACGCCTACGCGGATTCATAACATGCTGCATGAGCAGCGGCTGACCGTGCAGGCATGCTTTGCCGCCGGCCTGTTGCTGACCGGAACGATTTACGTCATTCATGCCATCAATATTCCTCGCAGCATTGTGTTGATTACACTTGGCCTGGTGATGGCGGCGCTGTGCCTGCGGCGCTTTGTTTACCGACTGATGCTCTACCGGCGCTATGAGCGCGGAATTGGTACGCGCAATGTGCTGATTGTGGGCACCGGGCCGGAGGCGCATGCGCTGCGGCACCACCTGGAGAGCATCCGGCATCTTGGATACACCTTCAAGGGATTCATCAATTTCTCTGGTCCCAACTCCCGTTATGCCTCCAGCTCGGGTGATGTGGTGGGTAATGTTGAGAACCTGTTTGAATGCGCGCGCCAGCAGTTTGTGGATGAGATATTTATCGCGACGCAGTGCGAACGTGGCCTGATGCAGGACATGCTGGATAAGGCCCGCAACAACAGCGTGGACCTGCGCGTTGTGCCGGATATGTACGACGGGCTTGTGTGGAATACGCAGATTCAATACATCGGCCAGTTTCCCACTATTCCGCTGCACTGCGGCCATGTTCCGGAGATTGCGCTGACGCTGAAGCGTCTTCTGGATATTGTGTTTTCCTTATCCCTGCTGGCGGTGTTTTCGCCCGTACTGCTGGCGATTGCGATTGCCATCAAGCTGGATTCGCGGGGCCCGGTCTTTTATTGCTCGGAGCGTATTGGCAAGAAGGGGCGTGTTTTCAAGTGCATTAAATTTCGCACTATGGTGCAGGACGCAGAACAGCGTCGTGCTGAGATGATGCATATGAACGAGCGCGACGGCGTGCTCTTCAAGATTACAAATGACCCGCGCATTACTCCGCTTGGCCGCTTGCTGCGCAAGTATTCGCTTGATGAACTGCCGCAGTTCTTCAATGTGCTGAAGGGCGACATGAGCGTAGTAGGGCCGCGTCCACCGATTGCCAGCGAAGTGCGCGAGTACAAGCTGAGCCATCTGCGCCGACTGGATGTGATGCCCGGCATTACAGGGCTGTGGCAGGTGCAGGGACGCCAGGACCCCTCGTTTGACAGCTATATCTCGCTTGATGTGACCTACATTGAAAACTGGAGCGTGTGGCTGGATATCAAGATCATCATTCGCACGATTGGTGTGGTCTTTGCGGGGACGGGCTCTTAGTTGGAAGCTTTTGCAGAACGGTTATGAACTCTATGGGCTTTCTTTCTTGATGAGAAGGGAAGCCCGTACTATTTGAAAGCCATACCGTAGTGCTGCTTTGCATGAAGTTTGACGCAGGCATGAGTGGCTTTCTGCTACTGTAATGCTCGCGGTACAGCGATACACAGGAGAGTGTTTTTATGCCATTGCCCAGCGATGAGCGCATTGTTGCGCTTGCGAATGATCTTCTGCAGCAGTTTGACCAGATTTTTGGCCTGCATGCCGGTTTTCGTGCCGCGCATGCCAAGGGCCTGATGCTGACCGGCACGTTTACGCCGTCGGCGCAGGCGCAGTCCCTTACCAAGGCTCCGCATATTGTGCGGGAGTCCACGCCGGTTACGGTGCGCTTCTCCAACTCCACTGGGTTGCCGCAGTTGCCGGATAACGTGGCGGATGCCAACCCTCGTGGTTTTGCGATTCGCTTCGATCTTGCCGAGCATGTGCATACGGATATCGTGAGCCACTCTACGGATGGTTTTCCTACGCGCGACGGCTACGAGTTTCTTGAGTTTCTGAAGGCGGCGGCAGCCAGTGGTGCGGATGTGCCTTCTCCCAAGCCGATTGAGCAGTTTCTTGGCACGCATCCGGCGGCGCTGGCGTTTGTGCAGGCTCCCAAGCCGTTTCCGTCGAGCCTTGCGCGGCAGACTTACTATGCCGTGACGGCGTTTGAGTTTACGAATGCCGCTGGCGAGACGAAGTATGGGCGCTATCGCATTCTGCCGGAGCTGGGCAACGATTATCTGAGCGATGGCCAGGTGGCTTCGATTTCCGAGAACTACCACTTCGACGAGATTGCGGAGCGGGTGGCAAAAACTCCGGTGCGCTTCAAGATCCTGGTGCAGGTTGCGGATGCGACAGATACCGTGGACGATGCGACGATTCACTGGCCGGAGAGCCGCGAGTTGGCGGAGTTCGGCACGGTGGAGCTGAATGCGGTGATGCCGGATTCACTGGCGCAGCAGAAACACATTATCTTCGATCCCATTCCGCGTGTGGAGGGCATTGAGGCTTCGGCGGACCCGCTGTTGGAACTGCGTGCGGCTATCTATCTGCTTAGCGGGCGGAGACGGCGTGCTGCTACGGTGTAGTCTGCCGCTGCCGAGGGGATTAAACTGGAAGAGTGAAGATCGCGCTCGCACAGATTGACCCTACGGTCGGAGACTTTATCGGGAACATCGCAAAAATTATTGCAACAAGCCGCCGCGCAGCCGAACAAGGCGCGCGGCTTGTTGTTTTTTCTGAGCTTTGCATCTGCGGCTATCCGCCGGCGGATTTTCTTGAGAAGCCGAGCTTTCTGGCGCGCTGCCGCAGTGCGGTGGAGGAGATTGCCGAGGGCACGAAGGAACTCTCTGCGGCAGTGGTTATTGGCGTGGCGTTGCCTGCGCCGAATGGCGGCAAACCTGCTGTCAATGCTGCTGTGCTGATGGATAGGGGCAAGGTTGTGCTGGAGCAGCACAAGCGCCTGCTGCCGTTCTATGACGTGTTTGATGAGCAGCGCTATTTTCAGGCGGCGAAGTCGCAGCAGGTGGTGGAACTGGATGGCGTGCGGCTGGCTATCAGCATCTGCGAGGATGCGTGGAACGATAAAGAGTTTTGGCCGCATCAGCTTTACTCCATTGACCCGATGGAAGAGTTGATGCGTCAGCATCCGCAGTTGCATGTGAATCTTTCATCGTCGCCGTTCTGGCATGGGAAGCGCGAACTGCGCCGCCGCATGCTGGCTGCGATTGCGAAGCGTGATGGGATTCCGGTGCTGCTGTGCAACCAGGTGGGCGGCAATGACAGCATTCTCTTTGATGGCTCGTCAGTTGCGTTGAATGCGAAGGGTGAGTTGATTGCACAGGCTGCTTCGTTTGCAGAAGATCTTGTGCTGATTGACCCGTTTGATGCGAAGCCTATTGATGCGCCAGCCGATGATGAAACGGAAGCGGCATATCAAGCGTTGGTGCTTGGCACGCGTGATTATGTACGCAAGTGTGGATTCAAGCAGGCGATTGTAGGCTTAAGCGGCGGCATTGATTCCGCGCTTGTGGCGGCAATTGCGAAAGACGCGCTCGGTGCGGAGAATGTTCTGGGTATCGGCATGCCTAGCCCGTATTCGTCGCAAGGCTCGATTGACGATAGCCGCAAGCTGGCTGCGAATCTTGGCATTCGTTTTGAGGTCATCGGCATCAGCGGGCTCTTTGAGGAATTTACCAAGGCGCTGGGGCCGCTTTTTGAAGGCCGCAAGCCGGATATTACGGAAGAGAATATTCAGTCGCGTGTTCGCGGCAACCTGCTCATGGCGCTCTCGAACAAGTTCGGCTCGCTTGTGCTGACTACGGGTAACAAATCTGAGATGGCTGTGGGCTACTGCACGCTTTATGGCGACATGGTGGGTGCGCTGGCCGTGATTGGCGACCTGGTGAAGGCGCGGGTTTACGCTATTTGCCATTGGCTTAATCGTGAGAGCGAGGTTATTCCTTACACGATTCTTGAAAAGCCGCCCTCGGCTGAGCTTCGGCCTGACCAGAAGGACACCGATTCGTTGCCGCCCTACGATGTGCTTGATCCGATTCTGGAGGCCTATGTGGAGCGTTACGAGTCGCCGGAGCAGATTGCGCAGCAGTACGGTTTTCCGCGTGAGTTGGTCCAACAGGTAGTGCGCCTGGTGGAGCGCTCCGAGTACAAGCGGCAGCAGGCTGCGCCGGTGCTGAAGGTAACCTGCAAATCCTTTGGAACGGGGCGGCGTTTTCCGATTGCGGTCAAGGTACAGGTATAGCCGCATTGGCCCCTGTACAGCGATAATGATTGCAGTCCGCACCTCAGTTGTATTTGCAGCTTTAAGGAGAATTCGTTTGACACTGTCGATTGGCCGTCTTGCCAGCCCGCTTGCCGTACTGGCTGTTCTGTCCTCATCTCTGGTTGTTGCCGCTCAGCAGGCACAGCAGGTTCCCCCCGCATCAGCTGACCAGGCTCCTTCGGCGCCGGCAGCTGCGCCCGTCTTCCCCAAACCGGACCCCGCAAACTTTACTGCTGCCGCGCCCACCCGCGAGACCGTGGACGCATTCTTGAATGCAAGCTGGGGATATGACACGAACCGCATCTGGCAGGTGGAAGCGATTCTCAAAACGCAGGTGGAAGGCATCAGCAAGGTGATTGTTTTTGTCGGCGACAAGACCGGCAAAGAGAAGCCGGGACGCTTCGCCTTCCTGGCGCTGCCCGATGGCAAGCATCTCGTCCTTGGCGAAGATGTATTCCCTTTCGGTGAGCATCCTTACGCGGAACTGCGCGCTACTATGCAGGAGCGCGCTGATGGCCCTTACCGCGGCAACGCTTCCAAGGATCTTGAGATTGTGGAGTTCGCCGATCTGCAGTGCCCGCATTGCAAGGCTGCGCAGGCAAACATGGACCAGCTTGCAACGGACTTTCCGCATGCGCGCATCGTCTTCCAGAACTATCCTCTGCCTATGCACCCGCAGGCGGCTCGTGCGGCAGCTTACGGTGTTTGCGTCACCAAGGCCGGCGGCAACAACGCATTCGCTACGTATGTTGCTTCCGTGTTTGACGGGCAGGATGGCCTGAACACTCCCGATGGCGCGCAGTTGACACTGAATGCCGCGGTGACAAAGGCCGGGCAGGACCCGACGAAGATTGCCGCCTGTGCCGCGCTGCCTGCGACCACTGCCACTGTGGATGCCTCCGTTAAGCTGGCGAAGGATGCCAGCATCAATGAGACTCCGACACTGGTGATTAATGGCCGCCAGGTTCCGGCGAACATTCCTTACGAGACACTGAAGCAGATTATCGAGTTTCAGGCAAAGCAGGATGGTATTCAGAAGTAAGCTTTTTACAGCTCAACACAACGGCCTTCCATCGTCTGGTGAGAAGGCCGTTTCGCTTTAGTGCGATGTGCGCTCTACCAACTGCATTGGCGAGTGCCCCATGCTATGTGTGCTGCGCACTATACGCGGGGTCATGATGATGAGCAGCGTGGCGGTGTTCTTCTGCACGTTCTTGTCGGTGGCGTCGTTCATTCCTGGAATTTCACTCAGGCCTGGCAAGCCGCTTACGGCGCGAACCTCGGACTCATCCATTTCACCCGCTACTACTACGGCTTCTCCTGCTCGCGCGGTGATCATGCTTGCATAAGCCTGGTTCGCAAGCACGGGAACGTCATTGATGGAGGTTCCGGCAAGCGAGGTCATCTTCATGTCGATGTTTAGTGCGACATCTCCGGAGCGGAGAACGTGCGGTGTTGCTTTGAGCGTTAGACCGAGGTCTGTGTACTCCACCATGGGGATGTTGGTGGCGCTTGAAAGCTGCGAGGCCAGGCCTGCGAGTGCGCTGGAGTTGCCTGCGCCGGTGAGGCCGGGGATATTCAGCGAGCTTGGCGTAAGGCTCGAGTAAGATGAGGTCGTAATCGGATAGCGCGTGCCGCTCTTGAGCGTGCCTTCTTCACCGTCTTCGAGGCGAAGTTGAAAGTCGTCGAGCTGGCGCGAGTCTGACGAGTTGAGATTGAGATTAAAGGTGACAGGGCCGGGTGAAAGACCGGAGAGGGTAAGTCCATTGCCAAAGAGCACGGTGCCATTGGAAAAGATGGAACTGGAAACCTGGCCAGAGGCAAGCAGAATGCCGAGAATCGCCAGCGTGTCTCCCGGTGAGGCAAGGCCGGAAGAGATGATTTGCTGCACGAGGCTCTGGTTCGAGTTCAGAATCGATTGCTCTTCTGCGTAAACGTTGAAGGCGGTGATGGTCTGCGGTAACTGCGCGCCGGTGGTTCTTGTGGTGTTATGCGCTACCTGGAGAACCTTCACGTCAATCAGCACTTCGGAGCGGCCTTCTGAAATATCGCGCCATGTGCTGTTGAGCGCGTTGAGCGTGCTGGGCGGAGCCTCAACGGAAAGCATGGATGCGTTTACGTCGAGATTGCCGTGCGGTATCTCGAAGACCGTCTTCGACATGCTGAGAATGTCGTTCATTTCTTTCTGGTCAAGGCCGAGGAGGGAAATGTTCTCAACCGCGTTGCGCTCGTAGCGGCTGCGGAATATCGGTGTGTCGCGGGCAATCAGCGCACGATGCGGATCAATGACGATGGAGAAGGTGTCTGTCATCAGCGAAAGCGCTTTGGAGGCATCTGCAAAGGTGGCATCATCCAGATCGAGACGTACATTATCCCCGCTTACGCTATCGTCGATGGTGGCATCAATGCCGTAGGACTTGTAAACCTGCTCAATGAGCTGCCGCTGGCTCATGCGTAGATGAAAACTTTGCGCGCCGGGTCTGGGCGCAAACTCTTCCGGAGAAGCGAAACGATAGTGCTGCTGCGTAGAGAGCGGGGAAACAGGCTCTGCAGCATAGTCATCGGCAAGCTGGCTCAGATGGGCCGCTACATTCGCATTTTGCGGATCAAGCTGTTGTGCATGCGCAAGCGCGGCGCGGGCTGCGGCTTTATCGCCGAGCGTACGCGCTTTTGCTGCAGCTTGAATGAGCGCCGTAACCGCGTGGCTGCGAGCCACGACTATGGCCATTGCATAATCGTTGTTTGCGGGGTCGAGTTCGGAGGCTTTTTGATACTGCGTGAGCGCAGGCTCGAACTGCTCGGCCTCATAGAGCTTGGTCGCGGCAATGTAGAATTTGTCCGCGCGGCGCTTATCTGCAGCGCTGGCAGACTGCGCAGGCGCAGTCGATGCAGAGCCCGGATTTGCAGGCGGTGCCGGTGTGCTTTGCGCAGACGGGGCTGCCTGCGCGTACGCAAGCGTCGCGGACAATAGCAGTGCTACGAAAGATGGATATGCAGTCTGGCGCATGATGCTATGCGCCGTGTCAGCCCTGGCGATAGCCTGAGCGGATAGCGGCGCTGAATATAGGACGTTCGCTGCGCGGCGGACGCTTGAGGCCTGCGCGAACTTCTGCAAGGCTGAGGCCAAGCTCGGCCATCGACCGGCTCAGCGTATTGCGATGCATTCCAAGCTCTTCAGCGGCTTTACACTGGTTGCCACGATGCGCAATCAGTACCTCGCGCAGGTACTGTCTCTTAAATTCCCTGACTGCATCTTCGTAGCGTACTCCGCTCGAGTGCATTTGCGTCACCAGGCTGTCCAATTCTCGTTTCAACTTCCCACCTCTTGCTTGTTTGCGTCTTACCTAGATTGCCATATTCCGGCGCATTGCGTCGGCAAATATTTTTCGTTTATCACAGACCGGGATGGAGCCACTGCGGAGCCTTGCTTTCCCATGAGCGTAAGCCCTCGCGAATCTGGTCACCGAGATGCGAGGGCGCGATATGAGAGCTGAAATGCGTGACTCCCATGAGCTGGCGTGAAAGCTGCCCTTCCGCAATCCAATGCGTCTCCTGCGGAAAAAATGCGGCGCAGATAAGAATGAGAATGCTGAGGATGACCGCGCCCTGCACAATGCCAAAGACGCCGCCAGCAAGGCCGTCGAGCCATCCAAGGCCGATGAGCTTGAAGGCTTTTGCCAGCAGATGACCGATAAATCCCGCGACAACAATCACCGCAACGGCAATCAGAATAAACGCGACCGCATCCGCAACTGCGGGGATGCGAATGAAACGCGAAAGCGAGATGGAGAAGTGGTGATAGTTCCACGCCGCTACGGCGAGGCCCAGAATCAACCCGCCTAAGCCGCAGACAGAGCGGAAAAATCCTTGTGCCAGTCCGCTGAAAAATGAAACAGCAAGAATGGCAATAACAACCCAGTCCACTGGTGTCATGTGTGGTACTCCATTCAGTGTGTGAGAGTTTGTTCGACCATCCTACTACAACGTAAGAGAGTGTCCAGTAAGAAGACGGAAAGCTTCAAGATATTTTGCTTGTGTGCGTTCGGCCACGTTTTCGGGTAGTGCAGGAGCGGGTGCCTGCTTGTTCCAGTGAATCGATTCTAAATAATCGCGTACGAATTGCTTATCAAAAGACGGTTGCGCGCCGCCCGGTTTCCAGTTAGACGCATCCCAGAAGCGGGAGGAATCAGGCGTAAGCACTTCATCGCCAAGCAGAATGCCTTCGGAAGTGCGGCCAAACTCAAATTTTGTATCAGCGAGGATGAGGCCCTTCGATTCCGCATGCGCCGATGCCTTGGCGTAGATGGCCATGGTCAGGCGGCGCAGTTCCGTTGCGTCCGCTGTGCCGATAACTTTTTCTACTGCATCGAATGCAATGTTTTCATCATGTGCGCCGTCCTGGCTCTTGGCGGCAGGCGTGAAGATCGGCTCAGGAAGCTGCGAACCGTCCTGCAATCCAGCAGGCAAGGAGATTCCGCAGACGGTTCCTTCGGTCTGATACTCCTTCCAGCCGGAGCCGGCGAGATAACCGCGTGCCACGCACTCCACGGGGAACATCTCTGCGCGTTTCACCAGCATGGAGCGGCCTTCAAGCTGGTCCGCATAGGGTTGCAGCTCGGCAGGGAACTCGCGCACATCGGCGCTAATCAGGTGATTCGGCACAATGTCCGCAAGCAAATCAAACCAGAAGAGCGAAATCTGCGTAAGAATCTTGCCCTTGCCGGGAATGCCCGTGGCCAGCACGTGATCAAAAGCGGAGATGCGGTCCGTGGCGATGAGCAGAAGGTTGTCGCCAATGGCATAAAGGTCACGCACTTTGCCGCGGCCAAGCAAGGGAATATCGCCGAGATTCGTCGTCAGGAGAGCAGTCACAGAAAGGCCTTTCCGATGGGGGTCGAAACTTCAATTTTCGAGGCTGCGCCGTGCCTTGTCAATGCAGGAAGGCGGTTCGGGAAAGGCTTTGCGGAGTTGTGACGCACGTCACGGACCGGAGCAGCCGGCTGAGCGAGACTTTTGTTGTCAACATGGTTCGGGCGGTGCCATCCTAACCGCCTTGGAGCCAGTGGACACGAGGCTGCCGTGGAACGGGGAAGCCGCAGCATGTCTCGTCGTGTGCAGGGGATTGCCAGTAGCCGCGTACTATCGACCTCCAGTGCCGGCTACTGGTCCCCGCAAATTTTTCTTGTGCGCTTATTACCCTTCGATAAACGACACAAGCCGCAAGCGGCGCACCAAACCTGGTGCGCCGCTTGCGGCTTTACGTGTTTTTACTGATCGTTATGCGGTGGCCCGCTGCTGTTCCTGCCCATTTCCCAGCTTTACGCTGACCAGCTTGGAAACGCCCGGCTCCTGCATGGTAACGCCGTAGATCATATCGGCGGCGTGCATCATGCGCTTGGAGTGGGTGACGATGAGGAACTGCGTCTCTTTGCCGAGGCTGCGCAGCATGTCGGCAAGACGGCCCACGTTGGTTTCATCGAGCGGCGCATCCACTTCGTCCAGCACGCAGAAGGGGCTGGGCTGGAACTGGAAGATGCCGATGAGCAGAGAGATTGCTGTGAGCGCCTTCTCGCCGCCCGAGAGCAGCAACACGTTCTGCAGCTTCTTGCCCGGCGGCGAGGCCACAATGTCGAGGCCGCTTTCCGCTTGATTCTCCGCATCCGTGAGTCGCAGGAAGGCCTGGCCGCCATTGAAGAGGCGAGAGAAGACCTGCGCGAAGTTTTCATTGATGCGGGCGAAGGCTTCGTCGAACTTTTCGCGGGAGATCTGGTCGATTTCCTTGATGGTCTCCTGCGTGTTTTCGATGGACTCAATGAGGTCCTTGCGCTGTGTCTCAAGGAAGGTGTGCCGGTCGGCGGTTTCCTTGTACTCCTCAAGCGCCATCATGTTGACGGGGCCCATCTGCTCAATCTTCTGGCGCAGCGTGCGGCAGGTTTCGTCTTCTGCCGCGAGGGCTTCACCGTCAATGCGAACGATAGATTCATCGGCACGCAGTGCAACGGCCTCTTCGTTGACTTCTGTAAGAGCGCTGGCTTCGAGATGTTCCAGGTCGGCGCGCAGCTTGGCAACCGTGCTCATCTTGCCAGTGCGGCTTTCGCGCAATTGGTCGATGGCGGTGCGGTTGGTCTTAAGCTCGCTTTCAATTCCCGCAAGCTGCGCACGAAGAGCCTGCGCCTCTGCGCTGAGAGCCTGCGCCTGCGCAAGAGCTTCATCACGGGCTGCGGTTAGTTCGGTCTGACGCGCAACCAGGTTCTCGTTTTCGCTGATGCGCTGCGCGCGCTCAGCTTCCGCGGCGGCGCGTTGCTGCTCGACTGCAAGAATGCGGCGGTCAAGATCGGCATGCAGGCGGTCGATGCGCTGGAAGGCTGCTTCCGCGCCGCGGCGGCGCTCTTCGAGGCCAGCAAGCTCGGCGGTAAGCTGCGCGGCTTCCTGTTGCAAGCCTTCGCGACGCTGACGCATGTCGGCCAGCTCGCCCTGCTTCGATTCAAGCGCTGCTTCCGCGGTCTTGTGCTCGGCTTCCAGACGTTCGGCCTCGGCGCGCTTCTGCTCAATGGTGGCAAGCTTCTGCTCGCGTGCGTCCTTGTTGCGCGCGGCCTGCACGGTCCACTCCTGCACGCGGCGATCGATGCGCTGCACTTCGGCTTCCATCTGGCGGAGAGCAGCGCCCTGGTTGGCGGTGTCGCGCTCAGCCTGACGGCGGGCTTCGTTGCTGGCTTCGAGTTGACGCGAAAGCTCTTCGATAGTGCGTGCAAGCAGTGCACCGTTGGTTTCTGCTTCGGCAAGCTGTGCTTCGAGAGCTGCAAGCTTGCGCTCGGTCTCGCGCAAATCGCGCTTCAACGCAAGCGGACCTTCACTGGCAGGCTTGCCGCCGGTAACGGTGGTGTTGTGGAAGCACTCGCCGCCCGGCGTAAGGAAGTACGCATGCGTGTACTGTCCTGCAAGGCGCTGCGCTGCCGCCGAGTCTTCGACAATGTATCCATCGCGCAGCTTCGGCAGAATCGATTCCAGCGAGCGGCCAAAGCCGTTGAGCACCTTGATAGTGTCCTTGAGCGGCGTGAGACCGGATTCCTGAATCGTCGCGCTGTCGAGGGTGGCCGTAGCCGTGTGTTCTTCCGGATGAATAAGGAAGGTGGCGCGCCCATCCACGCCGGACTTGAGCAGGTTGACGCCATGCTCTGCCGCCGACCAGCTCTTCACCACGAGATAGTTCAACTCTTCGCGCAGAAATTCATCGACTACGCCTTCATGCTGGCCGCTGACCTCGAGGAAGTCCGCCAGCGTGCCCACAGGAGCAAAGCCGTTGTTCAGCGCGCCTGGCTTGAGCAGTTTTCGCACAGTCTCCGTCGAGTAGCTGTGATCGCGAATAAGCGCAGTCAGCGAATCACGGCGGCCCGAAAGGGAAGCGACCTCTGAGCGGAAGTGGTTCGCGCTCGCACGCAGCGCGGACTCCTCGGCACGCTTCGATTGCAGGTCTTCACGCAGCGCATTGATTTCCGACTCCAGCGTCTTGAGGGATTCCGTGGCCGACTCAAAGTTGAGCTTCGCCTGTCCCTGCCGCACGCCTAGTTCTTCGAGTTCATTGCGCGACTGCCGCATCTCGGCTTCGAGGCGTTCCGCTTCACGTTCGAGAGCGGCAAGGCTCTCTTCCGCCTGTGCTGTGTTGTTGCGGGCGCTGCCGGCCAGCGAAAGCAACTGCATCGCGTTGCGGCGCTGCGACTCAAGCTGACGCTCAGACTCAAAGACTTCCTGCGCAGCCGTGCGTGCCTGCTGCTGGCGAGCTTCCACGTTCTGCTTAAAGGCGCGAGCCTCTTCGGCAGCCGTTTCAAGGAAGCTCTTCTGCTGCTCGCGTTCTTCGATGATTCCGGCAAGCTGCGTGCGCGTCTGCTCAACTTCCGCAGCCGTTGCTGCAATGCGCGCTTCAAGTTCCGCGACGCGCTCCGTGTTGCCGTGCTCGCGGGCTGCGGCGCGCTCCAGTTCGATCGTGGAGTTGTTTGCTTGCGTCTGCGCTTCCTTCTGCGTGCGCTCCAGCTCATAGCCGCGCTCGGTGAGCGTGTGCTGGTTGGCTTCCGCAGCCGTAATGCTTTCCGCGCCAGTGTTGATTTGCTCGGAGAGGGAATTGATCTCCGCGTCAAGAGCACCCTGCTCGGCATCCATCTGAGCCATGCGGCTGGCAAGCACTACGCGCAGCTTGCCGCGCAGTTCATTGCGAACCTCGGCATAACGCTCGGCTTTGGCGGCCTGCCGCTTCAGCGAGTTCATCTGCCTTGTGACTTCTTCAAAAATGTCATCCACACGTGCAAGATTCTGCTTCGCGGATTCAAGGCGAAGTTCCGCAAGCCGCTTCTTCGTCTTGAAGCGCGTAATGCCGGCAGCCTCTTCGATAATCGAACGGCGGTCATGCGGTTTGGAGCTGAGCAACTGCCCAATGCGCTCCTGCCCGATAATGGCGTAGCTCTCCGGCCCAAGGCCGGTGCCCATAAAGATGTCCTGAATGTCGCGCAGACGGCAGAGCTTGCCGTTGAGCAGGTACTCGCTTTCGCCGGTGCGAAACAAGCGCCGCGTGATGACGATTTCGCCCTTGGCAAAGGTACGCTGAAACTTGCGGCGGCGAATCTTGAGCACCACCGGCTGCGGGCCTTTCAGTGCGGCCTCTGCATTGGGCTCGGCTGTGGCTTCTGGAGCAGCTTCGGCGCTGGCTTCAGCTTCCGAACCGGCCTCTGACTGCAGTTGCGCGCCTTCCTCGCCTTCAATTACCTGTCCCGGCTGCTCGGCGGCAATAATCTCTTCTGCTTCCTCGGCCCGCGCCTTGCGTGCAGCTTCCTCATCCCAGTCTTCGGGATTGCTGTCGTCCATCAGCACTTCCGGCTCAACGGGGATGGGGCCCTCGTAGGCATCGGGGTCCACCATCGTCAGCGTTACTTCCGCCATGCCCAGCGCCTTGCGGTCGCGCGTTCCGGCAAAGATCACGTCCGACATATGCGTGCCGCGCAGCGTCTTCGCGCTCTGCTCGCCGAGCACCCAGCTCACGCCGTCAAGAATGTTCGATTTGCCGCATCCATTGGGACCCACCACCACGGCAATGCCTGAGCCGGCGGTCGTCAGTTCCGTCCGGTCAGCAAAACTCTTAAAGCCGATGATGTGGATCTTTTTCAGTTTCAGCATGTCTACTCCAATGGGTTGGGGGACTATTTTGTGAACCTCCTTGCCCTTGTGGCTACACGGCCACCCGGGCGTGGAGATCCACACCTTTGTTACAGACTCTACGGAGCTATGGAGGTGGGGTCAACGCCCCAGACTCCGGTTTTTGTGGATAAAGGAGGACGGAATTCCACTTCGGCTAAAAAAGGTGGGCTTTAGGGGGATTCTCGGGTTTTCTGGCGGTGTTTTCGCCCACTTTTCAACAGCTTTTGGTCCACTCGGGCGGCAATCAGGAGTGCCTTTTGGGTAACGAGGAAAGCGCAGGTTCTACCGTCTGGCGAATAATCTTTTCGAGCGCACGAAGCGCCTGAGGGCGCGAGTAACCGGGACGGCTGACAAGGCGGATTGTTCGCACCGAATCACCCGCCAGTGGCCGGATGGCAATTTCCCGGCTCCGCAGGGATTTAATAGCCAGGGCCGGAATCAGCGTGGTGCCGTATCCCGCTGCAACAAGGTTCACCAGCGTCTCCAGTGTAGCGGCTTGCATGGAGTTCTGCAGAGGGCTGCGCGGCGCGCTGGCCTTGTCTCCGCAGGCGGAAAGAGCCTGGTTGGCAAGGCAATGGCCTTCGGAGAGCACCATCAGCTCATTCGCCAGCGCTGCTTCTTTTACGGTCTCCATCTTTGCCAGCTTGTGATTGGGCGGTAGGGCGGCAAGCAGCGGCTCGCGGAAGAGCTCAATCTCCGTAATCTCCGGTGCCACTCCGGGAGTAGCCAGTAGGGCCGCATCCAGCCTGTGCCCGCGCAATCCTTCGATGAGCGCACGAGTCTGGTCTTCCCATAGCTCAATAGTCAGCCCGGGATACGCCTGCCGCAGCGGCTTCAGGATTAGCGGCATCAGGTAGGGAGCCAGGGTCGGGATTACACCGAGGCGCAGCGGTCCGACCAGCGGGTCACGCGAAGCGCTCGCTACTGTCTCCATCTCACGCGCCGCGGCAAGAGCCTGCTGCGCGTGCGCAAGGATCTGCCCGCCAACCGGAGTCAAGTCCACGCGCTTGTTGGTGCGCTCCAGCAGCTTTACGCCCAGCTCTTCTTCCAGTTTGCGAATCTGGCTGCTCAGCGTTGGCTGGCTCACGTTGCATGCTTCCGCGGCGCGTCCAAAGTGACGGTGCTGGGCCACGGAAACCAGATATTTCAAGTCCTGCAGGTTCAATGGATACTCCTAATTATTCACCGTCTTTTATCATAGCTAAAACCAATCGTTATATTCAGAACAATTGATTGTATTTATCTTGCGCCAGTGGTTAGTCTAAGCCTCGGGGTAATGGGAGGGCGCTGGCATCTTCCCAAACCCGCAGGCGTGATGGCTGTTACCTATTCATGTTTTTAACCAGTTCTTTCGCGCAGCTTAGCAACCGGCTCCTATACTGAACGGGCTGGTCGGCTGGCTGACCACAGGAGAGTTTATGGCAAGCGAAGCGAAGTGCCCATTTACTGGCGCATTGTTGAAGCACACCACCAATGAAGGCGGCCAGACCAATCGTGATTGGTGGCCGGAGCAGTTGAACCTCGAAATTTTGCATCAGCACTCCTCCAAGTCGAACCCATACGACGAGTCATTCAATTACGCAGAAGAGTTCAAGACACTCGATCTCGACGCCGTAGTCGCAGACCTTAAGACGCTCATGACGGACTCGCAGGACTGGTGGCCGGCGGACTTCGGCTCCTATGCCGGATTCTTCATCCGCATGGCCTGGCACAGCGCCGGAACCTACCGCGTTTCCGATGGCCGCGGCGGCGGCGGACGCGGGCAGCAGCGTTTTGCCCCGCTCAATAGCTGGCCTGACAATGTGAGCCTCGATAAGGCGCGCCGCCTGCTCTGGCCCATCAAGCAGAAGTATGGCAAGAAGCTCTCGTGGGCTGACCTGATTATCCTTGCGGGCACCGTTGCGCTCGAATCGACGGGCTTCAAGACCTTCGGCTTTGCCGGTGGCCGTGAAGATGTGTGGGAACCCGATACCGATGTGAACTGGGGCGTTGAGAAGGAATGGCTCTCGCATCGCCCTTCTGACAAGCTCGACAATCCTCTCTCCGCGACGGAAATGGGGCTCATCTACGTGAACCCGGAAGGCCCGGATCGCAATCACGATCCTCTCGCCGCTGCACCTGGTATTCGTGAGACATTTGCCCGCATGGCGATGAATGACGTAGAGACCGTTGCGCTCATCGCCGGTGGACACACCCTCGGCAAGACGCACGGCGCTGCTACGCCGGAAGGCCACGTAGGTGCTGAGCCGGAAGCCGCAGGCGTTGAAGAGCAGGGCCTTGGCTGGAAGAGCAGCTACGGCACCGGCGTAGGCAAGGATGCCATCACCAGCGGCCTGGAAGTGACCTGGACTACCTCGCCTACCAAGTGGAGCTTTGACTTCTTCAAGCATCTCTTTGAGTACGAGTGGGAGCTGACCACCAGCCCCGCAGGTGCATTCCAGTGGAAGCCTAAGGGTGACCAAGGCGCAAACACCGTGCCCGATGCCTTCGATGCGTCGAAGAAGCATCAGCCCGCCATGCTCACCACCGACCTCTCGCTCAAGGCCGATCCTATCTACGAGAAGATTTCGCGCCGCTTCCACGAGCATCCAGACGAGTTCAACGACGCCTTTGCCCGTGCATGGTTCAAGCTGACACACCGCGATCTCGGTCCGCGTTCGCGCTACCTCGGCAAGCTGGTTCCCAGCGAAGAGCTTCTCTGGCAGGATCCGATTCCTGCTGTTGACTACAAATTGGTAGACGATGCGGACGTAGAAGCGCTGAAGGAGAAGATTCTCGCTTCGGGCCTCACCACGGCGCAGCTCGTTTCAACGGCATGGGCTTCGGCTTCCACCTTCCGCGGCGGCGACAAGCGCGGCGGCGCCAACGGTGCTCGCATCGCTCTTGCTCCCCAGAAGGATTGGGAAGTCAACCAGCCCACGGAACTGGCAACGGTGCTCACCAAGCTCACCGCCATCAAGGACGAGTTCAACAGCGCAGCCAAGGACGGCAAGAAGATTTCGCTTGCTGACATCATTGTGCTCGCTGGCTCGGCTGCCGTGGAAGCTGCCGCAAAGAAGGCCGGCGTGGATGTGAAGGTTCCCTTTGCACCGGGCCGCAACGACGCCACGCAGGAGCAGACCGATGTGGATTCGGTAGGCTACCTCGAACCGAAGGCTGACGGCTTCCGTAACTATGTCAAGAAGGGGTTGGAGGGCTACATCTCCAACCTGCTCATCGACAAGGCGCAGTTGCTCACGCTGACTGCTCCTGAGTTAACGGTGCTCATCGGTGGTCTCCGCGTGCTCGGAGCCAACTACGGCGGCACCGAATACGGTGTCTTCACCACGACGCCCGGAACGCTGACCAACGACTTCTTCGTGAACCTGCTCGACATGGGCACAAAGTGGCAGAAGACAGCAACGGAAGGCGTGCTGGAAGGTGTGGATCGCAAGACCGGCGCGAAGAAGTGGACGGCCACCGTTGCCGACCTCGTCCTCGGGTCGAACTCGCAGCTCCGCGCTCTCGCTGAGGTTTATGCCCAGAGCGACGCGAAGGAGAAGTTCATCAAGGACTTCATAGCTGCCTGGGTCAAGGTTGCCAATCTGGACCGCTTCGACCTGAAGAAGTAAGCCAAATCCATGTAACTACGAATGGCCGGAGCGTTACGCTCCGGCCATTCGTTTTTCAACCGCGCACTCCTGTAAAGTTGAAGAGGACTATCTACGTTTCTTCTACGCCTCTTTGTGACCACTCCCTCCAACCCGGAAAATCTTCACGCGCTCCTGCGCTCTGTCTTTGGCTTCTCGGGTTTCCGAGCCAACCAGGAAGAAGTCTGCCGTGCGGCAACCTCTGGCCGCGACTTGTTACTGGTCATGCCGACCGGCTCTGGCAAATCCCTCTGCTATCAGTTGCCAGCGCTCGCACGCGGCGGAACGGCCCTCGTCATCTCGCCTCTCATCGCGTTGATGGAAGACCAGGCTTCCAAGCTCATCGACCTCGGCCTCAAAGTAGCCCGCATCCACTCTGGCATGGACCGCGCCGCATCGCGCCAGGCCTGCGTGGACTACCTCGCTGGCAACCTGCAATTCCTATTCATCGCTCCCGAGCGCCTTCGCGTCCCTGGCTTTGCCGAAATGCTTGCCAAGCGTCAGCTTTCTCTTATCGCTATTGATGAAGCGCACTGCATCTCGCAATGGGGCCACGATTTCCGTCCCGATTACCGCATGCTCGGCGACTGGCTGCCAGCGTTACGAAAGGGAAGTGGCGAAGGTGATTCAGCGCCTGTCCTCGCGCTCACCGCAACCGCTACGCCCACGGTTCAGACAGATATCATCACGCAAGCTGGCCTTATCAAGCCTGCAAAGTTCATCCACGGCTTCCGCCGCGACAACCTCGCGATCGAAGTTGTAGAAGTTTCTGTTCCGCAGCGCGCGCCCATCATCTGCGGTCTGATGAAAGATCCATCCCGGCGCCCCGCAATTGTTTACGCGCAATCCCGCAAGCAGGCAGAAGCGCTTGCGGAAGAACTCTCGCGAACCGTGCGAGCTGCGGCTTACCACGCAGGCCTCGATACAGAAACTCGCGAACGCGTGCAGAAATCCTTCCAGTCTGGTGAACTGGAAGCCGTAGTCGCAACTATCGCATTCGGTATGGGTATCGACAAGGCCGATATCCGCACCGTAATCCACGCGGGTCTTCCCGCAACCGTAGAAGGCTATTACCAGGAGATTGGCCGTGCAGGACGTGACGGCCAGCCAAGTCGCACCATCCTAATGCACAGCTACGCCGACCGCCGCACGCATGACTTCCTTGTCAATCGCGACTATCCGCCCACGCAGGATCTCACTCGTGTCTACAGTATGCTTCGCGAAGACCCGCAGGAAGTCGAATTTCTTCGCTCCGAATCCAAGCTCGGCCCGGAATCTTTTGACAAGGCTCTCGAAAAGCTTCACATCCACGGCGGCGCAAAGGTAGACTTCGCAGGCAACGCCGCTATCGGTGGCCCAGGCTGGAAAAAGACTTACAGCGTGCAGGCAGATTTTCGCCGCGAGCAGCTAGAGTTGGTGCTGCACTTTGTGGAAGGTCAAACCTGCCGCATGGCCGCTCTTGTGCGGCACTTTGGCGATGACGAAGACGCTTCACAGGCTTGCGGTCATTGCGATGTTTGCAACCCCGCGGATGCCGTTCTACGACTTTTCCGCCGCGCAACAACGGAAGAGCGCCACTGGGTTCAGGAAGTCATTGAAGCTCTCCGCCCCGCAGCTTACAAGACCATCAAGCAGTTGATGAGCGAGCTTTCGTGGGCCGAGCGCCTAGGCCGCGATGGTATCGAAGAAATCCTTGGGGGTATGCTGCGTGCGGGGCTTATCGAAAGCGAAGAAGCTTCGTTTGAAAAAGATGGCCGCGTCATTCCGTATCGCAAAATCAGCCTTACGGAATCCGGCCTCGATACGCGTGCAACAACGCCTGTCGCATTGCTGCTATCTGACGGAATCGTAGAGGAGTACGCCCCGCGTTCAAGCCAGCAAATAAGCAGGCGCAGCGCGAAACCAAAGGCTTCGCGTGACACAATACCTGCTCCGGTAGAGCTGACGGGGGAAAGTGCCAAACTGGCGGCCAAGCTCAAAGAGTGGCGTGCCTCTGAAGCGAAGCGGCTCCGCGTTCCAGCCTATGTTGTGCTGCATGACCGCACGTTGAATGCCGTTGCGGCTTTTCGTCCGTCTAATCCTCGTCAACTGCTGGAGATTGACGGCATGGGTCCAACCAAGGTGGAGAAGTTTGGAGAAGCCATTCTGCAGTTGTGTGCAGTTACAAGCTAGGCCATACAATCGAAACGCGAAGCAGGGCTTAGGCGATTGGCTCTGCAAGCGGTAAACTACTCTCGTAGAATCAGTAAACTCTTTTCATACATTAGTTGAGGTATTCATGCGAAATCGAGTTCTTGTGCTGGCAGTGTTGCTGTGCTTATCTGGTGCGCTTTACGCGCAGGCTGCTCCGGATGCGCGGGAAGTGCGTATCGTAAAGGCTCCGGAGCGTTGGCAGATTTACGGCGGATATAGTTTTCAGTCCAACTCATTCAACGGTGTGCCCGGCCATACGCAGTCTTTGAACGGCGGGGAAGTGGCGCTGGCTTTTCCGTATATCTGGCCAGGAATCCGTTTTAAGGCGGAGACGATGATATACCGCGGTCACAACTACAACGCAGACCAGAATGCCACTTATATTGTTGGCGGCTTGCAATATGACCATAAGTTTGGCCGCGAGACACTTTTCGGCGAGGTGCTGGCTGGCGATATTGCACTCAACCGCTACTGGGGACCCAACGGGCATGCAGGCATGACCACATCTTTCACCACGGTAGTCGGCGGCGGTCTCGATACACCCATCGCGAAACACTTTGCGGCCCGTGTAAGCGGTGATTGGGTCTATGAAAACTACTCGCTTATCCAGGCGGTCACGTATACCCAGCCATACCGCGTACCAGGCTTGCCAAATTATTTCGGCAAGGCAGCCGCTGGAGTAGTCTGGAAGTTCTAGCGCAATCTGCATGCAAAAATAACAAACCCTCGGCATGCCGAGGGTTTGTTGTATTCGTAGAGAGTGCTACGCCACGCGCTCAATCGTAACCGACTCAAGCACCACCGGCTTTACCGGCTTGTCCTGTGCTCCCGTCTTCACGTTGGAAATCTTATCGGCAATACCCTGGCCCTCCACTACTTCACCAAAGATGGTGTGGTTACCGGTAAGCCACGGCGTCGCAGCCACGGTAATAAAAATCTGGCTACCGTTGGTGTTCGGTCCAGCATTGGCCATGGCCAGCTTGCCCGGCTTGTCAAAGCTGTGCGGAGAGCCCTTCGTCTCATCCTGGAAGCGATAGCCCGGTCCACCGATGCCAACGCCAAGCGGGTCGCCGCCCTGAATCATGAAGTTCGGAATCACGCGATGAAAGATGGTGCCGTCATACAGCTTGTCCGTGGTCTTCTTGCGTGTGCCGGGATGCTCCCATTCCTTGGTGCCTTCCGCAAGCTCGATGAAGTTCTTCACCGTGATTGGCGCATCCTGCTCAAAAAGGCGAATCACAATCTTGCCTTCGGACGTGTTGAAGTTGGCATAAGTGCCGGGGGTTAGAGACATAGCGTATACCTCGCAGTTTCTGCGCAAAGCGCATTCGGTTGCATTGCTGTTTCAATCAGTTGCACTACTGTTTTGCGGAACCTTCCTGCACCGCTGCAGGATTCGGCGGCAGAGGCTGGCCTTCTGGCACAATCGTCACCTTCTTCAGCGTCACCGGCTCCAGTGGCTTGTCATTGCTGTCGCGTTGTACGCGGGCAATCGTCTTCACTACGCCAACGCCTGAGTCATCGCACTGGCCAAAGATGGTGTAGTGCTGGTTGAGCGAATCATAAGCCTGCTCCGTGATAAAGAACTGGCTGCCATTCGTATTCGGGCCGCTGTTCGCCATTGCCAGCCGTCCCGGAACATCAAAGTTCAGGTTCGGGTCAAGCTCGTCGTTAAAGCTGTATCCGGGGTCGCCCATGCCGGTTCCTGTCGGATCGCCGCCCTGAATCATGAACTCAGGAATCACGCGATGGAAGGTCGTGTTGTCGTAGTAGCGCTTGTTATGGACCTTCTTATTGGTTACCGGGTCGGTGTATTCCTTGGAGCCATTGGCCAGCGCAATAAAGTTGGCCACGGCGTTCGGAGCCTGCTTCTGAAAAAACTGGCAGGTAATGCGTCCCATCGACGTATCAAACACGACAAAGGGACCATTCGGATGCGTCAACACTGCCTGCGTGGGCTGAGGCCCATCCGGAAGATCATCAGCGGTTGCGGGCTTGGTAGCCGGGGTGGAAGGCGTGGCTGGCGCCGTTGGTAGCTGGGCCAGCGCGGAAGCCGCAAAAATCGCGGCAAATGCAGGTGCGAAAAGGCAAAATCTGAGCTTCATGCCGAGTTTGAGGGTAAATCATTCGGCTTTAGCCTTGCTAGCGCATGTCAACGCTGTATCGTAAACGCATGAGCATTTTCAGTTTGCAAGTTTTGGGTGGGCGCGCCGCTGTGCTGGCTTGTGCGCTATGCGTAGGGGCAGGTTCATTGCACAGTTGGGCGCAGGCTCCTGCAGGAGACAAGCCGGCAGAGAAACCGGCAGCAGACAAAGCGGCTCTCCCAGCGCTGCCGCCACCTGCGCACACCGAGCAGACCATCACCCTCAACGGCAAGCCGCTCAAGTACACGGTGACCGTCGGCGCATTGCCCGTGCGCGATAAAGACGGAAAGATCGCCGGTCAGGTTGTCGTTACTTCTTATGTTGTAGCGGGCGAAAACCGCCCCGTCACCTTCGCCTTCAATGGCGGCCCTGGAGCCTCCAGCGTTTACCTCAACTTTGGCGCCATCGGTCCCAAGCACATGATTGCCGGCAATGAAGGCGACAGCCCCTCTGATCCCGTAACGCTGACCGACAACCAGGGCACATGGCTAGACTTCACCGACCTCGTCTTTGTCGATCCCATCGGCACCGGCTTCAGCCGTTCCGAGGTCTCCGTGGACGAGACGAAGAAGCTCTTCTACTCCACCACGCCTGATATTCAGTACCTCTCGCGCATCGTCTACGACTGGCTGGTTCTCAATGACCGCCTCGGCTCCAAGAAGTATCTCGTCGGCGAAAGCTACGGTGGCTTCCGCGGCCCGCGCATCACGCATTACCTGCAATCGCAGCTCGGCGTCGCACTCAATGGCGTCGTCCTGGTCTCGCCTTACCTCAACCCCGGTCAGGAAGATTACGAAGACATGTCGCCCCTGCCGTGGATGATGACACTGCCTTCCATCTCCGCCGCAAATCTTGAGCGCCAGCACAAGCTTACGCCGGAAGCTATGGCCGACATCATCGCCTACACGCGTGGCGACTACGCCACCGCATTGCTCAAAGGGCGCTCTGACGAAGCCGGACAGCAGAGGATGATTCAGAAGGTCACCGAGCTCACCGGCCTCGACCCCTCTTTCGTGAAGTACTCCGGCGGACGCATTGAAACCGGCGCATATCTTCGCGAAGCGCATCGCGAGCAAGGCAAACTCGGTTCGGTCTACGATTCCAACGTTACTTCGTTCGACCCCTTCCCGTACGCTCCCGAGCAACGTGCCAACGACCCCATCCTCGCCAGCATCGTCGCGCCGATGACCACTGCAATGGTGGACTTCGATACCCGCGTCGTCGGCTGGAAAGTGGACCAGCGCTACAACGCGCTCTCCTATGAAGTGGGCAACCTGTGGGAACGCGGCAGTGAAGACGAGCGCCGCGGCTCTGCTCCCGCCTTGCGTGAAGCCGTAGCCGCCGACCCCAAACTCCGAGTGCTCATCGTGCACGGCTGGAACGATCTCTCCTGCCCCTTCATGGGTTCCGTTCTTACCGTGGACGGAATGCCCGTTATGGGCGACCCCACCCGCGTAGCCGTCAAGGAATACCCCGGCGGCCACATGTTCTACACCCGCGACTCCAGCCGCCTGGCCCTGCGCAAAGACGTGCAGGATATGATGCAGAAGCACTAAAAAGCAGGGACATAGGGACCAGGGACGTAGGAACGAAAAGCCTCAGAGCACCGCGCTCTGAGGCCTCGTTTTTTATTGGCGATACGTACACCTTGTCGAGCATTTTCTAGTCCCTAGTCCCCAAGCCCCTTAGTCCCTTCTTTCAACTCTTGACTTTCTACCCATAGATAACCTATATATTCGTGCATGGCGAAGAAATCTGACCTGCTCCCCGGCACGCTCGACATGCTGATTCTCAAAACGCTGTCCCGCGGCCCGCTTCACGGCTATGGTATTGCGCAATCCATCAAGCGTTTTTCCGACGAAGTGCTGACCGTCGAAGAAGGCTCGCTCTATCCCGCGCTCCAGCGCCTTCTGCTAGCTGAGTGGGTAAAAGCCGAGTGGAAGATGACCGAAACTAACCGCCGCGCCCGCTACTACACGCTCACGCGGGCAGGGAAGAAGCAGCTAGGCCTCGAAATCTCGCAATTCGAGCAGATGATCGCCGCCATTGGCCGTGTCCTCACCGCGCCGGAGGAAGCATAAGCCCATGCCTGGTTCCTTCATCCACAAACTCGCACTTCTCTTTGCCCGCAATCGCTTCCGCAGCGAGCTGGACGAAGAGATGGCCTTTCACCGCGAGCAAGCTGAGCAGGAACTCTGCACCTATGGCATGAACAAAGAAGAAGCGCACTACGCAGCAATGCGCCAATTTGGCAACACAACCAAACTCCGCGAGCAAAGCGAGCAGGTCATAGGCTTCCGCATGGAAACAGTTCTTCAGGATGCGCACTTCGCCTTCCGCCAGTTGCGCCGCAACCCCGGCTTCGCATTCGCATCGGTACTCATCCTCGCGCTCGGCATCGGGGTCAGCGTAACCATCTTTGGCTTTGTTGATGCCGCGCTTATCCGGCCCATCTCCTATCCGCACCCGGAGCAGCTTATAGAAGTCCATGAGACAACCGCGCAGCTACCAAGCTCGGGACTCTCGCGCCTCGACTATGAAGACTGGAAGCGCCGCAACACAACACTCAGCGCGCTCGATGTATGGTCATATTCTTCGCACCTGCTGCGCCACGGAGAAACCACGGAGCGCGTCTCCACCGTGCGCGCCAGCGACAGCATCTTTCGCACGCTTGGCGTCAAGCCCATCCTTGGCCGCGATTTTCTCCCCGGCGAAGACCGCCCCGGTTCCGCGAAGGTCGTAATCCTTACCTACGCTGCATGGCAAAAACGCTTCAACAGCCGCGCCGATGCTATCGGCCAATCCGTCAACCTAAGCGGTGACAACTACACCATCATCGGTGTTCTGCCAGAAGACTCTATCTTCGCGCCACGCGGCAACGGTGAGTTCTGGATGCCGCTCCTTGATGACGAATGCGAAAAATTGCGTGAGTGCCGCGACCTCTTCGGCGTAGCACGTCTGCGCACAGGCGTTACCGTCGTACAAGCGCAGTCCGACCTCAAGCGCATCGCCGCACAGTTGGAATCGCAGTATCCTGATTCAAACCGCGGCCAGAGCGCCGAAGTGCGGTTGCTTTCAGAGTCCTTCATCGGCGACTACCGCTCCATTCTGCTCACATTGCTTGGCGGCGCAGGTTTGCTGCTCCTCATCGCCTGCATCAATGTAGCAAGTCTGCTGCTCGTGCGCTCTGAAAGCCGCCGCCGAGAAATGGCCGTACGCGGAGCACTCGGCGCAACCCGCTCCCGCCTCGTGCGCCAACTCTTTACGGAAGGCCTGATGTTGGCTGTTGCAGGCTGTGCCATCGGTGTATCCATCGCAGCATGGGCCATGCCTTTGCTGGCCAAGCAGGTGCCCACGCAGATGGCCGGCGGTATGCCGTTTCTGCACAAGGTTGGCCTCAACGTACACACGGGACTCTTTGCATCTGCAATCGTGTTGCTGGCAGTCGTCTTGCTGTCGGCAACGCCTGCATTGCGTCTTGCCGATACAAATCTTCGCGACGGCCTGAGTGAAGGTGGCCGCAGCGCAGCAGGCCGCTTCTGGCAGCGCCTCGGCGCAAACCTCGTAGTAATGGAATTGATGGTTGCCGTAGTCCTGCTCGCCGGAGCAGGCTTGCTCGTCAAAAGCTTCTACAAGCTACTGCACGTGGAGACAGGCTTTGATACTACGCATCTTGCCAAGGCTTCGATTCAGGCACCGGAAGGTCACTATGCCACCAATGAACAAACGTTAAACCTCTACCGCGAAATAGAGCGCAGGCTGAGCGCATTACCCGGCGTCGTTTCGGTTGGAATAACAGAAGTCTCACCTGTGCAGTGCAACTGCAACACTGATCGCATCCGCATCCCCGGCCGCCCCTACAATGGCGAACACAATGAAATCCTCACCCGCGAGGTAAGCCCGGATTACCTCGCCACGCTTAAAGCGCGATTGATACGCGGTCGCATGCTTACCAACGCCGATGACCTGCCAAAGCCAATGGTTGTCATTGTCAACGAATCCTTTGCCAAGAAATACTTTCCCGGTGAAGACCCCATCGGCAAGAAAATCGGCAGCCTTGATTTGTCGCCCGACTCCATGCGCGAAATCGTAGGCGTCATTGCAGACGTACACGAGAGCAGCCTCGAACAGGAAGTCTGGCCCGCGGAGTATTCGTCGATCCATCGTGCCGTAGACACAGGCTTTGACGTTGTGGTGCGAACCGCCAAGGATGACAAGGCAATCGTGCAGGAGATGGTGCGCATGCTGCACCAGATCGATCCCGGCCTAGGTGTCTTCCATGAAATGACCATGCAGGAATTCATTGCAAGCGAGCCGCCTGTAGTTCTGCATCGCGCCTCTGCATGGCTCATCGGTGGCTTCGCATTCATAGCGCTAGTCCTCAGCGTAGTAGGCCTTTACGGCGTCATCGCCTACTCTGTCAGCCAGCGCACCCGCGAAATTGGCATACGCATGGCACTGGGCGCGCCGCGCAGTTCGGTCTACACACTGGTAATGAAGCAGGCAATTGTGCTCGCTGTAAGCGGCCTTGTATTGGGAATGATCTGCGTCACCGCTGCATCCACGCTTATGAAGAAACTGCTCTTCGGCGTAGACGCATGGGACATGCCAACGCTCTTTGCCGTAATGCTGGTACTAGGTGTGGCGGCATTGGTTGCGAGTTTTCTGCCAGCGCGCCGTGCGGCTTCTGTCAATCCAACCGAAGCGTTGCGTGCGGAATAGCTAAACTAGTTTCAAAAATGTGTTTGACTGCAGGCGCGCACCGGGGAAAACTACATCCAGATTGCTCGCCCCCAGCGTGCGCATCACAACTTCGCCAAGCACGCTGCGATAATCCGTAGTCAGCGCAAGGTCGCGGCCTTCGTTGAGTTGTTCATGCTCCAGGCCCGGCCATTTGCCGTAGACTTTTCCGCCTTTTACATTTGCGCCGAAAACGAACATTGCATTGGCGTGTCCGTGATCTGTGCCGCCTGTGCCGTTCTCTTTTGCTGTGCGGCCAAACTCGCTCATTGTGACGACGGTGACGTTCTCTGCCTGGTCGCCCATGTCGTGCCAGAAGGCTGCGATGGAATTCGCAAAGTCACTCAGCCTGTTGGCAAGCTGGCCGCTTACGTTGCCTTGGTTTTGGTGTGTATCCCAACCGTTGATGTCGGTGAAGGCCGCTTCTACGCCGAGGTTTGCTTTGAGTAATTGCGCGATCTGCTTCATGCTGTTGCCGAACTCACTGTTTGGATAATCGGCGGAAGGCTTGTACTGTGCGAGGTTTGCGGCTCGCAGCATCTTTACTGCGTCGAAGGTTTCGTCGCCGGTTGCATGCAGGATCTTATCGCCGCTTGCGCCGTACATCGCCTCAAAGGCAGAGGCTGCGGGAGATGGTTTGCTGCCTGCTACGGAAAAGTTGTTCACGTTGCTCAATGCCAGCGCAGGGATTTTGCCGTCGAGTGTGCGCGGCACGCTTGCTCCGAGTGCCAGTGCGCGGAAAGCTGTATGTTGCATTGCATGACGCATGTCTTCCGCTTGCAGGGCTCGATTCAGCCAGCCGTCATCGGTGCCTTTTACGCCGGGCGTGCCGGATTCCATGTAATCCTGTGCGTCGAAGTGCGAGCGGGACATATCTGGCGAGCCCGCTGCATGCACAATCGCAAGATGTCCGGCATCATAGAGTGGCTTGAAAGCCGTCATGGCCGGATGCAGGCCAAAGAAACCGTCGAGGTCGATGACCTGGTTTTGCGGAATGGCGATGCTGGGGCGCATCGCATAGTAATTCTTTTCGCGATAGGGAACTACGATGTTCAAGCCATCGGCGGCGCCGCGCTGAAAGATGACGACGAGCCGCTTATTTGGCTGAGCAGCTTGCTGTGCCATTACCGTGCGGACGAGGAACTGCGGGATTGCGGTAGTTCCGGCAAGGGCGAGTGCGCCTTTATGAAGGAAGAAGCGGCGGTTTATGGGCATCATGTTTTACTCCGTGAATCGATTTCCCTCAGGGGCTAAAGCCCCAACGGACTTGCGATTTTCCATGTACGGGCTAAAGCCCGTACCCTTCATGCCATCAGCGGCGTTGAAATTCAGGCGAGCCTAATAGCAGGCCTGCTAGCACCTGGTCCTGCCTCTCGACGGGAGGTGGTGGAGGCAGCTTGTTTGGCGGCGCCTGGAAGGTCTTTGGAATTGCAACGGTGGACTTGTTGCCTTGCGGTTCTCTTACTTGCTGCATCTGTGGCGTGGCTGGCGCACTTTGGTTTTGCGTGTTCTGCGCCGCAAACTGTTGCAGGACCGCGCTGCGTGTTGTTTCACTCACGGCTCCTGCAATCAATCGCGATTCAAGACGTGCTTCTTCTGCTTCCGGAGCGGGTGCAGAGGCTGCGGCAAGCTGTGTTGCGGGGTCTTGTATGGCCCATGTGGTTGTAATTCCGTTGAGCCGGTTTGTAGCCAGGGATAATGCAAAGTTCATGCGGTTTACCAGAGCGCCTGTTGAAACCCAGTCTGCCGCGTCCCACTTGTAGCCTGTTGGCGGAACCGCGCCGTACAACGGCATGCCCATATCGCGCAGGCCGTTGATGAGCGCCTGCATGTTGGTGATGTTCGCATTGCTGGCGCGGGCGGCGGAGACGACATACTCAAGCGGCGTTTTAATCTTGGCGCGGTATGTTGCGGGCGCCCAGAACTCTGGCGAGCGGTACATGGTTTCCAGCATCTTTGCAATGTCGCCGTCGGATGAGAGATAGGCCTTTGCCATGCGATCTACCAGGGGCTGTGGAGGGGCATCACTTACAAATCGCACTGCCAGCTTGCGCGAGAGGAATTGTGCTGTGGCGGGGCGCGTGGCGAGGAAGTGCAGCAGATCGCGGCCTTCCTTTTCGCCGCTTTCTTTGAACTTTTTGCCCATCACTTTCTTTGTGCCGGGCTCGTGACGGTTGGAGTTGAAGAGGAAACCTCCGCCGCGCTGTGGCTGGTCCACTGTCCATCCGGTGAGAATGCGCGCAGCTTCGGTTACATCCGCTTGCGTGTAACCGCCGTTTACGCCTACGGTGTGCAGCTCCATCAGTTCGCGTGCGTAGTTCTCGTTCAGGCCTTCGGATTTCGTCTTCTTGTTGGCGTTCTGTTTGGCTCTCTCTGCGGCGATGGAGTTGGGGCCCATGCTTTGCGACTGGTCGAGGTAGAGGAGCATGGCTGGGCTGTGCGCTACCCACTCCAGCAGGTCTTCAAACTTGCCGAGCACGTGCGGGCGGATTGTGTCGCGCTCATAGCTGACGAGGTAGTAGGGCATGGCTTCGTCTTTACGCAGAAAGACGTTGAAGTGGTTGAGCCAGAAGTCGGTCATTACTTCCTGCAACTGCGCCTGCGAGTAGATTTCGCGGGTGAGGCGCTGGGAGAGAAGTTCATCGACTACTACGCGGTCGGGGTTTTCGAGTGCGCCGACGGTCTCCTTCATGTCTGGCGGGAGGTTGGTTATCAACGCGGCGCGCTGCGGGCCTTTCAGAGATTTCAGGAAGGCGTCGAACTTGGGTTGCGGCATGGCGGCCAGCGTTACTACGCGATCATGTGCAGGCAGCGCGAGGATGTTGTTGATTTGCGCGGGTGTGAACTCAGGCTGCGTAGAGTCGGGCTGGGTTGGTGTGGCCATCATGCTGGAAGTGTTGTTCGTGGCTTGCTGCTTCCGCTTGTCCTGCTCGCGCTTGTATTCGATACGGGATGCCTGGTTTGCATAGACATGCTCCAGTACACCGGTTGCAGGCATGGGGAGTTTGCCGTCGATTACCTGACGGATGATGGCGTTGCTGGGCAGGCGGAAGAGCAGGTCGGCGCTTGTCCACTGCATGGCGGGGTACTGCGCAAGCCGCACGCGCAGGTCTATGTTGTCGATGGTGTCGGGATGAAGCTGCTGCTGGAACCAGCGGTCGAGCCCGATGGAGCGAACGGATTCGAGGTCGCCGGGTTGCGGACCGAAGGTGAAGCGGTTGAGTGCGTGGAGGATTCGCTCGTCCTGCGTCAGCGCGGCATAGGCTGGACGCGGCACGGGCTTGTTATCCGGCGCGGCGGATAGGGGAAGGGGCCCGGCGCAAAGCAACAACGAAAGAGCGGCGGCCAGAGTGCGTTGCAAGTGCTGCATTTACCTGTCTCCACGCGGATAAGTTCCGGCGATGCAGAGTCGCGGCTCGGCTTACCTTTATGCAGACGGGTTTAAGGAAGGGAAGTTGCGGTGTCAGCAGCCTTTTTTGCAGCGCTCTTTAATCACGGCATGCAGGCGCTCGCTCAGGCCCGTGGGCATGTCGTAGATCTCATGCGAGCGGTAAATCTGGATAGTCTTGCGCGTGGTCGAGAAGGTGACCTCGCAGTGCTCGCAACTGCCCAAGTGCTTCTCGAGCTCCGTGCGCATGTCCTGCGCTACCGAGCCGTCGATAAGGTCGTCGAGCATTGCTAAAAACTCAGAGCACGTCACTTGGTGCCTCCCGTCCCACTATTCGATGCTTTACGGCGCTTAAAGTAGCGGCTAAGGCGCTCACGAAGCTGCAAACGGGCACGCAGCAGCCGCGATTTCACCGCCGGCACGCTCAAACCGAGCGTTTCCGCCGTTTCTTCCGTCGAAAGCCCATCCACATCGCGCAAAGTAAACACTACGCGGAAGCCCGGTGGCAAGCCCTGAATGGTCTTGCGCAGAATCTCGGCCAGTTCGGCCTGCGTATATTGCTGCTCGGGGTCCGGGTCCCAGTCGGCCAGGTCGCGCGGCACAGAGCCTTCTTCGGTCTCCACATCCTCGTCCAGCGAAACCATTCGGCCGGAGCGGCGTTTCCTCAGCCGCATCAGGCTTTCATTCACGGCAATGCGCACCAGCCAGGTATAAAACTTGGAGTTTCCCTGAAACTGGTCAAGCTTTTCGTACGCCTTCAGGAAGGCATCCTGCATTACGTCTTCGGCGTCTTCGGCATTCTTGGTAATGTGTTGCGCGATGCGGAAGACTTGCCGCTCGTACTTGCGGACAAGCTGGTCGTAGGCAGACACATCTCCGGCGCGTACCCTTTCAACAAGGGCAACGTCCGGGTGCTGCTCGTTTTCTTCTGCTACAGGGATGCTTGTCGCCATGCGTCGGTTGCGGAAGTTTCAGAAGTGCCGCAAGAAATAGTGTATAAGACCGAGGGGGCAGGGTACAGAGCCCCGCGCGCAGGGTGCTGCAAAGGCAAATAGTTATTGATGGAGAGTGTGATGGTTGACCACATAATTCTGACGGTTAGCGATGTAGAGCGCTCGCTGGCGTTCTATGATGCGGCGCTCAAGCCGCTTGGGCTGGGCTTTTTCCTTCCGTATACGGGAGAGGACGGGCATCCCGATTTATGGGGATTTGGGGACGGCAAGCGGGCGTGCCTTTGGCTCAAGCAGGGGAAGCCGGATCCAGCATCGATTCACTGGGGCTTTGCGGCGAAGAGCAACGAGCAGGTGGATGAGTTTTATCGCGCGGCGATTGCCGCAGGGGCGAAGGACAATATTTCTCCACGGGCGCGGCTTGAGTATTACCCCGGCTACTATGCGGCGGATGTTATCGATCCTGATGGGTATTCGTTTGAGGCTGTGCATAAGAGCTGAACGGGTAATCGTGCCGGGGGCCTAATCCCAGGTCTCTACGGCGGGGACCTGGGTTTGGGCGATTTGCTACTCGCTGGCCTGTTTGGGAGGTAGGGGAGAGGAAGTTATCTTAGTCGTTTTTTATCTGTTGGTTATGGTGGTTTTAGCTATTTACTGTTTAGTACATAGGTGGTTACTTTTCGGAATTTTTTATTCGAGGGCGGCTGGCTGCAGCTCTTTGGCGGCGTTTTTGGCTTCGGCTGCGTCCTCTTTGAGCAGGGTTGTGGCGATTCTTGCTCCGGCGATCATGCGAGAGGCAGTGGCCTGGTCGATGACCTGGATGGCGAGTCCGTGGAGGACGCAGGCGATGTAGTCCTTGATGTTCTGGCGCGTGGAGAGGTCTGGCATGGATGAGGCGAAGGCGTTGGAGCCTTCAACGGTGGCGTATTTGTTGGTGTGATAGTCGGTGAAGGTTTTGCGGAAGAGATCGCGGTCGTAGAAGGGATTTTCTTCGGTGGGTTCGTCGGGGATGTTGGCCAGGTCCGCGAGGACGGCGTTGCGGGCGTTGCAGCAGCGCTGAACGGCGGGGGAGAGGGCTGCGTGAAGACACGGGGTCGTCTGGAATCCATGCATGGCTGGAAACTCCTTGAAAAAAGAGGTTTGTAGAGGGTTATTTCTATTGTTGCAAAAGGAGTGGTAATTGTACGCAAAAGTGGCGGAAGTTTTTCTCTTTAGAATCAGCAGTTTAGAAAGTATTTTGCGAGTAGGGGGCTTGACAAAAGATTTCCACAGTCTTGCCCGCGAAACGAAGTTTGTTTCGCGGGGGCTGAAAGGTGGTTCCTATCAAGAACAGGGTAGCCGTGGGACAGGGTTCGCCGTGCGGCTTGTTTACGAGTTAACGGACTGCATTTGCAGCCTCTTCGCGAGTCAGTCCCGGGAACTTTGCGAGAAGCGCGGCGATTATCTGTTCCGCATCCATGATTGGAGCTGGTCCGGGCAGCCGCTGTTCCGTCTCGGGCTGGACGGGTCCGAAAGCTCCGCTCTGTGCGAGGCCGGTGTAGAGTGTGGCGAAATTATCTTTCGCTGGACCCGGCGGAAGTAGGTGAGAAGCGTACGAGTATCCCCACCAATCGAGTAGCCGGGACGGTGTGTCGGTGTGCGTGAGGTGAGCGGTATGGCTCAGGCCGCGTTGGCTGTCGGGATCGGTTGCAAACGCAGCCTGCTCATGGGGAGGGACAATCACTCGCACGACATGGTCTGTGTGGCCGTCGGCATACTGACGGACCTCTTCGAGGTTGCGCGTTACGAAGACCTTGTTTTTGCTGTTGGCGACATTCTTGGCTTTTTGCCCGGCTGTGGAGCGCTCCGCAGCAAATCCACCTGCCTTGCCGCCGCGGTTCGGGTCCAGGCCGGTTGCACGGACTCCTGCATGGTGTTCGGAGACGTGGTAGAAGGTGAGTGAGTTTACGGCATCGTAAACGTCTCTTTCCTCTGCAGACAAAGCTGCAATGCCCGCGGGAGTTTCGGGCTGTATTCGGACGGCGCGCAACAGGGGAGCGATTTCCGCATGCGCCTGGAGACGGCTGCGCAGGTTGTCTTTGTCCGTGTCCGCCATAGTGGCTACCTCGGTTGCGATCCGGGTTACTGCCTTTCCTTTACCCCAGTTTGCCTGATACCAGGCTTCCAATCCGTGGGCGGTCATGATGTCGCTCAGGGTGGTTTGCGCCGTTTGAACCGCGACTGTGCGTTGAATGACGGAGGCTGGTGCGGGGCGCAGAGCGGCGGCGGGCTTGGCCTGACTTACGTTGCCGGGACGATATACGGGGGGAGCGGTGTTTTTGGGCTGAGGCTGGCTTGTGGCGAGGTGGCGCTGGATTGGTGGTGCAACGGGGCGATAGACGGGTGGCGCGGGAAGGTTTTTTGCAGCCTGCCTCTGAACCTGTCTCTGCATCAGGGAAAAAGGATTGTAGACGGGCGGCGCCTGCATGCGGTTCTGGCGGCTGGCCAGTAATACTGCGGGGGGTGCTCCGTTTGGCTTCCACGCGGGCGGCGCAGGATTGGATGGGGCTTTCACCTGTGCTGTCGTGGCTTGTGCTGCAGCCGGTGTTCCTGCCGTGCGGACAACTCGCTGGACTGCAGCACCGGGAATGAAAGGCGCGGGGGCAGGCTTTGCAGGCGTGCGGGATGCCATGCGTACGGGAAGAAATGGCTGGGGGTTCATGGGGCGAGTGTAGCGGAAGATCAGGTAGCGGTAAATAGAAATTTGCGCTATTTTGCAATGACTTAAAGGCTATGTCCCGATTGCAGACTGGGTTCTGCAGGCTTGTTTTTTTGTTCTTCCTATTTGGCATGTTTGGTTCCAAATGAGGCCCATTCTTACGATTCTTCTGATTCGTTTATGAAATTTTGTACGTGACTGCTTAGAGTAAGAAGTATGAGAGCGCAGAATCCCCCTATCTCTCTTTCGATTGACTGGCGGCGCGTGGCAGAGCGCTGCCTTGTTGCTGCCTTGAGTGCCTTGATGGTTGTTCCGCTGGTGGCTGCTGTTGGTACGACGCACCGGAGCGCTTCCGCTTCTGGAGCGCGACTTGTGACGGTGGCTGCGAAGAAGAAAAAGGCGGCGTCTACAAAGTCTGCAAGGAGCAGTGCAGGCAAGAAGAGCGCGTCGCGCAAGGGCGTTGCAGTGAAAGGCCGCAAGGGTAAGGCTGCGGCTCACGGCAAGAAGGGGCGTGCTGGAAGCGCCGAGCGGAAAGAGCGGTTCTCGCGGGCGTTTGTTGAGAGCAGCGAGTTGCGGCCCATGGCGCAGCAGTTGATGACGTTGCGGACTCCGGCGGCTTATTCGGGCGTTGCGGCTTATGCACATAGCCACACCGGCGATGCGGCGGGCGCGGCGTATCTTGCGCTGGGCTTTGCGTATCAGAAGGACAAGCGGTATGCGGAGTCGGCTGCGGCGTTCCGGCAGGCGAATGCGGCGAGTGATGCGCTGGATGATTATGCCGATTACCTGGGCGCGATGAGCAACCATGTTGGCGGCAACGATGCTGCGGCGGAGGCATTGCTGAAGGGATTTGGCGAGAAGTATCCGGACAGCATTTTTGACGATGCTGCGGCGGACCTTGAGGCGAATGTGTTGCTGGCGATGGGCGATGCGGCTGGCGCGCAGAAGGCTTTGGCGCAGGCGAGCGATGCGGCGCAGGACAAGCCCAGCTTTGATTTAACGCGGGCGAAGATTTCGCAGGCGCAAGGCAACCAGTCGCAGACGATTCAGCTCTATAAGCATCTGTTGTTGAAGCATCCGTTGAGCAGTGAAGCGGAGGCGGCGCGGGCGAACCTGACTTCGCTGGGTGCGGAGAGCAGCCTGACGACTACTGAGCTGCGCAGTTTGGGGGATGCGTATTACAGCGCAGGGCGGTATCAGTTGGCGAGTGAGCAGTATCACGCGCTGGCTCGGAACTCGACGCTGGATGCGAACAGTCGTAACGGCTTTGCTGCCGCTGCCGCGGAGAGCGATTTGCATTTGAAGCGGCTGACGATGGCGCAGGCTTCCGCGCTGGCCGATACGAATGATGAGAATGGCGCGCGGCGCATGTACCTGATGGTGGAGCTGGAACGGCCCGCTCAGAACTACGGCGAGATGGAGACTCTGGTTGCGCAGATGAAGCAGCGGTTTTCGCAGAGCCCGTGGCTGGCGGAGGCGTTGTATTCGGCGGGTACAACGTATTTGCTGAAGCATGAATATGCCTCGGCAGCGGGACACTTCAGCTACCTGGCGGCGCATTTTCCGGCGAACAAGAATGCCGCGAGCGCGCACTGGAAGGCCGGTTGGATGATTTACCGGCAAGGCCAGTATGCTGATGCGGCGAAGATTTTTGATGACCAGATACGGCTGTTCCCGAGCTCGCCGGAAGCGGCGTCGGCGCTTTACTGGCGCGGGCGGATTTTCGAGATCTACGAGCATAAGCCGGGGACGGCGCTGCCGTATTACCGCGCGGTGGTGCGGGCTTATACGCACTACTTTTATGCGGAGATGTCGCGGCAGCGAATTGCGGCGTTAGGCGGTGTGCAGGCGGTTGCGCTGCCGGAACTGGACAGGTTTCAGACGCCCGCGATTCCGCATCTGGACGGGGCGGTGCCGGCGGATAGTGAGCACATTGCCAAGGCGCGATTTGTGGCGAATGCGGGGCTGAATGAGTATGTGTCGCAGGAGATTGCGGCGGACCCGGATTCGGCCAGTTGGGGCTCGCTGGCGGAGGCGCAGATTTATGCGTCGTTCAACGATCCTTATCATGCGCTGCGCGTGATGAAGAAGGCTCTGCCGTATGCTTCTTCGGCTCCGATTAAGTCGATACCGATGGCGTACTGGCGGATTCTGTTTCCGAATGCGTGGTGGAGCACAATCAAGGCGGAAAGTGCGAAGAATGGGCTTGATCCGTATCTTGTGGCTTCGCTGATTCGGCAGGAGTCGGAGTTTAATCCGGGTGTGATTTCGTATGCGAATGCTTATGGCTTGATGCAGCTTGAGCCTTATAACGGGCGGGCGCTGGCGCGGCAGGAGGGGATTGGCGGATTCTCGCAGAATCAACTTCTGAACGCGGAGATGAATATCCGGCTGGGCACGCGGTACTTCAAACAGATGATGGACAGGTTTGGCGGCGTGCAGGAGTATGCGCTGGCTGCGTACAATGCAGGCGAGAGCCGCGTGGTGGATTGGCAGGCGGCGGGACCGTATCACGGGATGGATGAGTTTGTGGAGTCGATTCCGTTTACGCAGACGCGGGAATATGTACAGGCGATTTTGCGGAACGAGGAGATTTATCGGTCGCTGGATGCGGCGGGAACAGCTGTGCCGAGCATGAGCCATGGGGACGCGGCTCAATAGTTATTGACCAGATTGGCACTTGGCGGCAGATGGTATGTAATTCCAATTGACGGTAGGTACGTCAAAGAAGAAGACTGAGAACGATTCGGAGATTTGTCTCTCTGAAGTAGGCGTTCGCGGGACTGCTTGAAGAGAATGGCGCTCGGAATACTGGGCGCTTTGGTTCGGTTGCATCTCAACCCGATTGGAGGGCAGGATGACGGCTGATTTGCAGTTTCTGGAGGAGTGGATTCCTGAACGAATGGACCCCGGCACAGTGTTTGTGCTGGAGAACCAGACCAAACTTGGCAATGCTCAAAACCCTTATGTTGCGGTGATGAGTTGCCCACGGTGCGGGACGATGGGGCTGATTACACGCAGGCAGCTTTGCGGGTTTGAGGCAATGATTTGCGGGGGCGAGTTCTGCTCGGCGGAGTATCAACTGGATGGCGAGAACATCTGCTACCGGAATCCGCAATAGAAAATATCTCAATCAAGCAGGCCCGGCGCGGTGTGGAAATGCTGCGCTGGGTTTGTTGTTTTTCTGGTTCTGCTTTTCCAAGTGCGATGAGGTGGGAGTTACAGCGTAAAATTAAGAGACAGATTGGTTGAGTCATTCCGCCGGGATGGCGAAATCGGCAGACGCAGCGGACTTAAAATCCGCGGACCGCAAGGTTGTGGGGGTTCAAGTCCCCCTCCCGGCACCATGGATAGATGTGAGTTTCATTGAACAAAGCCTCTCGGTTTCCGAGAGGCTTTGTTTTTTGCGGTTGATGAACTCTCAGGGCGCTTGCTCTCAAGCTCATTCAATGGGAGAGTGCGAGAAGGGCATCTTCAGGGCTCGCCTGGAGACTGTAATTCGGCATGCGGGTTACTACTTACAGGTTGATACGGTAGCTTGCGGGAGCGCCTGTTTGGTATGTTTCGCCTAAGCGGCGCTCTGCGTGAGACGGGGTGAAATGGTCTCGAGAAATATTGGTGATATATAACATTTTACGATTGACATCGTGTTAATGTCGTGCAATTTTATAACTCAAGAACTACTCCTCTTGTATACGAAATCGTATTCTTCTCACATTTCCCCAGTCCTTTCGTGGAGAGGGCCAAGCTGTATCCCGGTTGTACTGCACAGTTCATCGAAGTGACCTCTTCGCCTTCCATGTCGCAGGCAAAGAGCAGTGTATTTCTGTCGTATTCAGCACATGTATGCCATGCGTGTCGAGGGAGACCTTGGTGCGTGGGCCTTTTGGGAGGTCTGTCCTTGATTAAGCAGCTTTACAGTTTTATCGCATTGATAGCAATTACATTCTGCGCCGGAATGGCGTCCGCACAGTCAACATCTACGATTGCAGGCACGGTTAAAGACCCCACAGGAGCTGTTTTGCCCGGAGCGCAGGTTACCGCCCGCTCTGCAGCGACGGGGGCTGAGCGTGTTGTGACCTCGGACAATTCCGGAAGCTACATTATGCCGTCTCTGCAGCCGGGCGAATACACGCTTACGGTTACGGCTCCGGGGTTTGCGGTTTATACGATCAAGAGTTTGATGCTGCAGGTTGACCAGCACGCGGAGATCAATATTCCGCTGTCGGTTGCATCGTCGGGGCAGACTGTTGAGGTTACGAGCGTAGCACCTGTGATTGATGCGGGGTCGATTACGGTGGGACAGGTCATCGACAAGGTGACGGTGCAGGAGATTCCGCTGAATGGCCGCCACTTTCTGGACTTGACGACGCTGACGCCGGGTGGCGTTACTGCACCTGCGGCTGGCAGCCTTACTGCTCCAAGCCGCGGTGTTGGCGCGTTCTCGTTTAATACTGCAGGCAATCGCGAGGACTCGGTTAATTTTCAGATCAATGGAATCAACCTCAACGACATCGCCAATGCGCAGATTGTGTTTCAGCCTTCGATCAACACTACTTCCGAAGTGAAGATTGATAATTCGACGTTCTCCGCGGAGTATGGCCGTAACTCCGGTTCGATTGTGAACGTCAGCACTCGATCAGGTGCGAGCAAGTTTCATGGTGAGCTGTTTGAATATACGCGCAACAACTCTTTCGATGCGCGCAACTTCTTTGACCCGGCGGGCACTCCGCAGGCATCGCTGAAGCGTAATAACTTTGGCGTTGCGGCGGGTGGGCCAATCTGGAAGGACAAGACTTTCTTCTTTGCCAGCTATGAGGCGTTGCGCCAGCACCAGGGGTTGCAGTTGAGTACGACGGTGCCTTCACTGAACGACCGCGCCGGAGTTACCGATGCTGTGATGAAGAGCCTTCTGCCGCTGATTCCTACTTCTACTGCAGCTGGTCCTACGGCCAAGACTTATAACGGCCTTGCCTCAGGGCCTGTGAACATCGACCAGGGCACCATGGATGTTCTGCAGAACTTCAGCTCCAGCGATATGCTGCATGTCTTCTACGCTTATCAGCTTGATGTGCGCACGGAACCGACTACACAGGGCAATACTGTTGGAGGGTTTGGCGATCATCGTCCAGGGCATCGTCAGATTTTGACGGTTAATGAAACGCATGTGTTCAGCCCGCGATTGGTTAACGAGTTTCGCGCAGGGTATAACCGCGTTGCGGTGCAGTTCATCAATAACTTTACGGATGATCCCACGAAGTATGGTTTCAACAACTATCCTTCGGGTGTAACGCCGAGCGGCGGTATTCCTTTTACTACGATCTCCGGTTATGGCGTTGCGATTGGTGGTCCTGGGGGCTTTCCTTCTGGCCGCTATGACACGCTGGGAGTGCTGTCGGATGCGGCGACTTACACCATTGGCAAGCATTCGATTAAGTTTGGCGGAGAGGGACGACGCTATCTCAATACCAACTTTTCTGATGATGCGGGTACCTTGAGCTTTTCTGCTACGCCGACGCTGCTGGATGCGAATGGCAACGTGATACAGACTGGGCAGACCGCTATCCAGAACTTCCAGAGCGGCAATGCTACCGGGTGGAGCATTACACCTCAGCAGAACACTAGCCGCATCTTTGGCAATGCTGTTGGCGCATTCATCATGGATACGTACAAGGTGACTCCGAACGTTTCCATTGAAGCTGGTTTCCGTTTTGAATGGCTTGGGTCTCCAACCTTTGGCGGGATGAAGGCATCTGTCTTTGATCCCGTGGCGATTACGTTGAATCCTTACGGCAGCAAGGGCTATAGCAATCCGTACAGCCAGAACTACAACTACATGCCGCGCATCGGATTTACTTATGACATGTTTGGCAATAGCAGCACGGTGATACGCGGCGGTTACTCGATCCTTTCGGATCAACCGCTTTCCGGATTGGTGACGGGTCTTTCGAGCAACCCCCCGTATACCTCCAAGGTGAGCTATACGGCTACGACATCGACTTCGGCGGATCCGGCAACGGATGTTCGGGAGTACTCTGCAGCAAATTTGGCGAGCATTCCGGTGGAGAGTCTGTATGCGTCCGCTGCTGCGGCTTCCATCTCAGTGAGCGCTGTGCAGCCGGGATACAAGAACGCGACTACGCAGAGCTTTAACCTGAATCTGCAACGAGCGCTGCCGGGGAATGCTGCTATTTCGATTGGCTACTACGGCAATGTGGGGCGTCATCTGCGCATGGGCGAGAATATTAACCAGATTTCTCCTGAGACGAAGAAGCGCGCTTTTACCAGGATTTCCGCTGACAGCCCGATTGATCCCAACGTGTCTTTGAGCGGCAATGTGACGATGGCGTCGAGCAATGGTATGTCCAACTACAACGCTCTGTGGGTGCAGGGTAAGAAGAATATGAGCCATGGTTTTGAGTACAGCGTTACGTGGCAGTACTCCAAGGCGATGGACGAAGGCTCGCTTGCTGGAACGCAGTTTACGGATATTACGCAGCCGGCGCTCAACTATGGCCTTTCTGATTACGATACCCGTCATCGCATTTCGGGCAACGGCATCTATGCTCTGCCTTTCAAGGGGAATAGGTGGGTGGAGGGATTCCGCCTTGCAGGAATTTTGCAGTGGCAGACGGGCAATCCTCTGAACATTACGACTACGTCTACCTATACCGGGACTTCGGGTGTGCAGCATCCTACGCTGTTGGGCGCGATTCCGTATCACAAGCAGTATCGTGCGGACGGACTGGTGAACTGGTATAGCGCGCCTTCGGGCTCGACGGGACCTTCGGGGTTGGTTTGCGGTACGGAAAATCCCGCTCCGGCTGGATGCGTGTTTTACACGCCGAGCGCGGCCTTTGGCACCATGCAGCGCAATGGCGGCAGGGGACCGGGCTTTACGGACTTTGATATGTCTCTCTACAAAGACACAAAGATTTTCGAGCGGCTCAACTTTCAGTTGCGCCTCGATGCCTTTGATGTCTTCAACCATCCTAGCTTTGGTAATCCTGGGAACTCGGCTGTTGCTGGTAGCAGTTCCTTCGGTGTTATCACTTCTACGCGCTTTCCAGTGGGCGATCTTGGATCTTCAAGGCAGTTGCAGATTGCGGGGAAATTTATTTTCTAACCAAAGTGGAAGGCGCGCGCTTCCGGAATGGTAGCGCGCGCCTTCTTTGCTGTTATCCACCTTGCTGTGATTCGGTAAGATTGCCAAATAACATTGCGTTCCAGTTGCATTATGCAGGAGAAGTTATGTTGAAGTTACCCGCAGGTCTTTTGTTTATGGGGCTGACATTCAGCTCATCCGCGTTGGCGCAGAATCTTGATTTCCAGACGACTGGTTCACCTTTGAAGGTGTCTCCTGCGGATTCGCAGATTGCCGAGGCGCTCAAGGCGGTTTCACCGCAGAAGATTCGTCAGAATATTGAAGCGCTGGTGGCCTTTAAGAATCGCAACACGCTTAGCAGCACGGAGACTGATTTGCCGCCGAATACAGGCGTGCTGGCTGCGGCTGATTACATCAAGGGGCAGTTTGAGGCGTATTCCAAGGAATGTGGCGGATGTCTGGAAGTTAAGACAGATGATTTTATTCTGCCTGCGTCGAATGCTCCCGGCTCGCGTGTCACGAAAGATACGCGCCTGGTGAATGTTTATGCGGTGTTGAAGGGGACGGACCCGGCGCAGGCGAAGCGCATTTACCTGGTTACCGGACACTATGACACGCGCGTCATTAATGTTTTCAATACGCATGACTTTGCTCCCGGCGCGAATGACGATACGAGCGGAACGGCTGTGAGCATGGAGTGTGCGCGTGTTTTGAGCAAGCACAAGTTTCCTGCCACGATTGTTTTTCTTACTGTGCCGGGAGAAGAGCAGGGGCTGAATGGCAGCGAGCACTTTGCCGAGATGGCCAAGAAGGAAGGCTGGGATCTTGAGGGTGTTCTAAACAACGATATTGTTGGCGGTAACACTACGCCGGGTGAAACGCATCAGAGCAAGACTCGCGTTCGTGTGTTTTCTGAGAGTGTTCCGCAGAATGCAACTGTTGAAGAGATGAAGCGGTTGATTATGTACGGGAATGAAGATGACACGCCGTCACGTGAGTTGGCGCGAGAGATTCTTGATGTTTCACGTACGTATTTTCATTTGCCGACGGGGACGCCTGCTGAGTCGAAGCTTCCTTTTGCGCTGAAGCCGGTGATGGAGATGCGGCTGGACCGCTATGGACGCGGCGGTGATCATCGTTCTTTCAATGCGCAGGGCTTTGCGGGTATCCGGTTTACGGAATGGCGTGAAGACTATAACCATCAGCACCAGGATGTGCGGACGGAAAATGGGATTGAGTATGGTGACCTGCTGAAATTCGACGACTTTGATTACATTGCCAAGGTAGCTCGGATCAATGCCGGGACACTGGCGACCATGGCCAGTGCGCCGGGACAGCCGAAGAATGTGCTGATGTCTGCTCGCAACCAGGATAATAACTCGGTGATGAAGTTTACTGTTCCCGATGGTGCGCCGGCTGATACCTGGTATGAAGTTGTCTGGCGTGAGACGGATGCTTCCGACTGGCAGTATGCGGGGAATGCCGCCAAGTATGACGACAAGGTCGAGGGAAGCATGCACACGATTACTGTTCCTATTTCTAAAGACAATGTATTTTTCGGCATACGCTCGTGCGATGCGAAAGGGCATTGCAGCAGTGCGACTGCGCCCGCTCCGGAGATTCCGCAGCGGCGGGCAGCGGCTGCACCACGGCAATAGCCGCGCCAATAAAAACGACTGCGCCGGAGTTAGGGATTCCGGCGCAGTCGTTTTTTGCAATGTTTCTCGATATCGATTACAAGAGCCTGACTCAGGATGCAGAGGCTGAATTCTTGCTTTCCATGAAGGCTAGCAGGCGATCTCTGACAAGGGTAATGTGCTTGTGCATGGCAGTTTGTGCCGATTTCAGGTCGCCTTTTTCAAAAGCGGCGAGAATGGCACGGTGCGCGTCCGGCGAGGTGGAGGAGGAGAGGTCGTAGGTTTTTCTGCGACAGAGCCATATCTGGTTCTGAATGTTCAGGAGGATGCGGCCGAGCTCGGCATTGCCGGCTGCGCTGGCAATCAGCCCATGAAAGTGCATATCTTCTTCGATGTGGCCCTGCCTGTCATGCGCCTTGAGCAGCTTTTCCGTGTGCTGAATGCTCTTGCGCATCTCTGCGAGGAGTGCGGGCGTGATGTGAGCGATGCTTACAGCGTAGACCTCAAGGGCTTCACGGAGGTTGTAGAGATCGAGCACTTCTTTCTGCGAGAACTGGCGCAGATAGGCACCGCGGCGCGGCTCAATGCGCACAAGCCCCTCGGTGGCGAGGCTGTTCAAGGCTTCGCGCACGGGGGATTTGCTGATACCCAACTGGCCGGACAAGAGCTCTTCGGTAAGCTTGGTGCTTTCGTCGAGGTCTTCGCGAAGAACGTAGTTCTTGATGCTTTCGTATGCTAGCTCAGTGAGATTTTTGACGGGTTTGATCTTGGCGATTCGGTGCATGGTGACTCACGTATTCTATCCAATACTGATGCGTAGTAAACCATAATATGTGAAATATCACCTGGGCCAAGGGTCTGCCGGAAGGAATAACGACTATTGCCTGATTGCGGGATATCGATGCAAATGGGGCCCGGCGTTGACAGCTTGCGCGGCGGGGTGAATACTGGTGCAAATCTGAATAGTGCCTGGTTATTCATTCTTGATGCGCAAGTCTAGTACGCATCCCACTCTCGCCGAAGTTGCACGCAAAGCCCGAGTCGGAACCACTACCGTATCGCGCGTTATTAACGGCGGAGAGCGGGTGAGTCCGCGCACGCTGAAACGCGTGCAGGCGGTGATTGAGCAGCTTGGGTATATGCCGAACCAAGCTGCCCGCATACTGAAAGGCGAGCGGGCTAAGACGGTTGGGTTGGTGATTCCGAGTATCGCGGACTCGTTTTTTGCGAGCTGTGCGGAGGCGGCGCAGGCGATTGCACGGGCGAACGACTCGCTGCTGATGGTGACGGTCACCAATAATGATCCGCATGTGGAGATTGAGAATCTCAATATCCTGATGCGGCACCGCACGGATGGCCTTCTGCTGGTTCCGGCTAATTATCAAAGCGATACGCTGGCGGAGTTTCTATACCGCATGGGAACGCCGGTGGTTACATTTGACCGGCCCATTATGAATTCCACTATTCCGTGTGTGCTGGCGGATAACTATAGCGGGGCGCGCATTGCTACGGAACACCTGATTGAGCATGGGCATCAGCGCATTTTATGCCTGGGTGGAGAGCCTACGCTTTATACGTTGCGGGAGCGCTTGCGGGGATATCGCGAGGCGATGGTGGACAGGGGACTGACGCCGATGGTGGATATGTCGGTGAAGGACTACAAATCGGCTGAGTATGCGATTGAAAGTTTGCTGGCTACGTCGCAGCCGCCGCAGGCCATTTTGACGCTGAAGAACAGCACGACGATTTATGCGTATGAGACTCTGCAGAAGTTGAAGGTGGGAATTCCGAAGTCGGTGGCGTTGCTGGGGTATGACGACTTTGAACTGGCTTCTACGCTACGCCCTTCTATCAGTGTTGTTCAGCAACCGATTGAAGATATTGGGCGCATTGCGGCGGAAATTCTTTTTGAAAACCTTCTTGCGGCAAAGAGCAAGTCTCCTGTATCGAAGAAGCAGCCTGCGGAGATCAAGCTTGAGACCAAGCTTGTGCTTCGGCAGTCGTGCGGGTGCAGAGGGTAAGACGCAGAGCTATCTGCGAAGTCAGTGAGTGGATTTGAGCGCGCGCCACTTCTTGCTGAGCGAGCGATTCCAGTACATTAGAGCGCCGGTAATGGAGAGCAGTGGTAGTGCGCAACCCAGCACTGCCCAGATGATTTTGACTGCAAGCCCCCAGTCGTAGCCAAAGTGCAGCGGCACAAGAAAGAAGACGAGGCGCGCCCCCCATGTGTTGTTGATGCCGCGATGCCATACGGCGAGTTGCTGGCCGGCGACGGGATCGAAGTAGATGTAGTCGCACTGGCGGTAGTTGCGTTGCTGCTGGCGCGCCATGAGAAGGATGAGGGCGCTCTTCTTGCTTGCAGGAAAGAAGGCTCCGCCGAAGGCTGCGTTGGGCGATGTTTGCTGCGCTATGCGGATCATTGGTGCGAGATCAGCTAAAGTCGCGTTGCTGCTGTGCTGGGGGAGATGGAAGGCGGGGGGATTGTCGCTTGCGGTGGAAGAGAAACGGTTGACGAAAGACACGATGGGGGCGGACCAGACGAGATAGACGCCGGTGAATGCCCACATGGAGAGGATGAGGAGCGTCCAGAAGCCGATGGCGCTGTGAAGGTCGAAGTTGATTCGCTTCCAGTTGGAGCGGAGATTGATTTTGAGGGCACGGGGCCAGTTGCTGAGGCCGGGCCACCAGACGATGATTCCCGTGATGCAGAGGAGGATGAGTCCGGCTGCTCCAATGCCGTTGATGATTTCGCCGGTGTGACCGCCTAGAAGATGGAAATGCAGGTCGATGGTCCAGGCGATCCAGGAGTGATTGGGAGCAACTTCGCCGATGATTTTGCCGGTGTTGGCGTCGAGAAAGATGTCGCGTCTTTCTGCGCCGCGGTGAGCGATGAATTCAAAGTTGTCGCCAGATTTGTCGGGCGGGTACCCCTCGGTGATTTGATAACCGGGATAGGCAGTGGAGATGGTTTTGACGGCAGTGGGAAAATCAATTGCCGTGCCGCCGGGGAGAGCGGGGGATGCTTTCCAGAGATGGGGCCAGGTGAGATGGCGGAGTTCGCTATCGAAGACGAGGATGGAACCGGAGGCGCCGATGACGAGCATGTAAAGGCACAGGATGATGCCGGCCCAGAGATGGACCTGGAAGATTGCCTTGCGCCACCAGAGCTGTTGCGGGTTGTCTACAAAACTCATGCAAAGATTTCGCCCGTTGTTCTGTTTGCAGAATATACGGGCATTTTTGCTCCCATTCCAGAATATGCGACTAAATTAGTCCTCTATGTGCTCTACTATGTACGACTGAATCGGTCGGTTTTATTTGAGGAGTGCAAGATGCAAAAAAGCTTTCGATTCCTATTTTGGCTAGGGCTGGTGGCTGTACTTTTTCCGGCTATGTGTGGAACGGCGTGGGCGCAGAGCGCTTCCATTAGCGGCATTGTGGCGGATAGCTCAGGCGCGGTGGTTGCTAATGCGCAGGTGGAGTTGCTGAACGAGGCAACAGCGGTGAAGCAGAGCACGGTGAGTAATCACGTGGGGCTCTATACGCTGGCCGCGGTGCCGCCGGGGAGCTATCAGCTTACGGTTGGGGCTGCGGGCTTTGAGACAGAGCGCCGGACGCATGTCACGGTTGAGGTGGGCGCCAAGATTTCGCTGGATGTGAGCTTGAAGGTGGGAACTGCTACCGACCAGGTTGTGGTGGATGGCAGCGGGGCGAACATCAATACCGTGGATGCGAGCGTGAGCACGGTTATCAATCACCAGTTTGTTGAGAATCTTCCGCTCAATGGGCGCAGCTTTCAATCGTTGATTACGATCAATCCGGGTACGGCGGTTGTTCCTTCGCAGGGCTCGGGTATGAGCGGCGAGATCAGCGTGAACGGGCAGCGTACGGAGGCGAACTACTTTATTGTTGACGGCATCAGTGCGAACACGGGTGCTACGGTTTCCAGTTCCGGCTATATTGGCGCAGGTTTTAGCGGTGCTACGCCGCAGTCGAGCGCGTTTGGCACGACGCAGAGCATTATTTCGATTGATGCGCTGGATGAGTTTCGTGCGCTGACTTCTACTTATTCGGCGGAGTATGGGCGCTCGCCAGGTGGGCAGTTTACTTTCAGTTCGCGTGCGGGTACGAACCAGTATCATGGTACGGCATTTGATTTTTTGCGTAATGACGCGATGGATGCGAACAACTGGTTCAATAACTACTTTGGAACGAGCCGTCCGCCTCTGCGGCAGAATGATTTTGGCGGCACGCTGGGCGGGCCGATTCGCATTCCGCATCTCTACAACGGCACGGACCGCACGTTTTTCTTCTTCTCGTATGAAGCGCTTCGTTTGACGAGTCCACAGGCGGCGCAGCTTTATGAAGTGCCAAGCGATGACTTGAAAACGCAGGCTGCCACCAAGCAGCCGCAACTGGTGCCCTTTCTCTCTGCCTTTCCCACGCAAAATGGCGCAGACCAGGGCAATGGACTTGCGTACTATACGGCGGGCTATTCGGCTCCGAGTCAGCTGGATAACCGCAGCATTCGCGTGGACCATGCGTTTAGTGATCGCGTGAAGCTGTTTGGGCGTTATACGGATGTGCCTTCTTATAGCTTGTCGCGGCAGAATACGGATTTGGCGCAGGTGAACAACAATGTTCGCAATGTGAAGATGGCGGTGCTGGGTCTGGATGCGGCTCTGAATTCTACGATGGCGAATGAGCTGCGCTTTGGTGTGACGGGCAACGATTACTACTCGCAGCGTTATCTTGATAATTTTGGCGGAGCTACGCCGCTGGATGTCAGCGTTGCGCCGGGCCTTGCGCAGAACGACTGGATGACGTTCTTTCTGTTCTACGGGCTTTATCCTTACTACCTCATCGAGCCGCAGCAGAATAAGCAGCGGCAGATTAATGTGGTGGACAACTTTACGCAGACGATTGGGCGCCACTCGCTCAAGTATGGCGTGGATTATCGCAGGCTCTTTACGTCGGAAACGTTGGCTCCGCTGTGGGAGGTGGCGTTTTATTATGACGAGGATTCCATACTGAACAATGCGCCTGCGGGTTTGTATGTTTATACGCAGGGTACGAATATGCATGCGGTCAATATGAACTTCTCCGCGTTTGCGCAGGATGAGTGGAGAGTTACGGACCGTTTGAGCTTGTCGCTTGGGCTGCGGTGGGATCTGAATCCACCGCCGAGTGATGCGGATGGCAATACGCCTTACACGGTTACGCAGATTACGGATCTCGCTACTACAACACTTGCGCAGAAGAATGCGCCGTTGTGGAAGACGACATGGAACAACTTTGCTCCGCGTGTGGGCGTTGCTTACCAGATGCATCGCACACCGGGGCGTGAGACTGTATTTCGCGCTGGCGCGGGGCTCTTTTATGACACTGGCACGGAGTTGACGGCGGAAGGTTATTACGGCGTTGGTACTACGGGTTTTGCCAGCTATGCTTCTCCGTTTCCGGCTACTCTGCAGCAGGTGCAGAATACGCCGCAGCCTTCCGCGGCTGCTCCTTACAATGCGGCGGTGTGGGCTTATGATCCGAACCTGAAGCAGCCTTACACGGTGCAGTGGAATGCTGCAATTGAACAGGGGCTGGGCGCGGCGCAGAGCTTGACGATCAACTATGTTGGCTCTGCGGCTCAGCGGTTGCTGGTGCAGCGGTTCTATCATCCGGAGCTGGCGGGCAACCAGAACTTCAGCGGCGGCAATGGGCTTTACGTTACGAATAATGCGGCTGACTCCAACTACAACTCGCTGCAGGTGCGGTTTGAGCGAAAGATGGCGCATGGGATGCAGTTCCTTGGGTCGTATACGTGGTCGAAGGGCATTGATACGGCTACATCGAACTTTACGGTTTATACGCTGGAGCGTGCGGTGTCGGATTACGACATTCGGCATAACTTTCAAGCGGCGTTGAGCTACGACATTGGCGGGCACTACGACAATCGCTATCTCGACTATGCGCTGCGGCACTGGTCGGTTGATGCGCGTGTTTCGGCGCGGTCGGCGCTGCCGATTGATGTGCAGGATACGGCGACGATTGACACGTCGGCGGCTACTGCTGTGATTTATCACCCTGACTATGACCGCACGAAGCCGTTGTATCTGAAGGGCAGCGCGTATCCCGGCGGGAAGGCGATTAACTTTGATGCCTTTACGCAGGTTGCTGGGGAAGGTAACTCGGGGCGCAACATTGCGCGTGGCTTTGATGCGGTGCAGGCGGACTTGACGCTACGGCGTGACTTTCCGATTCATGACCGGTTCGGCATTCAGTTTCGTGCGGAGGCTTATAACTTCCTGAATCATCCGATTTACGGGAATCTGTACAACTCTCTTTCTACCGGGTCGGCGCTGTTTGGGCAGGCTTATAACACGGAGAACTCGGCTCTGGGAGGGCTTGGTGCGCTCTACCAGGTTGGAGGTCCGCGGTCGCTGCAGATGGCTTTGAAGCTGCATTTTTAGTTGAGTTGGATTGAGAGATGGGGCGTCGTTCTATACAGATGGCGCCCTTTCTTTATTGTTTGCTTATGCGTCCGTGTGTATGCGCACAGTGGGGTGCTTTTTCATTTCTTTTGTTTTGTTTGGGTTGTGGTGGATTGCACAGGAGCTGTGCAGTTTCTTTATTCCGGAACTGTGTAAAAGCCGGGGGATAGGGTATCGGGTATAGGGGATTGTGCTTGTTGTTGATGGCATTGGGTTCTCCTTTCATTTGATTTAGCGAGTTAGCGGCGCTTTGTTCTTAGGCTGTATCGACATATTCACTTACGCAAGATGTTTTCTTTTGTTGCGATGAGTGGATGGGTATATTGCGCTATGAATTGAGCGAGGCACAGTGGCGGCGGATCGAGCTGCTTCTGCCGGGTCGAACGGGGTTGGTGGGCCGTCCGGCGGAAGATAACCGGCGTTTCGTGAACGGCGTGTTGTGGGTGATTCGCTCGGGGATGCGTTGGGCCGACCTGCCGGAGCGTTATGGCAAGTATAAGAGCGTGCATAAGCGGTTCGTGCGCTGGGCCCATGCCGGCGTCTGGGACCGTGTCTTCGCCGATCTGGTCAAAGACAAGCAGAACCCTTATCTGATGCTGGACTCGACCATCGTGAAGGCACACCAGCAGGCGGCCACGGGCCGTAAAAAGGGGGCGACAAGGCTCTGGGGCGAAGCCGAGGAGGTCTGACGACCAAGGTCCATCTGCTGGTCAACGGCGCAGGCGAACCGCTCCAGTTCCGTCTCTCCGCGGGCCAGCGCAGCGACTATACCGAAGCCCTTGCCCTGCTGGGACAACGCAGAGCCGAGGCCGTCATCGCCGACCGCGGTTACGACAGCCGGGCCATCGTCGAGCACGCCCGCAGCATGGGCGCTACCGTCGTTATCCCGTCCAAGGTCAACCGCCGACAACCAAGAAACCACGACCACAACCTGTACAAGCTGCGCAACCGCATCGAACGCTGCTTCAATCAACTCAAACAGTTCCGCCGATTCGCCACAAGATACTGCAAATATGCATCAACCTTCGCAAGTACCGTCAACATCGCCTGCGCCTGGATACACCTCAAACAATATGTCGATACAGCCTAGCAAGTTAGCGAGAAAACAGAACGGCCCGATTCCTTGGGAATCGGGCCGTTTTCTGCTGCTGATTCTATTGTGGCAGGTTTGGCTTAATTGAGCGCAAAACTGGAGAAGATTTTTGCCCAATGGAATCAAGGGGTTAGAAAATATTTTCTGGTTTGGGGCTTGACAAGAGATTTTCACAGGGAATGGGTGGGAGAACTTGAAGCGGGGGAGCTTGCTGTATGGGGTATCCCACCCATGCGGCAAACTACGCCGCATGAATGGGACACCCAGAGTTGAGGTATGCCGAGCGAAAGGTAACGGCAAGAACAACTGCGGATCCTTCGGCTCCGGACAGGATGGGGGATTGGGAGAGCTAAGACGGGGAACTGGTGATATGGGTTCCACCCTTCTGCAAGGAACGCAGAAGGATGGGGCGTTGCGCTTGGGAGAGTAGGTTGGGAGATGTTTGGTCTGTAATATACAAAAATGGATGCAATATGGGGGGGTGGGGATTTTGCTGCAGGGTTTTGCGGTGAGAGTGGCTGCTTATGAGTGAGCAGATTGAGCTGACGATTAACGGGCGGGCGGTGCGGGTAACGCGGGGGACGAGCGTTGCGGCGGCTGTTTTGACGGCGCGAGAGGGGACGCGGGTTTCTCCGACGGGAGAGGTGCGCGGGCCGCTTTGCGGGATGGGGATTTGCATGGAGTGTCGCGCGGAGGTGGATGGCGTGGCGCAGCAGGTGACCTGCCAGCGGCTTTGCGAAGAGGGGATGAAGGTGCGTACGCAATGAGTGCCCGGTTTGATGTGGTTGTGGTGGGTGCGGGGCCGGGTGGGATTGCTGCGGCGGTTGTGGCTGCGGAGGCGGGGCTGCGGATTTGTGTTGTGGATGGGAATGTTGGCGCGGGTGGGCAGATTTGGCGCGGGCAGACGGCGGGCAACGAGAGTTTGGCTGCGCGGTGGCTGGGGCGGTTGCGTGCGTCTGGCTGCGAGGTTTGGCAAGGGGCGAATGTTGTGGCTGCTCCGCGGGAGCGCGTGCTGCGGGTGGAAGGTGCGGATGGTGTTCGCGATGTGGAGTGGGGGAAGTTAATTTTTGCTACCGGGGCGCGGGAGAGGTTTTTACCGTTTCCGGGATGGACGCTGCCTGGTGTGATGGGCGCGGGGGCGGTGCAAGCGTTTTTGAAGTCGGGATTTGAGGTGAAGGGGCGGCGGGCCGTTGTTGCAGGGAGTGGGCCGTTGTTGCTGGCGGTGGCTGCATGGCTGCGTGGCAAGGGTGCGAAGGTCGCGGCGGTTTGCGAGCAGGCTCCGTTGGCGCGGCTGGTTAAGTTTGGCACAGGGTTGTGGCGGTATTCCGAAAAGCTGGTTGAGGGGTTGGCGTATCGGGCTGGGGCGGGGTTTGCGCCTTATCGTGCGGGGTGCTGGGTGGTGCGTGCAGAGGGGCGCGAGCGGCTGGAGCGCGTGGTGCTGACGAATGGACGCAGGGAGTGGAGTGTTGCTTGCGACCTGCTGGCTTGCGGGTTTCACCTGGTGCCTAATCTTGAGTTGCCGTTGTTGTTGGGGTGTGAGATTGAGGGTGGGTTTGTGCGGGTGGATGGGCGGCAGGAGAGTTCTGTTGCGGATGTGTTTTGTGTGGGAGAACTGACTGGCGTTGGTGGTGTGGGGAAGGCTCTGGTTGAAGGAGAGATTGCGGGATGGGCTGCGGCGGGAGATACGTTGCGCGTTGCGGCTTTGCAGGGGGAGCGTGAGAAGCAGGTTGGGTTTGCGCGGCGGCTGGATGCTGCGTTTGCTTTGCGGGATGAGCTGAGGAAGTTGCCGGATGCGGAGACGCTGGTTTGCCGCTGCGAGGATGTGGAGTACAAGGCGATGTGCGAGCATGCGGGCTGGCGGGATGCGAAGCTGCATACGCGGGCGGGGATGGGGGCTTGCCAGGGGCGGGTTTGTGGGGCTGCGGCGGAGTTTTTGTTTGGGTGGGATGTGAGGGATAAGAGGCCGCCGGTGTTTCCGGCTAGTGTGCTGGCGATGGCGGAAAAGACAGGGAGTAGGGAATAGGGAACGGGGAGTAGGAGGCAAGAGCAAGAACAACTGCAGGTCCTTCGGCTTCGCTCAGGATGACAACGCTCATTTTGTGGGTGAACGAAGATGGGGACTGGGTGCCGGGTGTGGTTAGATGGACGAGGTAGGTCGTGAGGGGATGACTGTGGCTCGAGTTGCGGTGAAGACTACTAAGGGTCTGAAGAAGCGGACGGTGAAGGCCGAGCATGGGACGAGCGTTGGGGTGGCGTTTCAGCGGGTTCGTGACCTGATTGTGCATGGCAAGCTGGCGCCGGGGAGCTGGATTGTTGAGGGCGATGTTTGCGAGCACCTGAATATGAGCCGTACGCCGGTGCGCGGGGCACTTTATCTGCTGCAGCGCGAGGGGTATATCCACGAGTATCGCAATGGCAGCAAGACGCGGATGATTGTTGCTCCGGTGACGATTGAGGATGCGAATGACCTTTATCCGATTATTGGGCGGATTGAGGGGCTGGCTGGGCGGCGGGCGGCGGTTCTTCCTGTGGAAGAGCGGAAGAAGCTGGCTGGCGAGCTGAAGAAGGTGAATGAGCGGCTGGGGAAGATTGCGCAGGATCGGAGTTTGAATGGGCCGGAGATTTTTGAGCTGGACCACAAGTTTCACCGGCTGATTGTGGATGTAGGGTCGGGGCGGCGGTTGATTGCGCTGCATCGGGCGATTGAGCCGCAGACGGAACGGTACTGGCGGCTTTATGCGAGTTCGATTATTGGGGAACTGCATCTTTCCGTGAAAGAGCATGAAGAGATTATTGCGGCGCTGGTGTCGGGGGATTCGGACAGGCTGGAGAAGGCGCTGGTGGGGAATTGGGAGAATGGGTGCAAGAGGCTTGCGCGTGTGATTGAGATGTTTGGGGAGCGTGGGAGCTGGTAGGGTTTGTTGGATTGGATGGAAGGGAGAGCTTTGGCTCTCCCTTTTTGTTTGGTTAGAAGGTGGTGCTGGGGATGGCTACGGAGGGGCGCGTGGATTGGGCGTGCTTCCATGCGGCCTGGGTTTGGGCTAGCTCTTCGCCGATGACTTCGAGGCGCGGGGCGCGGACTTTGGCGCTGCCTACGCCGGCTTCCTGCTGGATTTGCTTGATGAGCTGGATGAACTTGGGAACGGTGTCCATGCGGAGGAGTGGGAGGAACCAGCGGTAGAGCTCGAAGGCTTCGGCGGATTTGCCGGCGCGGGCGAGGTTGAAGAGATCAACGGACTCGCGGGGCAAGGCGTTGACTAAGCCTGCGACCCAGCCTGTGGCTCCGGCCTGGATGCCTTCTACTATGGCGTCGTCTACGCCGACGAAGATGGCGATGCGGTCATTGAGCAGAGCGCGGATGGCGGAGACACGGCGGACGTCGGTGGAGGATTCCTTGACTGCCGCGAGGTTGAGATGGGCGGCGGCCAGCTCGGCGATTTGCTCGGGGAGGAAGTCGGTTCCGTAGGCTACGGGGTTGTTGTAGAGGATGCCGGTGAGAGGCGTGGCTTCGAGGATGGCAGAGACGTGGGCCTTCATCTCGCGCCAGTCGCCTTTGTAGACGTAGGGCGGGAGGATCATGAGTCCGCTGGCTCCGGCTGCGTGGGCGGCTTTGGCTAGTGCGACGGCGTCGGCTGTGGAGAGCGCGGAGATGGTGGCGACGGTGGGGGCAGAGCCGTCGAGCGCGGTGATGATGGTTTTGAGGACGGCGATTTTTTCGTCGAAGGAGAGGGTGGCGGCTTCTCCGAGAGAGCCGAGGGTGATGATGCCGGTGCAGCCGTTGGCGATGAGCCACTGGGCGTGACGGGCTACGAAGGCGTGATCGACGTTTCCGTTGGCGTCGAAGGCGGTGGTCATGGCGGGCATTACGCCGGTCCAGTTCATTGGTGCTCCTTGATTGGTTGTGTTTGCTCCGCTAACAGGCGGGCGGGTAGGTAGGGCTCGGCGGGGATGGCTGTCTGGTGGCCGGCGAAGGTGTCGGCGAGCAGTTCCGCGGTGGCGAGCGAGGTGGTGATGCCGAGGCCTTCGTGTCCAGTGGCGAGCCATAGGGTGCTGTCGGAGGGGACGGGGCCGATGAGTGGAAGCTTGTCGGGTGTGGCGGCTCGGAAGCCGGTCCAGGTGCGGATGATTTTGCAGTGCGCGAGCGCGGGCATGTATTCGAGGGAGCGGCGGAGCATGCGGCTCAGGATGGTGTGTTCTACGGTTGGGTCGTCTACGCCGAATTGACGTGAGGAGCCGATGAGGACCTGGCCGGTGATGCGCGGTTGCAGGTTGCAGGCTACGGAGTCGGCGGTGATGGAGTGCGCGGATTTCATGTAGCCTAGCTCGACGACCTGATGGCGGAGGAAGCCGGGGTAGCGGTCGGTGATGGCGAGGTGGCCTTTGCGTTTCTGGATGGGGATGGAGGGGTTGCAGAAGTAGGCTTCGGCTCCGGCGGCGTTGATTAGGCGCGGCGCGTGGAGGGTGGTGCCGTTGTCGAGGCGGGCTTCGCCGTTAGCCAGGTGTGTGACGTTAGCGCGCAGGAGGGTTGCGCCTAGAGAGATGGATTTTTCTATGAGATAGGCGGCTACTGTGGGCGGGAAAACTACGGAGTCTTGCCGGACGACGAGGCCGCCGGTCAGGCCGGGGCGAAGGTTGGGTTCGGCTTCGGATATGCCTTTGGCGTTGAGCATGGCGCCGGGGAGGTTGTGCTGCTGGAGGTAGGCTAGCTTGCGCTCGGCTTCGGAGAGTTCTTCTTCGTCGGCGGCTACCCAGAGGGTGCCGGTTTGGGCGTATTCGGAGGTGCGGGGCAGGTCGGCGGCGAGCTGTTGCCAGAGGGTTTGGGAGCGGCTGCTTAGGGCGAACTCGGCTTCACTGCCGTCGAGGACGACAATGTGGCCCATGCCTGCGGCGGATGCTCCGCCGCCGATGGTGCCGCGCTCGATGATGGCTACACGCATGTGTTCGCGTGCGAGGGCGAGGGCGCAGGCTGCGCCTACGATGCCGCCGCCTACAATGACGGCGTCGTAGGAGGTGCTCATTCGGGGACTCCGAGGCGGAAGGGGTCGTTGGGCTCGAAGATTAGCGTGCTTTCGGCGGTGATGGATGCGGAACCGCTGACGGTGGGGAGGATGTGGCCGGGGCTGCTGCTGTCCCATTGGTAGGAGCCGGAGAAGACGGTGCCGAGGATGCCCTCCTGATGCCATGTTTCGCCGGGTTGGAGTGAGTTGTCGGCGGCGAGGCAGGCTAGCTTGGCGCTGGTTCCGGTGCCGCAGGGAGAGCGATCGTAGGCCTTGCCGGGGCAGAGGACGAAGTTGCGGCTATGGTTGGTGGGGGCGTGCGCGGAGGTGAAGAGCTCGATGTGGTCGATTTCCGCGTTGTTGGCTCCGGTGATGTTTTGCGCGATGAGGGCGTTGCGGATGCTCCAGGTGAAGGCTGTGAGTGGTTCGACCTGGTTGATGCTGAGGTCGAAGGGGTGGCTTTTGACGAGGAAGAACCAGTTGCCGCCCCAGGCTATGTCTCCGGTGACGGTGCCGTGGTTGGGGATTTCAACGGGAACAGCGGCGCGGTAGCGATAGGCGGGGACGTTGCGGAAGGTTACGTGGTTGTCCGCGTGGAGTTCGGCTTCTACGATGCCCACGGGAGTTTCAATGCGATGGATGCCGGGCTGGATTTGGCCAGTGTGGGCGAGGGTGGTGATGACGCCGATGGTTCCGTGGCCGCACATGCCGAGGTAGCCGGCGTTGTTGAAGAAGATGACGCCGATTACGCATGTTGGATCGCTGGGTTCGAGTAGGTATGCGCCTACGAGTACGTCAGAGCCGCGGGGTTCGCAGAGGATGGCGCGGCGGTAGCTGTCGTAGTTGGCGCGTAGGGTTGCGAGGCGTTCGGCGATGGTTCCGTTGCCGAGGTCGATGGAGAAGGGAAGCACGCAGCGGGTGGGCTCGCCGGCGGTGTGGGAGTCGATGACTGAGATGCGGCGAGGTATTTGGCTGGTCATTGTGTCTTTGGGTCTTAGAATGAGCGGTTGCGTATGTTTGCCTGATGAAGCGCGTGCTGCGGGTCGGGCTTTTTGCGGAGCCGTGCTTGTTTGAAAGTATACGAGGTTGGATACAATAGCGCTACTTGCGGGAAGCGGAGAAAGGGCTGAGATGGCGAGGAAGAATAAGACGAGACGGGATTTTCTGCGGGAGTCTTCTCTGATGGCGGCTGGGGTTGGGGTGATGCCGCACGGTGTGTGGGCGATGGGGCAGGACCCAGTTGTGAATTCGGCGCGGTCCGTGGACCATGCGAACCGCGAAAAGGTTGCGTGGAAGGCGCGTCCGTTTGCGATGACGGATGTGCGGCTGCGATCTGGATATTTGAAGGAGATGCAGGAGAGGAACCGGATTTATCTGTTCATGCTGCCGAATGACCGGCTTGCACATAGCTTTCGGCTGACGGCGGGGAAGGTTTCGCATGCGCAGCCGCTGGGTGGATGGGAGGCTCCGGATGGTGAGCTGCGCGGGCATCTTGCGGGCGGGCATTATCTTTCGGCTTGCGCGCTGATGTATGCGTCTACGGGGGATGAGTCGCTGCGGTTGAAGGCGGAGGCGCTGGTGGGAATGCTGGCGGAGTGTCAGCAGGCGAACGGATATCTTGGCGCTTATCCCGAAAACTTTTACGACAGGTTGAAGAAGCACGAGAAGGTTTGGGCGCCGTTTTACACGTATCACAAGATCATGGCGGGGCACCTGGATATGTATACGTATTGCGGCAGTCCGACGGCGCTGGAAACGGTGCAGAAGATGGCGAACTGGGCGGTTAAGTGGATTGAGCCGCTGAGTGATGACGAGCTGGCCAAGGTGCAGATGGTGGAGCATGGCGGGATGAATGAGGTCATGTTCAATCTCTATGCGGTGACGGGAGAGAAGAAGTATTTGGACGCGGGGTATCGGTTTGAGCATAAGCGGTTCTTTGAACCGCTGGCGGCGCGGCAGGACAAGCTTGCGGGGCTGCACTCGAATACGAATATTCCGAAGGTGATTGGGGCGGCGCGTGGGTATGAGCTGACGGGTGATGCGCGCTACAAGGAGATTGCGGAGTTTTTCTGGGATACGATTACGGAGCATCACAGTCATGCGCCGGGTGGGACTTCCAATGACAACGAAGGATGGAGCGAGCCGGATACGGAAGGGAAACAGCTGGCTGCGGGCGGGCAGGAGTGCTGCTGCAGTTACAACATGCTGAAGCTGACGCGGCACCTATTTGGATGGCAGCCGGATGCGCGGCGGATGGATTACTACGAGAAGCTGCTGTGGAATGTGCGGGCGGGAACGCAGAACGAAGATGCAAAGCTGATGTACTACGTACCTACTGTGCCGGGGGGATGGAAGACGTTCGGCGATGTTTATGACGCGAATTGGTGTTGCACGGGGACGGGGTCCGAAGAATACGCGAAGCTTGTGGATACGCTGTACTTTCACGATGACTCGAATATCTATGTGAACCAGTTTGTTGCTTCGGAAGTGAACTGGCATGCGAAGCAGGTTCGGCTGGTGCAGGAGACGAGTTTTCCGGAAGAAGAACGGACGGTGTTGCATGTGCATGCGGAGAAGCCGGTGGCTTTTGTGTTGAAGGTGCGTGCTCCGCACTGGTCACCGGAGATGAGCATGAGTGTGAACGGCAAGCGTATGGAGCTGCGCAAAGATACAGATGGGTATGTCCGGATTGAGCGGACGTGGAGCCCTGGCGATGTGGTTGCTGTTGAGTTGCCGATGACACTGCGGCAGGAGGCTGTGCCGGGGAGCCCTGAGCTGGCTTCTGTTGCTTATGGGCCGTTGACGCTGGTTGCGTGCATGGGGCGCGAGGGGTTGAGCCGCGAGATGATTAACGCAGGTGAGGGGCCGGATATGGGGAAGTTGCCGCCGTTGGCGCTGCCGCGTTTTCGTGCGACGGATGATAAGGCTGCGTGGGTGCGGAAGGATGAGGGCGAGGCGCTGTTGTTTCATAGCGCGGGGCAGAGTAAGGACTTTGCTCTGAGGCCGCTTTATCGTGTGGTGGATGAGCGGTATTCGGTTTATTGGCAGAGAGAAGTTTGATGAGTGTTGTGTTGAGGTGATGGCCGGGGATAAATCCCCGGCTTATTTTTTGTGCGAGTGGCTATTTGTTCGTTTGTATGTCGAGTGCGAGGTTGAGCAGGAGGACGTTTACGCGGGGTTCGCCGAGGATGCCGAATTGGCGGGTGGTGGTGTGCTGGGCGATCAGGGTGTGGACCTGATCCTCGCTTAGGTTGCGGGCTTTGGCGATGCGTGGGGCCTGGAAGTAGGCGGCGTCGGGTGTGATGTCGGGGTCGAGGCCAGAGCCGGATGTGGTTACGAGGTCGATGGGCACGAGCTTGTTGTTAGATGCGGCGCTGAGTTTGTTGATGTCGCTTTGAATGCGTTGCACGAGCTTGGCGCTGGATTGCGCGAGGTTGGAGCCTCCGGAAGATGTGGCATCATAGCCGCTGCCTGCTGCGGAGGGGCGCGGGTGGAAGTAGCGGTCGGAGGTGAAGCTTTGCGCGAGTAATTCTGAGCCGATGATCTGGCCGTCTTTCAGGATGAGGCTGCCGGAGGCTTGATGTGGAAAGAGAATGCCCGCTACGAGTGTGATGGCGAGCGGATATGCGAGGCCGAAGATTACGGTTGCGATGAGCGTGAAGAGGATGGACGTCTTCCAGATGGAATGCGGCTTGGATGCTTGCTCGGATTGTGATGTTGTTGCCGGTGTTGCGGGCATGGTGGATACGGAATGCACGAGTGATCTCCTTAGGCGAGGTGCAGGATGGCCAGCACCATATCGATTGCCTTGATACCAACGAATGGAACGAGGATGCCGCCTACTCCATAGAGGAGAAGGTTGCGGCGGAGAAGGACATCGGCGGGCTTGGGTTCGTAGCGCACGCCTTTGAGCGCGAGTGGGATGAGCGCGACGATGATGATGGCGTTGAAGATGACCGCCGATAGAATGGCCGATTGCGGCGAGCGTAGATACATGATGTTGAGCGCGTTGAGCACGGGGAAGGTTCCGGCGAACATGGCGGGGATGATAGCGAAGTATTTTGCTACGTCGTTGGAGATGGAGAAGGTGGTCAGCGCGCCGCGGGTCATTAAGAGCTGCTTGCCGATTTCTACGATTTCGATGAGCTTGGTGGGGTTGGAGTCGAGGTCGACCATGTTGCCGGCTTCTTTGGCGGCTTGTGTGCCGGAGTTCATGGCTACGCCTACGTCGGCTTGCGCAAGAGCTGGGGCGTCGTTGGTGCCGTCGCCGGTCATGGCTACTAGCTTGCCTTTGGCTTGCTCGCGCTTGATCAGGTCCATTTTGTCTTTGGGCTTGGCTTCGGCAAGGAAGTCGTCTACGCCTGCTTCACGTGCGATGACGGCGGCGGTGAGCGGGTTGTCGCCGGTAATCATGATGGTGCGAATGCCCATGGCGCGCAGACGGGAGAGGCGCTCTTTAAGGCCGCCTTTGACGATGTCCTTGAGATAGATGACGCCGAGCGCGGAGGAATTTTCAGCTACTACGAGAGGCGTGCCGCCCTGGCGTGCGATTGCTTCCACGCTTTCGCGGACTTTGGGAGGGAGGCTTGCGCCTTGCTCTTCGAGGAAGCGTGCGATGGCGTCTGCTGAACCTTTGCGGATGCGAATGCCGGGGAGGTTGACGCCGCTCATGCGGGTTTGCGCGGTGAAGGGAACGAACTCGGCGTGGATGTCGCTTAGCTCGCGGCCTCGGAGGTTGTACTTGGTTTTGGCGAGGACGACTACGGAGCGGCCTTCGGGGGTTTCATCGGATAGGGATGCGAGTTGTGCTGCGTCGGCGAGGCGCTCGGGGCTGATGCTGGGAGCGGGAACGAATTCTACGGCCTGACGATTGCCCAGCGTGATGGTTCCTGTTTTGTCGAGCAGGAGTGTGTTGACGTCTCCTGCGGCCTCAACAGCGCGGCCACTCATGGCGAGTACGTTGTATTGGACCAGTCGGTCCATTCCGGCGATGCCGATGGCGGAGAGAAGGCCGCCGATGGTGGTGGGAATTAAGCAGACCAGCAGCGAGACGAGTACGAAGATTGTTTGCGGGGCTTTGGAGTAGATGGCGAAGGGTTGCAGTGTCACAACTGCCAAGAGGAAGACGATTGTGAGGCCGGAGAGCAGGATGCTTAAGGCGATTTCGTTGGGCGTTTTTTGACGCGATGCGCCTTCTACTAACGCGATCATGCGGTCGAGGAAGGTTTCGCCGGGGTTGGAGGTGATGCGGACTTTGATCCAGTCGGAGAGGACTTTGGTGCCGCCTGTGACGGCGGAGCGGTCGCCACCAGCTTCGCGGATGACGGGCGCGGATTCTCCGGTGATGGCGGATTCATCGACGGAGGCTACGCCTTCGATGACTTCGCCGTCGCCTGCGATGTATTGGCCTGCGGGGACGTAGATGACGTTGCCGGAGCGGAGGTGGGTGCTGGAGATTTCTTCAAGCTCTCCTGACGGTGTGTAGCGCAGGGCGATGGTTTCGCCGCGGGCTTTGCGCAATGTGTCGGCCTGGGCCTTGCCGCGGCCTTCTGCCATGGCTTCTGCGAAGTTGGCGAAGAGTACGGTGAACCACAGCCATAGCGTGATTTGCAGATTGAATGCGAGGCCGGGGCGGTGGTTAATTGCGTCGTTGATGAGCAGGGCTGTGGTGAGGACGCTGCCTACTTCGACGACGAACATTACGGGATTCTTGATCATGGAGCGTGGATTGAGCTTGCGCACGGAATCGAGTAGCGCTGCGCCGAGGATTTCTGTGTTCCAAAGATTTTTGTTTTCAGCCATTGGAGTTTTCTTTCTGTTAGAAGAGCTGGCCGGATTGGAGCAGCAGGTGTTCGAGGATTGGACCCAGGCTTAGCACGGGGAAAAATGTTAGTGCGCCTAATACGACGACTACGCCGATGAGCAAGACGGTGAAGAGCGAGCCGTTTACGGGGAATGTTCCGGGGGATGGCGGGACGCTTTTCTTTTGCGCTAGATTGCCTGCGATGGCTAGCACGGGAATGAGCATGAGGAAGCGGCCTGCGAGCATCGTCCAGCCGAGAGCTACGTTGTACCACCAGGTGTTGGCGCTGAGGCCTGCGAATGCTGAGCCGTTGTTGCCGGTGGCTGAGGTGAAGGCGTAGAGGATTTCGCTGAGGCCGTGCGGGCCGCTGTTGTTGAGTGATGCAAGGCCGATGGTGGGCGAGAGGACGAAGATGGCGGTGAGCGTGAGGATGCAGATCGGGAAGATGAGCACGTAGAGCATGGACATTTTTACGTCGTAGGCATCGATTTTTTTGCCGAGGTATTCTGGCGTGCGGCCAACCATTAAGCCAGCAATGAAGACGGCTAATACAACGAAGATGAGCATGCCGTAGAGACCGGAGCCAACGCCGCCGAAGATGACTTCGCCGAGCATGATGTTGGTGAGCACGACCATGCCGCCGAGCGGGGTGAAGCTGTCGTGCATGGCGTTGACTGCGCCGCAGCTTGCATCTGTGGTGATGGTTGCGAAGAGAGAAGACTGCGAGATGCCGAAGCGGACTTCTTTGCCTTCCATGTTGCCGGAGGGTGCTGTTGGCGTGCCTGTTTGTGCCGTGCCGTGGAGTTGTGGATGCGGATGCGACTCTGCCCAGTAGACGGCGGTAAAGCCTGCGGCGAAGAGCACGAACATTGCTGCGAAGACGGCCCAGCCGTGGCCGGGCGAGCCGGTGATACGGCCTAGCGTGAACGTCAATGCTGCCGGGATGAGGAAGATGGAGAGCATCTGGAGAAAGTTGGAGAAGGGCGTGGGGTTCTCGAAGGGATGCGCGCTGTTGGCGTTGAAGAATCCGCCTCCGTTGGTGCCCAGCATCTTGATGGCTTCCTGCGATGCTACGGGGCCTTGTGCGATTGTTTGTGTTTGATTGGATTGCTCTAGCGTGTGGGCGACGGTGTAGGCATGCAGGTTTTGCGGTACACCCTGGGCTACGAGAAGCAGTGCGTAGAGGGCGGATGCGGGCAGCAGGATGTAGAGCAGTGTGCGTGTTGTGTCTACCCAGAAGTTTCCGATGGTGGTGGACTCGGTGCGGCGGATGCCACGGATGAGTGCGATGGCGGTGACGATACCTATGGCTGCGGAGAAGAAGTTATGCGTGGCCAGAGCTGCCATTTGCGTGAGGTAGCTCATGGTGGCTTCCGGTGTGTAGGACTGCCAGTTTGTATTCGTTGTGAAGCTTGCGGCGGTGTTCCATGCGAGGTCGGGGCCTACGGCAGCTAGCTTTTGTGGGTTCCATAGCGGCAGTGCGGCTTGCAGGCGTTCGATTGCGTAGGTGACCAGCAGGCTTATGGCGGAAAAGTCGAGGAGCGCGAAGGCGTATTCGCGCCAGTTCATTTCGCGTTCGGAGTGAACGCCGGTGAGTTTGTAGATGGAGCGCTCTACGGGGCGTAGTGCGAAATCAAGCCATGTGCGCTTGCCTTCGAGAACGTTTGCGAGATACAGGCCGATGGGGCGGACTGTTGCGATGAGGACAAGCGTGAAGAGAGCGAATTGTAGCCAGCCATTGAGGGACATATCAGAACTTTTCCAATTCAAAATTTCTCGGGATAGAGCAGCGCTGCAACGAGATAACCCAGCAGAAGAATGGAGAGAATGAGCGCAATTGCGCTGATGAGGTCGATGTGCATGGCGCTTATTTCAACCTCTGGCAGGCTTTTATGTAGAGAAAGGAAACGGCGAAGAAGACAGCCGTGAAAAGGAACATCAGTGCATCTTGCATAGCAACCTCATGGGGATGGCCACGCGAGGCGTGACCGTTGTTCAACCCATGAGTGAGGATGCGCTTGTGTGTCTATAGGTAGGCGAAATGATTCCTAAATAATGCGTAAGGGCCGGAGTGCGTGTATTTATTCGGATGGTGCTTCGGTGTCTGTCCAGCCTTCAGGAATAAAGCGATAGCCGACCCATGGCTCGGTCTGAATGTACTGGCGGCCGGTTTCGTTTTCGAGTTTTTTGCGCAGCTGGCCAACGAAGACGCGGAGGTATTCCGGCTGATGCGCGGCCTGGCCACCCCAGACGGAGGTAAGCAGTGCGCGATGTGTCATGACTTTGCCGGGGTTGCGTGCGAGGTGCGCGAGGAGGTCGAATTCCTTGGGCGTGAGGTGGATTTCTTTGCCCTGCACGGTGATGTTGTGCGCTGCGATGTCTACGACAAAATCACCTACGGTGATTGCGCTTGTTGTGCGCTCAGGAGCGCGGCGCAGATGGGCGCGGACGCGGGCGAGGAGTTCCTGAATGCCGAAGGGCTTGGTTACGTAATCGTCCGCACCGGCGTCGAGTGCTTCTACCTTGGAGCGTTCATGGTCGCGAACGGAGAGGACGAGGATGGGAGTGGAAGAGATGCGGCGGATTGCCTGGCATACGTCTACGCCGCTGAGACCGGGCATCATGAGGTCTGTGATGATCAGGTCGGGCGTCCACTCGCGGAAGACCTGCAGGCCTTCTTCGGGGTCGTTGGCGGTGCGTACTTCAAAGCTCTGCGCCGTTAGTGCAGCGCGCAGGGCGCGGGTGATTTGCGATTCATCATCGATGACAAGAATTCGTCCGGACATAGCTTTCTCGTGGGGGACGCGATAGTGTCCCCGCTTCGGAGGGTATCATGCTGAGTGAGAAAGGCAATGTCTACAGTGAGCGAAGCATCAAGCTGGTCGATAGGTCTCAAGAGCATTTTGAAGGCGCTTTACGCTACTTTGGGCGTGGCTGCGGCGACGGCGTTGCTGGATTGGGGCCGGATTGATGATTCGATTGTTGCGCTTATCTTTCTGACGGCGGTTGTGTGGGTCGCTACGCGGGTTGGCGTGCGGCTTTCGCTCTATGTGGCGTTTTTGTGTGCCATCAGCTTTGATTTTTTCTTCCTGTCTCCGTTGAGAACGCTGCGGCTGGCGGGATTGCAGGAGTGGATGGAGTTGCTGTCTTTTCTTGCCAGCTCCGTGGTTGTGAGCAGTATTGCAGACCGCATACGCTTGCAGGCGCGCCTGGCGGAAGACCGCCGGATGGATGTAGAACGGCTTTACTTGTTGAGCCAGGAGATGATGCTGCATGAAGATGCGGTGCAGTTGATGCGCGATCTGCCGACGATGATTCAGAAGACATATTCTCTTGGCGATGTGGTGCTGTACGTGCGGGAGCAGGACAGATTTTATGGCTCGTTGCAGGAGATTCCTTCGCAGGTGCAGGAGGAGCTTCACGCTCTTATGTATGGCCATGCCGCCGCGGCAGAAGGCGGGGATGGCTATGTTTTGCATGCGCTGATGTTTGGCATGAAGAAGATTGGCGCGATTGCGTGGAATCCTGACGTGCTTTCACGGGACTCTGCTACTTCCTTGAGCGCGCAGGTTGCGATTGCGCTTACGAGAGCTGAGGCGATTGAGACCTATACGCATGTGGAGGCTGCGCGCGAAGGAGAGCGCTTGCGCACGGCTCTAATTGATTCGCTTACGCATGAACTGCGCACGCCGCTTACGAGTATTCGCGCGGCGGCTACGACGCTTGTGCATGGCGAGGGGCTGGATGATGCGTCGCGCAAAGACTTGGCAGAGCTGATGGATGAGGAGAGCAAGCGGCTCGACAAGCTGATTGGCGAAGCGGTGGAGATGGCGGAGATTGACGCGAATGTGCTGCGCGTGACGCTGGTTCCGCAATATGTTCGCGCATTGCTGGAGCATGCGGTGGAGGAGTCGCGAAGGACGCTTGCGGGGCGTCCTGTTTCGATTGATGTGGACGTGGTGGACAGGCCAGCGTGGTTTGATGCGCATTTGCTGAGCAGGGTTCTGCGGCATCTTATCGAGAATGCGGCGCGGTATTCGGCGTCAGGCGCGGCAATTGCTTTGGAGAGTAAGCGCGAGTTGGGTCAGCTTGTGTTCAGAGTTGCGGATTATGGGGCTGGAATTGATGCCGGGGATTTGCCGTTTATCTTTCAGAAGTTTTATCGCGGGAAGCAGGGGAAGATGGCGGGTAAGGGGTCGGGGATGGGGCTGTCGATTGTTCGCGCCATCCTGGAGGCGCATGGGGGCGGGATTGATGTGACGACTGAGCCGGGAAAGGGAAGCACGTTTCGCTTCTGGGTTCCGCTGGTGGAGAAACAGCCCGAGGGCGCGGCCAGGTTGAAGATGAGTTAAGTGGAAGCGTTGATGTATGGTGAGAGGGAGATATGAAGCAGATTCTCATACGACTTTCTCTCACGCTTCCGGTTGTTTGGCTGGTGGTTTCGCTGGTGTTTTTGCTGATTCACCTGGTGCCGGGAGACCCGATCCAGGCGATGCTTGGGGACGGCGCTACGCCTGCGGATATGACGGCGTTGCGGCATCAATATGGGCTGGATAAGCCGCTTGGCTTGCAGTACCTGAGCTACTGGGGCGGCGTGCTGCATGGGGATCTGGGGAGCTCGATTCGGCTGCATGATTCGGTGGCGCATCTTATTTCGCAGAGGTATCCGTTTACGCTCGCGCTGACGATTGCGGCGCTGGTTTTTGGGCTTGTACTTGCGCTGCCGGCAGGTGTTGCAGCGGCTGTGGGCCGGGGGCGGGCTATGGACCAGGTGCTGAGCGTGGTGAGCCTGTTTGGGCTTTCTGTTCCGGGGCTGGCGCTGGGGCCGGTTTTGATTCTGGTGTTTGCGATTGTGCTGGGGTGGCTGCCTGTTTCCGGCGCGAATAACGGCAGTACAAAGTTGATTGACTGGCATTATCTTGTGTTGCCTGCGATTGCGATGGGGGCTTCCCTGGCGGCGATTCTTACGAGGATGGTGCGCACGGCGATGCTGGAAGAGTTAGGGCAGGATTATATTCGTACGGCTCGCGCCAAGGGATTGAGCGAGGGCGCTGTGGTGTGGCGGCATGCGTTGCCGAATGCTCTTGTGCCGATTGTTACGGTAGTGGGATTGCAGTTTGGCGCGCTGCTGGCCGGGGCGATTGTTACGGAGAAGATTTTTAGCTGGCCGGGGCTGGGGCGGCTGGTGGTGGATGCGATTTCCAATCGGGATTATGCGCTGGTGCAGGGGTGTTTGCTGTCGATTGGGCTGACGTATGTGCTGGTGAATCTGCTGACGGACCTTGTGTATCGGTGGGTGAATCCGCGGATGAGGGCTTGAGGATGCTTAGAGCAGTTCGATGATTTTGGCTTGCAGGGGATTGTTGGGCGTGGCGTGCAGGAGGCCGATTGTGATGGGGAGTTGGAATCGCCTGGGGCCGCAGGAGCCGGGATTGAAGTAGAGGACGCCGTTACGGTGCTCGATGTGGGGCTTGTGGGAGTGGCCGTAGAGGACTGCGTGGAAGCCTGCGACTTCAGGTTTAAGGTCTAAAACTTCAATATTATGCAATAAATAGATAGAAATCCCTTCAATGTCTGCGACTTCGGTTTCGGGGAGTTGGGAGCAGGGGCCGGTGGTGTCGATGTTGCCGCGGATGGCGGTGACGGGGGCGATTTGGCGAAGGGCTTCGAGGATTTCTATCTTGCCTACGTCGCCCAGATGAAGGATGTGCTCTACGCCTGCTAACGCTGGTATGACCTCGGGCCTTAGCAGGCCATGTGTGTCGCTTACTACGCCGATTTTCATTGCTACAAACCCATTTCCAGCTTGGTGCGCGGGTCTAACTGGTCGCGGAGAGCGTCGCCGAGGAAGTTGAAGCCGAGGACGGCTCCAGCTACGGCGGCGGCTGGGAAGAGTACGAGGTGCGGCGAGTCGAAGAGGTGGGAGCGGGCATCGTTGAGCATGCCTCCCCAGCTTGGCGCAGGAGCGGGGATGCCGAGGCCCAGGAACGAGAGTGTGGCTTCCGCGAGGATAACTCCGGCCATGCCGATGGCTGCTTGCACAAGGATGGGCTGCAGGATGTTGGGGAGGATGTGGCGGAAGAAGATGCGGAGGCCGCTGGCTCCGAGGGAACGCGCTGCATCTACATATTCGCGGTCGCGTACGGACATTACCTGTGCGCGGACGAGGCGTGCGTAGCCGGCCCATCCGCCGATGGCGAGCGCGAGGACGAGGTTGAGGAAGCCGGGGCCGAGGAATGCGGCGAAGGCGATGGCGAGCAGGATTCCGGGCAGGGCGAGGAAGGTGTTCATCGCGAAGGTGGTGAGGGCGGTGTCTACCCAGCCGCCGAGGTATCCGGCTAGTCCGCCGATGGCGATGCCTAGTGTCAGCGACACTGCGACGACTGTGACGGAGACGGCGAGGGAGAGGCGTGCTCCCCAGAGAAGGCGGGCGAGTGTGTCGCGGCCTAGTTCATCGGTGCCGGCCCAGTGTGTGAGGGAGGGTGCTTCGAGGCGGTGGAGCAGGTCGATTGCCGCGGGATTGTAGTGTGCGAGCCAGGGTGCGAAGAGTCCGCCGAGAACGAATGCGGCGAGCAGTGCGATGCCTACGGCTGCCAGCGGCTGGCGGCGGACACGGTTTTGGATTGTGTGGAGAAAGCTCATGTACAAGATGAGGATACAGCGACAAACCGAGGGAGATTGTGTTCAATCTATGTATGACACGTTTTCATCGCTGGTTCTTTTTCTATATAGTTGCGGCTCTTGTTGCGATGCTGCCAGAGGCTGTTTGTGCGCAGTCGCAGCCGGAGATGGCGGAGCAGCTTTTGGCGCTTGCTAACAAGTCTCGCGCGCAGGCTGGCGCGGGGCCGCTGGTGTGGGACGCGGCGTTGGCTGCGGCGGCGATGAAGCACTGCCAGCGCATGGTGGTGGAGGGGCCGATTTCGCATCGCTACTCTGGTGAGCTGGACCTTACGGAGCGTGCGGCTGCGGCTGGAGCCCACTTCAGCGTGATTGAGGAGAACATTGCGATGGGGCAGTATCCGGACCAGGTTCATGAGGACTGGATGCAGTCGGAAGGGCATCGGCAGAATTTGCTGAATCGCGAGGTGAATCGCGTTGGGATTGCGGTGATTGCGCGTGGCGGCGATATCTATGCGGTTGCGGATTATTCGCAGGGCGTTGCTTCGATGACGACGGAGCAGGCGGAGTCCCAGATTGGCGGGCTTGTTCGGATGAGCGGTATTAAGCTGCGGAACAATGTGGGCGATGCGCGGAGGGCGTGCGGCATGGAGCGCGGATTGCCTGACAGGCTTAGCGGCGGCGAGCCTATGTTTGTGATGCGGTGGCAGAACACGGACATTGGGCATTTGCCGCAGCCGCTTGTGGATCGGCTAGGGTCGGGGCAGTATCACGAGGCGGTTGTGGGGAGCTGCGCACCGCGTGGTGCTGACAGTGGGTTTACTATGTATCGCTTTGCGGTGTTGTTGTACTGAGTCCCCGCGAATGCGTTATGCGACGGGGTTTTCCAGGGTTCCCAAGCCGTCGATTGAGATGCGGATGATGTCTCCGGTTTGCAGGGTGAAGTTGTCGGGTGGCACTATTCCGGTTCCGGTCATGAGATAGGCTCCGTGAGGGAATTGCAGCTCGCGGAAGAGGTAGGAGATTAGCTCGGTGTGGTCGCGTTTCATTTCGGCTAGCGTGGTGTTGCCGGTGAAGATGGAGTTTCCGTCGCGATTGATTTGCAGTTGGATGGCTGTGGATTTGGATATTGGCTCTTCCGCGAGAAGGATGGCGGGGCCGATGGCGCAACTGCCATCGTAGACTTTGGCTTGCGGGAGATAGAGCGGGTTTTCGCCTTCGATGTCGCGTGAGCTCATGTCGTTGCCGATGGTGTAGCCGATGATTTTTCCTGCGGCGTTGGCTACTAACGTTAGCTCGGGTTCGGGGACGGACCATGTTGCGTCTTTGCGGATTCGCACAGGGCTGCCGGGGGCGATGACTCGCCAGCCTGTGCTTTTGAAGAAAAGTTCGGGGCGCTCGGCCGCGTATACACGGTCGTAGAAGCTGCCGCCACCGGCTTCTTTGCTTTCTTCCATGCGGGCGCTGCGGCTGCGATAGTAGGTGACTCCGGCGGCCCATACTTCCTGGCTTTCGATGGGGGCTGATGCGGTGGCGGGGTCGAAGGATACGGGAGCGGTGTTGAGCGCGGCGCGTGCTGTTTCGAGCAGGGTGTCGCTGTTGAGCAGGGCGTCCCAGCTTTCCGCGGCGATGCGGTGGAAGCTTGCGTTGTTTTCTATGAAAATTCCTTGCGTGCTTCGATAGAGTTTCATGCTTTTGGGACTCCGTTGCTGAGTTGTGTGACGATTGCGTCCACGTCGTAGACGCAGCCTCCCCATACGCCGCCACTTGCTTGAATCAAGGCTGCCCATAGGCGGGTGTCGGCGGGGAGTGCGGGGTGTGGCGCTAAGTCTGTTCGTGGGGTGCGTGTTGCGAGGCGGTGTGTGCCTTCTTGTGCTGAGAAGAGTTCATTGTTTTCGCCTATGAGGTTGATTGAGGCGCTTAGGGTTTTGCGATCTACGATGATTTCGATCTGGTCGCCGTCTATGATGCGGCCGATGGGACCGCCTGCTAACGCTTCGGGAGAGATGTGGCCGATACAGGCTCCGGTGGATACGCCGCTGAAGCGGGCGTCGGTTAATACGGCGACGTGCTTGCAGTAGGAGAGGGTTTTGAGCGCGGAGGTTACTTGATAGATTTCCTGCATGCCTGCGCCTAGCGGGCCTCCGCAGATGAGGACGATGATGTCGCCTTGTGCGATGTTGCCACGCTTGATGGCTTCCATGGCTGCGGCTTCTGTGGTGAATACGCGGGCGGGGCCGGTGTGGCGATAGACGTTATTGGCATCGACGAGGGTAGGGTCGATGGCGGTGCTTTTGATTACGGAGCCTTGCGGGGCGAGGTTGCCTGTGGGGAAGCAGACTGTTGCGGTGAGGTTGCGCCTGGTGGCGCTGGATGGACTCATGATGACTTCATCGGGGTCGATGTTGTCTTGTTCGCGGATCTGCTTTTTGAGTTCGGCGCGGCGGTTGCTTTCTTTCCACCACTGGAGATTTTGTTCGAGTGTTTCGCCGGTTACGGTTCGCACGTTTGTGTCGAGCAGGCCAGCCTCGCGGAGGTGCAGCATGACTTCAGGGACGCCTCCGGCAAGAAAGACTTGAACGGTTGCGAAGCCGCGTGGGCCGTTGGGGAGAGCATCGACGAGGCGCGGGACCTGACGGTTGATTGCGGCCCAGTCGTCTACCGTAGGGCGCTTGAGTCCTGCTGCGTGTGCGATGGCGGGAAGATGCAGGAGGAGATTGGTGGAGCCTCCGAAGGCTGCATGGACGACCATTGCGTTGCGGATTGCGGCGTTGGTTAGTACGTTGCTTGTGCCGATGTTTTGTTCGGTCATTCGGAGGATGGCTCGCGCGGAACGGCGTGCGGCGTCGAGCCAGATGGCGTGGCCGGATGGGGCGAGGGCGGTGTGTGGGAGCGAGAGGCCGAGGGCTTCGGCTACGACTTGCGAGGTGGCGGCTGTGCCGAGGAATTGGCAGCCTCCGCCGGGTGATGCGCAGGCTTTGCAACCCATTTCTTCGGCGTATTCGAGGGAGATTTCGCCTTGTGCGAAGCGTGCACCGATGGTTTGGACTTTGCCTGCGTCTTCACCGGCTTCCGGTAGCAGTGTGACGCCGCCAGGGATGAGGATGCTGGGGAATGTGCCGGAGGATGCGAGCGCCATCATCATGGCGGGTAGGCCTTTGTCGCATGTGGCTACGCCGATGACGCCTTTGCGTGTGGGCAGCGAACGCATGAGGCGGCGGAGAACCGTGGCGGCGTCATTGCGATAGGGGAGGGAATCGAACATGCCTTCGGTGCCTTGCGTTCGACCGTCGCATGGGTCGGTGCAGGAGCCAGCGAAAGGGATGGCGTGGTGGTCGCGGAGTTCGCGTGCGGCTTCGGAGACGAGGAGTCCTACTTCCCAGTGGCCGGTGTGGAATCCGAGTGCGATGGGGGTTCCGTCTTGTGTGCGGAGGCCGCCGTGTGTGCTGAGGATGAGGAATTCGGGGTCGGCGAGGCGGGTGGGTTCCCAGCCCATTCCGGCATTTTGGCTCCAGCCGAAGAGATTGCCGGAAGGCTGGTTGACGAGCATGGCGGGCGTGAGCGGTAGAGCCCCTTCGGGGCCGGGTGCGTGGGTGCGAATGTTTTGCAGTGCGGCTTTGTCGCTCTCAAGTATTTGGGATGCGGTCCATTTTTTTATCACGCCGTTTTCTCCGGTGGCTTTTCTTTCAGCGTGAGCATGAGGGCGGATGCGACGACTACTGCGGCGGACATGAGGAGGAAGCCGGGACGTGAGCTGCCGGTGGCTGTCTGGAGCCATCCGACGAAGTAGGTGCCGACGAAGGCTCCGAGAGCGCCGCTGCTGTTAATGAGTGCAAGGACTTCCGCGGCGGCGGATTTGGGGACACGTTCGGGGATGATGGCGAAGAATGGGCCGTAGGGCGCGTACATACATGCTCCGGCGACGATGAGGCCGGCGAAGGGGATGGCGAAGGTGGCTCCTGCGGAGAGGAAGGACTCCATGAGTGCGATGCCGGCGAGGAGCAGGAAGGGCCATACGAGTGCTTTGCGGCGCAGGAGTTTGTCGGAACGATGTGCGGCGAAGAGCATAAGCAGGATTGCGGCGAGGTAGGGGACGGCGGAGTAGATGCCGGTGATACTCATGGAGGTGCCTGCACCGCGACGCACGATAGTCGGCAGCCAGAGGACGAAGCCGTAGATGCCGAGGCTCCAGCAGAAGTAGACGGCTGTTAAGAGCAGCACGTCAGCGCGGAGGAGTATTTTGCCGAGGGATTGGATATGTCCGACGGAGGTTTGTTCCGCGTTGAGGCGGGCTTCGAGGGCTTCAGCGGCTTCGGGAGGCATCCATGTGGCTTGTGCGGGGTGGTCGCGGACTAGCGTAATCCATGCGGCTGCCCATAGGACGGCGGGCAGGCCTTCGACGATGAAGGTGATTTGCCAACCTAGCTTTTCCATGAGGAAGCCGGTTATGAGGCTCATCCAGAGAACGGTGGCGGCGTTGGCCATGATGAGCAGTGCGTTGGCCCGGGAGCGCTCGGCGCGGGTGAACCAGCGTGTCAAGAGCAAGAGCATGGCGGGGAAGATGCAGCTTTCGGCGACGCCGAGGAGGAAACGGACGAGGGCCAGCATCCAGAAGCTGCGGACGATGCCGGTGAGAGCGGCGAGGACTCCCCAGATGCCCATGGAGACAAAGATGAGGCGGACGGGGCTGCGCTTGCCTACGAGCATCATTCCCGGGACTTGGAACAGGAAGTAGCCGAGGAAGAAGAGGGCTCCGAGGAGGGAGTTTTGCTGGCCGCTGAGGTGCAGCGTGGAGGCGAGGCCCGCGGCTGCGCCCATTCCGTAGTTGGCGCGGTCGAGGTAGGCGAGGCTGTAGATGACAAAGACGGCGGGAAGCAGACGCCACCAGCGCGCGTACAAGGCTGCCTGCGCCGGTGTGGAGACGGGCCATTCGGTAAGAGCGCTGGAATTCATCACAATTCTTTGCGCAGCGATTGTAACGGCGGGAGGGGAGTTCTTGCTACGTGGCGGATAGAGAGGCGTTAGATCTGGTTTCTGTCTTTAAGAGTGCGAGAGGAATAAGGTGTCCACTCTGATTTCAGCGCGGACTGGATATTGGTAATGCGGACCCTCCACCCGGAGGGTCCGCATTGTTTTATGGGATGGCTACGGTGGTGGTATTGGATGGGACGCTGAGATTGCCGGAGGCATCAACGCTTTCCACGTAGTAGTCGTAGCTCTGCCCTGCCGTGACGGTGGTGTCTGTGTAGGCTGTTCCTGTATTCGCGGAGGGGTTCAGAAGCTGGAAGGTGGATGCTCCGCTCGGGGAACGGTAGATGTTGTAGCCGGTTACCGGATCTGCGGAGCTGGCAGGCGCGCTCCAGGTTAGCTGGACTTCATAGGAGGTTGAAGTTCCCGTGCCTGTGAGGGCGACCTTGGCTGTGGGGTTGGAGGAGGAGTTGCTGGAGATGGTGAGGGCTCCGGTTGCCGCTCCTGCGGTGGTGGGGTCGAACTGGACATTTAACGAGGTGTTCTGACCGGGGTTCAGGGTAATTGGGAAAGTGCCTCCGGAGAGCCTGAAGCCTGTGCCGCTGACGGTGGCCGAATTCACGGTTACGGCGGAGGTTCCGGTTGAGCTGAGAGCTACCGATTGCGTCGAGGCGGTGTTGAGAGAGACATCTCCGAATGCGAGGGTACTGGCGCTTACGGTGAGGGTAGGTGTGGCTGCGGTTAATTGCAGTGAGAAGGTTTTGGATGCTCCGCCAGAGGTGGCTGTCAGGGTTGCCGTGGCTGTTGTGCTGACGGCGGTTGCGGTTGCGGAGAAGCTGGCTGTTGTGGCTCCTGCGGATACTGTTACGGACGCAGGTACGGTGACGGCGCTATTGTTGCTGGCGAGTGTTACTGCTTGTCCGCCTGTTGGTGCTGCAGCGCTGAGTGTGACGGTGCAGGCGTCGGTTGCAGCGCCAGTGATGGAGGAGGTGGTGCAGGTGAGTCCGCTCAGGGATGGGCCGATACCTGTTCCAGTGAGGCTTACCGTTGCGGTTGCGTTTGTGGAGGAGTTGCTGGAGATGGTGAGGGTTCCAGTTGCTGCTCCCGCTGTAGTGGGGTCGAACTGAACTGCCAGCGTGGCAGTTTTACCGGGACTCAGAGTGAGCGGGAAGGTGGCTCCGGAGACAGTGTAACCTGTGCCGCTGATGGTGGCTGAGTTGATGGTCACAGCAGCGGTTCCGGTCGAACTCAATGTGAGCGACTGGGATGTAGCGGTGTTCAGGTTTATGTTGCCAAAGGACAGCGTGCTGGCGCTCACGGTTAACGTGGCGGTAGATGCGCCTAATTGTAGTGAGAAGGTTTTGGATGTTCCGCCGGAAGTGGCTGTGAGTGTTGCCGTGGCAGCGGTGCTGACAGCGGTTGCGGTTGCGGAGAAGCTGGCTGTTGTGGCTCCCGCGGCTACTGTTACGGACGCCGGTACGGTGACGGCGTTGTTGTTGCTGGAAAGTGTTACTGCTTGTCCGCCTGTCGGTGCTGCGGTGCTGAGTGTGACGGTGCAGCTATCTGTTGCGGTTCCGGTGATGGAGGCAGTGGTGCAGGTGAGTCCGCTCAGGGATGGGCCGATGCCGGTGCCTGTGAGACTTACCCTGGCGGTGGCATTGGTGGATGAGTTGCTGGAGATAGTGAGGGTTCCGGTTGCTGCTCCCGCTGTAGTGGGGTCGAACTGAACTGCCAGCGTGGCAGTTTTACCGGGGTTCAGGGTGAGCGGGAACGTTGCGCCTGAGACGGTGAAGCCTGTGCCGCTGATGGTGGCCGAGTTGATAGTTACGGCGGCTGTTCCGGTTGAACTTAGTGTGAGCGACTGGGATGTAGCAGTGTTCAGGTTTATGTTGCCGAAGGCGAGAGTGCTGGCGCTAACGGTCAAGGTGGGTGTGCCAGCGCCCAATTGCAGCGCGAAGGTTTTGGATGCTCCGCCAGAGGTGGCTGTGAGTGTTGCTGTTGTCGCGGTGCTGACTGCGGTAACGGTTGCGGAGAAACTGGCTGTTGTGGCTCCTGCGGCTACTGTTACGGAGGCGGGTACGGTGACAGCGCTGTTGTTGCTGGCGAGAGTCACGGACTGTCCGCCAGTTGGTGCTGCGGTGCTGAGTGTGACTGTGCAGCTATCCGTTCCAGCGCCAGTATAAGAGCCAGTTGCGCAGGTGAGGGCACTTAGGGAGGGGCCGACGCCGGTTCCTGTGAGGCTTACCCTGGCGGTGGCATTGGTGGAGGAGTTGCTGGAGATGGTGAGGGTTCCGGTTGCTGCTCCAGCGGTGGCGGGATCGAACTGAACTGCTAGAGTGGCAGTTTTACCGGGGTTCAGGGTGAGCGGGAACGTTGCGCCTGAGACGGTGAAGCCTGTGCCGCTGATGGTGGCCGAGTTGATAGTTACGGCGGCTGTGCCGGTTGCGCTGAGTGTGAGTGACTGGGATGTGGCCGTGTTGAGGTTTACGTTGCCGAAGGCCAGCGTGCTGGTACTAAGAGTCAGGGTTGTGGTAGACGCACCTAACTGGAGTGCGAAGGTCCTGGATGTTCCGCCGGAAGTAGCTGTGAGCGTTGCCGTGGCGGTGGTACTGACGGCAGTAGCGGTAGCAGAGAAGCTTGCTGTTGTTGCTCCTGCGGCTACTGTTACGGAGGCGGGTACGGTAACTGCACTGTTGTTGCTGGCGAGAGTGACAGCTTGACCGCCTTTGGGTGCCGCAGCGCTGAGCGTGACGGTGCAGGTGTCAGTTCCCGCGCCGGTGATGGAGGCGCTGGTGCAGGTGAGACCGCTCAAGGATGGGCCGATGCCGGTGCCTGTGAGACTTACCCTGGCGGTGGCATTGGTGGATGAGTTGCTGGAGATAGTGAGGGCTCCGGTTGAGGCCCCAGCGGTGGTGGGGTCGAACTGAACCGCCAATACTGCGGTCTTGCCGGGGTTCAATGTGAGTGGGAAGGTGGCTCCGGAGACGGTGAAACCTGTGCCGCTGATGGTGGCTGAGTTGATGGTTACAGCGGCTGTGCCGGTCGAACTCAGTGTGAGCGACTGGGATGTAGCGGTGTTCAGGTTTATGTTGCCGAAGGCGAGAGTGCTGGCGCTGACGGTCAAGGTGGGTGTGCCAGCACCCAATTGCAGTGCGAAGGTTTTGGATGCTCCGCCAGAGGTGGCGGTAAGTGTTGCCGTGGCGGCGGTGCTGACGGCGCTGATAGTCGCGGAGAAGCTGGCGGTGGTTGCGCCTGCGGATACCGTAATAGAGGCCGGCACTTTGACCGCACTGTTATTGCTGGAGAGGGACACGGTCTGTCCGCGGACCGGCGCCGCGGCGCTGAGTGTGACGGCGCAGGTGTCAGTTCCAGCGCTGGTATAAGAGCCAGTGGTGCAGGTGAGGGCACTTAGGGATGGGCCGATGCCTGTGCCCGAGAGGCCTATCCTGGCCGTAGCATTGGAGGACGAATTACTGGAGAGAGTAAGGGCTCCGGCTTCGGCTCCTGTTGTAGTGGGGGTGAACTGGATCGTCAGCGTGGCGGTTTTGCCCGGGTTTAGAGTGAGCGGGAAAGCTGCTCCCGAGACAGAGAAGCCTGTGCCACTGATGGTGGCTGAGTTAATGGTTACAGCGATCGTTCCGGTTGAACTCAGGATGAGCGACTGGGATGTGGAGGTGTTCAGGTTTACATTGCCGAAGCTGACGGTACTGGCGCTTATGCTAAGCGTGGGAGTTGCCGCGTTGAGTTGCAGGCTATAGGTGGAAGAGCTGTTTCCCGCGTTGGCTGTGAGGGTTGCAGTCTGTGCGGTGCTGACTGCAGTAGCGGTTGCGGAGAAGTTCGCTGTTGTGACTCCTGCGGCTACTGTTACGGAGGCTGGCACCGTGACGGCACTGTTGTTGCTGGCAAGCGTGACTGCCTGTCCGCCTGTCGGGGCTGCGGAGCTGAGCGTGACGGTGCAATTGTCCGTTCCCGCGCCGGTGATAGAGGGATTCGCGCAGGTAAGGCTGCTTGAAATGGGTATTGCTGCTGCTGCCACGCCTGTGCCATTGATATTAATGGTGAGGTGAGGGTTGGCTGAGGCGTCACTTGTAACGGCCAGCGCTGCCGATGTCGCTCCGGCAGATGTGGGCGCAAACTGAATCGTCAACTTATACGTGGAGCCGCTCTTTAACTGGATGGGCAGCGTGTTCTGCCCTTGAAGCGAAAAAGCCTTATTGTTAAGGGATAGGGCTGTAATCTTAATCGAGGTCGATCCCAGATTGAGGAGCTCAATTGTGGCGGACGTAGTTGTGCCGACGGCAACCGAGCCAAAATTAACGGAGTTCGTAGAGGATTGAAGGACTCCCTTTAATACGACGCTCGAGGAAGAGGATGCTCCGCACCCGGAGAGGGTGACCGTCAGGTAACCTATCAGGACGAACAGAAGTAACGAGAAGCTCTGGAACGAATGCTGTTTGCCTGATATGCGGCTTAAAGCCGTACCTTGCCTCAGATTCGAAACAGCGTTGGGGGAAAATACTCCAAAAATCGAGACCACTCGATTCCAAAGACTATCTGGCTTGCGCATCGTCCTGCCTCATTATGAATAAATCCATGGCAACGGATCATAAGAGGGCCCATACAACATATCTTTAGTTCTTATATCGGGATTTTAGCATGGCACATGAATATAGTCACCACATAGCAGGTTACTTTTGCTCGCGCTTTGTGACTTTTGTGTCAAAGTGAGGCGCTGGAAGAGTTGCGTTCTGAAATTGGATGCACAAGGGCTTTATGTCTTGTTCTTCTGCGCGTGCATAGGGCAGTGAAATTGTGATTCTATGGCAGCCCTTTGCATAAAGTGTGCAAAGGGCTGCACACTTGGACGCAACAACGCAAGGAGGTGAGGGAATTATGGCCTTAGCCACCTTGCGGAATTATTGCATAAGATATTTAGAAACAGACGATTACAGGGGAAATTCAAACCGAGAGTAGAAAGATGTGCTCTTTGGCGACGGACGTGCTCAATAGAGGGCAAGAACAGTCATTTGCCAATGGGGTGCTATGCCAGCTGAGTTGCCAAAAGAATACAGGGTAGATCCCGCAGATTTGCCCAGTGCTGAGGTAATCTTCGGCAGCTCCTATGCCATGCAGGATGTTCGTGGCCGGCTAGAGTGCGTTCTGAATACGGATCTTCCAGTGCTGCTGGAGGGAGAGTGCGGGACAGGTAAAGACCTGATCGCGAAATATCTGCATAGCCAGTCAAGCCGGCGGGATATGCCGTTCGTCAAGCTGTCCTGTGCTGCTACGCCGGTCGAGTTTCTAGAAACCGCGTTGCTGGGATACGAGCAGGAGTCATTTCCGGGGGCCAATGATATCCGGCAGGGGCTGATCGATATTGCCAACGGTGGCACGCTCTTTTTGGATGAGATTGGCGAGACGAGCTGGGCACAGCAGAGCAAGCTTCTCCATCTGCTGCAGGCGGGGCGCTATCTCCATGTGGATGGATTTGAGGCGCCGCGCGCGGACGTAAGGATTATTTGTGCGACCAGTATGGACCTGGCGGAGGCTGTCGCAGGCGGCTCGTTTCGCAAAGATCTGTTCTATTGCATTGACGCTATCTCTCTTCGCCTGCCTGCGTTGCGCGAGAGGAAGCAGGATATTCCCGAGCTTTGGAAGTTCTTTACTCAGAAGCTGGCAAGAAGGCTTGGAAAGGGTGTGCCGGAGTTGACGCCATCCGTTCTGACTGTGTTGAACCAGTGGAGTTGGCCAGGGAATTTGCTGGAGCTTGAGAACTGTATTGCACGCGTAATTGTTTTAGGTGACGAATCTGCGATATGCGAAGAGCTCTCGCGTCACTTAAATCAACATAAGGTCAACGAAGAGTTTGCGTGGAGTGACCGGTCTTTGCCGTATGGAAGCAGGGCAGCGGCCCTATCGGAGCGGCGGAGGCACCACAGAAGGTTTCCGAGATTCAGGTAATTTTTCTCGGTTGAGTAAGAAGTGAATTTGGCAGTTGCACGATCATCGGCAGGGTAGCCAGAGGTTCAAAAGCAAGAACGAACCTGGAATTGCAAGTTACTGACGCACTGACGATGTTGAAAATATGTTCCCGAACGCTGGCGAATTCCATGCCTGCGGCTGTTGGAGTTATGTACTTAACGGCTGGGAACCATGAAAGAAAAAGGGGTCTGTGACTCACAGGGCGAAGCTATACCCTCTTGAGAATCAATCGAAAAATACACGGCATAGGGGGCAAGTCGGATGTCATCACTACCGAATACTGGAAGCGAAACGATCGAAGACGTGTGCTGGTGGGCGCTTTATACCCGTCATCAGCACGAGAAGACAGTGGCAGATATGCTGTCGACAAAAGGCTTCGAGGTCTTCCTGCCACTCTATGATTCCGTTCGTATCTGGAAGGACCGGAAGAAGACGCTCTCTCTGCCATTGTTTCCCTGCTACGTGTTTGTTCGCGGAGGTCTTGAGCGCAAATTGCAGATTGTGACGACCCCCGGCGTGAACATGATTCTTTATCACGGCGAGCATGTTGCGAAGATTCAGGAATCAGAAATCGAGTCGATTCGCCGCGTTGTTGATGGACCTTTTCACGTTGAGCCTCATCCTTTTTTGAAATGCGGAGAACGGGTTCGGGTTGTGCGTGGTGCGCTTGAGGGTATGGAGGGAATTTTGACCAGGAAGAAGAATCTCTTCCGTCTAGTTCTTTCTGTGAATATGGTTGCCCAGTCTGTTGCGGTTGAAGTGAATGCGAGTGATGTAGAGCCCGTGAGGGAGCTGTCCTCCAATAAGGATGTACCTGTGGAGGTTGCGCCTGCCTCGAAGGTCGTAAACATTGCCCAGGCCTTTTCTCGCAATCAACGGCAGAATTTTAGTTTCGTTAGTTGAGTCAGGAATTGAAGCGAGCCCACTTAAAAGGAGGGCTAGTTAGTTAAGGTCTGATATGAGTAATCTGGCAAATCATACATTACGGGCTGCGGGCTCTCTGGTTCTACTTTGCAGCACTCTGTCGGCGCAGGTGTCTGTGGCTGCTCAGGGTGGCAGCGAAAAGGCAATTTCAGCGGCGGTTGAAGTGCCCCGGTCCACGACTGCGCCTGATTCCAAGCCACACGACGATGCTTTTGTTATTGGCGCAGAAGATGTTCTCGCGGTGAATGTGTGGAAGGAGCCGGACCTTTCCCGTTCTATTCCTGTGCGGTCAGATGGGAAGATATCTCTTCCGCTTGTTGGAGAAGTGGTTGCAGCGGGACGAACTCCATTGCAATTAGAGGATGATATTTCGACAAGGCTTAAGAGCTACATCACAGAACCGCAAGTTACGGTGATGGTACAGCAGATTAATAGCCAGAAATTTAATGTTCTTGGGCAGGTTGAAAGACCAGGATCCTATCCGCTTATCGCAAACACAACGATTGTAGATGCGATTGCCGTTGCTGGAGGCTTTCGCGACTTTGCGAAGAAGAAGGGGATTTATGTTCTGCGAAAAGACGCGAGCGGAGGGGAATCCCGGATTGCTTTCAACTATCAGGATTACCTCAAGGGAAAAAGTGTAAGTAAGAATGTCGCACTTAAAGCTCACGACACGATCATTGTGCCTTGAGAGGTGGTTATGTTTAAGTGTGTGTACGCTAGTTTTGTGTTCTTTTGGTCTGTTGCTTCCTGGGCCCAATCGGGATCAGGTGCAACGGGAGCTACTCCGGCTTCGAATGAGCAGGAGCAGATGGAGGTTCCTCCTCCCGTAAGCAGTAAGGCATATCCAAAAGTGACTGCCGGTGAGACGCGGTCGAATTATGTCAGCGGCTGGCTGGAGCTTCAGACCTCATATATCGACAATCTGTATCCAGGTACGGGCGCAGAGCCAATTGGCGAAATGAACTATTCTATCCAGCCGACGATTATTGTCGATCAGACAACATCCAGACAGCATAGGATGCTGAGGTATAGTCCCGGCTTTATGATGTATCGCCCCACCTCTTCTTTTGATACGACAGAACAGAATGCGATCTTGGCGTATCAATATCGTCTAACGAAGCACGCCAATATCAGTGCGAATTACTCCCTGCATAAAACTTCTACGCCTTTTCTTGATGAAAGCATTTCTGGTTCGTTGCCGACTGTGAGCCAAGGAGTTATTGCTCCATTCGCAAGTCTTCTCACCAACGATGTCAGTGCGGAGTTTTCTCTGCAATACAGACCAAGTGAAATGGTCGGCGCTTCCGGAACATTTACAACGATGCGCTACCCGAATCCGAGCCAGGCAGAGGGTTTGTTCAATTCCGATCAACGCGGCGGCTCCGTTTTCTATAACCGACGTATCTCTGCTGCGCAGTATTCCGGTGTGACGTATCAATATTCGTGGGTGCATGCTTTTCCAGGTGCTGGGCAAAGCAGTATATCGTCAATCGAAAGCGATACCCAGACACACGCCGCTTATGCGTTTTACACAATTTATCCGAAACATAACTTTTCGATCTCTGCAACTGGTGGAGTTCAATACTACGAAATAGCTGAGACATCTTCCCCGAAGATAAATGGATTCGCGCCGATGTTCATGGCAAGTGTGGGCGCGCAATTACTTCGTACGAGCTTTGCGCTGAGCTATTCCCGAGAGGTCTCTGGCGGTGGAGGATTAGCAGGCGCTTTTCTCTCCACCAGCATATCTGCGTCAGTGCGCAGGCAAGTTTCACGTGCATGGACTGCGGGTGTGAACGCCAGCTACGCAAACAACAATACAATAACGCCCCTATTATTCACGAACACGCTTGGTGGGCACAGCATTGTAGGAAATGCAGTGCTTGAGCATGCATTTAATAGTCAGGTTAGCTTGAGCTTTGCCTATAACCGCCTGCACCAAAGTTACGCTGGAATCGCTGCAATTAACAACAATCCCGACAGCAATCGTGGAACAGTTTCGCTGAAGTGGCAATTTACGCGTCCACTGGGAAGGTAGCAAGGGGACAATGTCCGAACAAATCATTGAAAACGAAAAAGCACAGCCATTTGATTTTGGCCGCTACCTGGACATCGTTCGACGCCGGCATATTCACTTCCTGGTTCCGCTGTTTCTGGCCTGGATTATTGTGTGGGGAGCGAGTTGGATTCTTCCTTCGCGCTATAAGTCCAGCACTTTAATACTGGTACAGCAGCCGACCATGCCGAGTAACTATGTTGCGCCCAACGTAAACGATGATCTGCAGGCGAGATTGCAGAGCATCACGCAACAAATTCTCAGCAGAACGCGGCTTCTTCTGATTATCAATAAACTTCATCTTTATAGCGACGGCCACAAAGCGTATACGCCAGACGAAAAGGTCGAGTTGATGCGCAAGGATATCGATATTGATTTAGTCCACGATGATAAGAGTGGGGCTATCAATGCGTTTCGAGTCTCATACTCGGCTAAAGATCCGCATATTGCGCAACAAGTAACGACTGAGCTGACAGACCTCTTTATTGCTGAAAATTCGAAAGTGCGTCAGCAGCAATCTGAAGAGACAACGGAATTTATTAAGAGCCAACTTGAAACGGCCCGTACGAGTCTGACTGATCAGGAAGCAAAGGTGAAGGCATTCCAGTCCGTCCACGAAGGGGAATTGCCATCCCAGCAGGCCGCCAATCTTCAGATTCTTACAGGATTGCAGTCGCAACTACAGAGCCAGCAGGATTCACTCAATACTGCAAAACAGCATCGTGTGTATTTGGAGTCTCTGATTACGCAGTATCGGTCTACATCAGGTACATCCCATACAGCCACGGGAGCGCCGACAGGGTTGACGGGTGTCGATCAGCAACTCGATGCCTTAAAGTCGAAACTTGCAAACCTCAGCGCGCGCTACACCGATCAGTATCCAGAAGTACGAGAGCTTAAGGACGAGATTGCCAAGACCGAAAAGACCAGGGAGCAATTGCTTGCGAGCCTGAAAAATAAAGCGCATAAAGACGTGGACGATGTACACGCAACGATTGATCCCGTGCAAGATGCGCCTCTTCTGCAACTGCAGAGCCAACTGCAAGCAGATCAGTTGGAGATCAGTAATCGCGAACGTGCGATTGCAGCCCTTCAAGGCAGGATCGGTGAATATCAGGCGCGCTTAAATGCGGAGCCAAATATAGAACAGCAGCTAGCGGATCTTACGCGTGGTTACGATCAATCACAAGCGAACTACAACGAACTGCTGAAAAAGAAAAATGACTCGGAAATGGCGACCAGCATGGAACAAATGCAGGCTGGGGAGCGGTTTACGATGATTGATCCACCGAGTTTGCCGCAAAAACCTGATTCTCCAAATCGCATGAAGATGTGCGGTATGGGCTTAGGTATTGGGGTGGCACTTGGTCTCCTGGTTGTTATCGCGTTTGAATTTCCTGACGACCGCATGCATAGCGATGCGCAGATTCAAGAGTTATTATCCGGCGCAATCATCTCCGAAGTTCCTGAAATTGTTGTTCCTGCTGAAGTGCAAAAAGAAAAAATGCGAATTGCATTGGGATGGGCAACGGCTGTAGTTGTTTTCTGCATCATCCTAGCCGGTTCTGCAGTCAGCTATCTGCGTGAGTAGACATTTGAGATGTATAAAACATTTTTCAAACTCGATCGCAATCCGTTCGAACTGGTTTCTGACCCGGGCTACTTTGTTGCGACCAAACATCATGACGAGGCGCTTGCAGCGCTCTACTATGGTGTGCGAATGCACAAGGGACTGGTTGTGGTGACGGGTGAGGTCGGAACAGGCAAGACATTGTTGCTTAGATGCCTACTGCAACTTCTAAAAGAGAGCAAAGATGTTGCCTATGCATATCTGTTTAATAGCACACTTTCTCCGACGGAGTTTTTGCAATATACGCTGTTCGATTTAGGTCTTCCTGCTTCAGGTAAGAACAAAAGTGAACTGCTATTCGATCTAAATAAGTATTTGGTGGCGCGCGGCACAAAGCGCTTAACTACTATGCTGATCGTAGATGAAGCGCATCATCTATCCGCAGAAACTCTTGAAGAGATCAGGTTGTTATCAAACCTGGAAACGCCTAACGGAAAGTTATTACAGATCATGTTGGTTGGGCAGCCTGAACTCGATGAGAAACTTGATTCTGCCGGGCTCAGGCAACTGAAGCAGAGAATTGTGTTTCGCACGCAACTTCTTCCTCTGAGCATGGAGGAGACACAAAAGTATATTGAGAAGCGCCTGCAGATTGCCGGCGGATGTCCTGTTTCAGCAGCGATTTTTCCGCGAAATGTCATCGCAGAAGTTCATCGTTATTCCCAAGGGTTGCCCCGTTTAATCAATTCCATTTGCGAGAATGCGCTGATTAACTCATACGCGAGAGGGTTGGAGCATCCAACAGAGGAAATCATAAAGGAAGTGGCTGCAGATCTTCGGCTTGATCTTCCTCGCCCGTCTGAAGATGCCGAGGCAAAACGAGTAAGTCAATTGGTGGCGCGACCAGCTTAAATTGTTTGCCGTGCTTATAAGCTAGATTGCAGGAAATGCAGTGATATAGGCAGGAAAAGTACCTGTAACTCTCCCCCCAGGAATTGATATGAGTCAGATATTCGATGCGTTGCTGAGATCTGAGACGCAACATGCAGATAATCATCCACTGGCGCAGACGGCGGCTACTGAACTCTTACGGCACGTCGAACATATGGCTACGCCTAAATGGAAAACGGACGGCATTTCGGCGTTCAGCGGTGCCGTAAATAGCACTGCTGAGAGTGTGCTTACCGAAAAGGCTTCAGAGCTGGAAGCAACAGTTTCTTTCAATGATGATCCGGTGTACGAGGCTCCGTCTACTCCTGAGCAGCTGAATGTGTTAAATCAATTGCAGTCGCTGCCCATAACGCCTTCTTCTGCTAGTCGTCTTGTGTCACTGACTGATAGTGAAAGCGCACAAGCGGAGGCGTTCCGGCTTTTGAGTGTGCGGCTCAGAGACCTGCGCAAGACACGTTCATTGAAGAAGGTTCTGATTACCAGTTCGACCCCAAGGGAAGGGAAGAGTACAGTAGCGGGCAATCTCGCATGTGCTCTCGCTCACAACAGTGACGAGAGAGTGTTGCTGATTGAGGGGGACTTGCGCAGGCCTACACTTGTGAAAATGTTTGAACTGGGGCACGTTCCTGGTATCAGCGAGTGGTTGCAGAAGGACAATGACCAGCCCTCTAATATGTACCATCTCAAAAAAGCGAATTTGTGGATATTGCCTGCAGGGAGATCGCCTTCGACTCCACTTGAGTTGCTGCAGTCAAGCAAGTTGCTCCCACTGATGGACCAACTAGTCACCTTGTTTGATTGGATTATTGTAGATGCTCCACCAATTTTGCCATTGGCAGACACAAGCGTATGGGCCAGGATGGTAGATGGCATCTTGCTTGTTACGCGGCGTGGGGTCACCGAAAAGAAGCAACTAACGGCGGCGCTGCAGTCGTTTGAACCAGGCAAGCTCATAGGAGCATTGCTGAATTGCTCTAAGAACACTGTTTATAAGAGCTACTACTATGGATCCTCGAGTACAGCGTAGCTGTTACGGTTTATTCGCAAGTCCGCCTAAATATAGATAACTGTCGAGCTATCGATATCACAATCTATCTAGCTAAATCGCCTTTACGTATCCGAAAGCAAAATGGGCCTCCGCGGCTGACCTCATTGGTGCTGCTATTATCGCGGAATTTGCCGTGAATCCATGGGGATGGCAATCAATAAGAGAGGAGCAAGTGTTTACCATGCGCAGTGAGACTAATGCGTCAACTCTAGCAAACCCGGCGTTGGAGTCCGTTGTTATACACGGCCAGAAAGCCCTTGATGCTGATGCGTTCAAACAGATGATGGCGATTGAGCGTAAGCGAACCGAACGAACCATGGTTCCGTTTTTGTTGATGCTGCTAGAACTGGAAGATCAAGACAAGGTGTACCGGCCTGCCAGCGCGCTTGACTCAATCGTATCGGCTCTGACGACATCCGTTAGAGATACCGATGTAATTGGGTGGTACAAGGAAAAAGCAGTTGTTGGAGTGATATTTACCGGCCTGCTTCAAAACGATAAACACTCTGTGGCAGAGATGATCGTTGGTCGAGTAAGCGCGACCTTGCGAGACGAGCTCACACCAGAGCAATTTGAAGCGGTGACTATTTCGTGCCACTTCTTTCCTGATGACTGGGATAATGACAAGCCAGGTCGCTTAAGCAACCCCAATTTGTATCCAGATTTGATGAGCAACAACAAGGGGCGGGGGCCGCTGCTGCTAGTTAAGCGAGCGATCGATGTTATAGGAAGCGCACTATTGCTGCTTATATTTTCTCCGGCATTTCTGGTGATAGCGCTGGCCGTAAAAATGTCATCGAAAGGGCCTGTGTTTTTTCGGCAAAAGCGCGTTGGACAATATGGACGATGCTTTACTTTCCTCAAATTCCGATCGATGTATGTGAACAATGATGCCAGTGTTCACAAGGAATTTGTGAAGCGTTTGATTGAGTCTGGAGCTGGGGCAGAGTCGCGAAGCGGCGAAGGCGAGCGAGTGTACAAGCTCACAAACGATAAAAGAGTTACTCCACTCGGAAAGTTTTTGCGCAGGTCAAGCTTGGATGAGCTACCGCAGTTTTTGAACGTTCTATGGGGCGACATGTCACTTGTGGGGCCGAGGCCGCCAATTCCTTACGAGCTTGCAGCTTACCAAACATGGCATCGCCGCCGATTACTGGATGTTAAGCCGGGAATTACAGGACTCTGGCAAGTAATGGGACGAAGCAGCGTAAAGTTCGATGAGATGGTCCGCCTGGATCTTCGCTATGCGACTTCATGGAATCTATGGCTTGATCTGAGGATTCTCCTGCTTACTCCTCTTGCTGTAATAAAAGGCGCTGGCGCGTTTTAGGCCTGCAGTACTTTAGGTGACACGCTTCAAAACTAAATTGATAAGCATGGCTAATCGCACCCTCTCCGGCTTCAGTTCGGTGCTGAAGGCAATTCTGAAAGCGAAAATATTATGAACTTTGGTGTAATAGGTTACGGGTATTGGGGGCCCAATATCGTACGAAACCTGGTGAGTTTGGAAGGTTCACAGGTATGCGCAATTGCAGAGATAAGTCCCGCAGCGCGCGCACGTGCGCAAAAGGCCTATCCGGGCATCAAGGTGACGGCAGATACATCAGAAGTGATTACATCTCCTGAAATTGATGCGATCGCAATTGTTTCTCCAGTTTGGACTCACTATGAGTTAGCGAAGGCCGCTCTTTTGAACGGTAAACATGTATTCGTGGAGAAGCCATTTACGAGCACTGCTGCACAGGGTGAGGAACTAGTAAATCTTGCTCTGCAGAAGAATTTAACGATTATGGTGGACCACACCTTCCTGTTCACTGGGGCTGTAAAGAGAATTTCCAGATTGATTGATGAAGGTGCTCTGGGCAATCTCTATTACTACGATTCCACACGAGTCAATTTGGGACTTTTTCAGCACGACATCAATGTTCTGTGGGACCTTGCACCTCACGATTTATCGATCATGGATTATCTCATCAAGGCGAGCCCGGAGGCTGTTGTCGCAACAGGCGAGGGGCACCTGAATGGGCACGAAGATGTAGCCTATATGACCCTCTATTTTCCAGACAAAGTAATTGCTCATATCAATGTCAATTGGCTGTCTCCGGTGAAAGTTCGGACGACACTCATCGGCGGTGAAAAACGGATGCTTGTCTGGAATGATCTGGATGCCGACGAGAAGGTGAAGCTCTACGACAAAGGCGTACAGATTACAAGCCGCGAGGGGGTTTACGACCTTCTTGTGAGTTATCGGTCAGGCGATATGTGGGCTCCGCAATTGGAGCAAGTAGAGGCGCTTCGAGAGGAATTGTCTTATTTTGTCGATTGTGTTTCCGGCGGACGAAATCCTCATAATGACGGCAACGCTGGATTGCGCGTCGTCAAGATATTAGAGGCTGCTACTAATTCATTGAATAAACGAGGAGAGTTGGTCTACCTGTGAACTCTTGGAATTGTGTCGCAGAAGATGTAAAGCTCGGAGTAAATGTACGGCTATCGAAATTTATCAATCTATATGGATGCGAGATTGGTGACGATTCCAAGATAGGCGCGTTTGTCGAAATCCAGAAAAATGCAACCGTTGGGAAACGGTGCAAAATTTCCAGTCACACCTTTGTTTGCGAAGGTGTCACGATTGAAGACAACGTGTTTATTGGGCATGGCGTAATGTTTATCAACGATAGCTATCCGCGAGCGACGACTGGGGGAGAGCGCTTGCAGACGGAGGCTGACTGGAAGGTGGAATGTACTGTCGTAAAGAATGGTGCATCCATCGGATCGGGAGCAACAATACTGTCGAATATCAGCGTTGGGGAAAGAGCGATTGTAGGCGCAGGAAGCGTGGTCACCAAAGACGTGCCGCCAGATGCAATTGTTGTGGGCAATCCCGCGAAAGTCTTGCGTTATATCCAAAAAAACGTGGAGGAGTACGATGCATAGTTCTGAAGGTGTTCCATTTCTGGATCTCATTACTCCTCATGTAGAACTGGAGGAAGAGCTGACAGGAGTTTTTCGACGCGCCCTTTATACTGCAGGTTTTATTGGCGGATCTGTCGTTGAGGAGTTTGAACAATCGTTTGCTGCCTTCTGCAAGACGACGCATTCGATTGCAGTCAGCAGCGGGACGGATGCTCTGCGTTTTGCGTTGATAGCATGTGGAGTGCAGAAAGGGGATGTGGTCATTACTGTTCCCCACACATTTATTGCTACGACCGAGGCGATTTCTCAAGCTGGTGCTTTGCCTGAATTTGTAGATATAGATGAACAGACCTACAACATGTCAGTTGAGAAGCTGCGGCATTATCTTGAAGAGCAGTGTTCACGAGATGATGGTGGATACATTGTTAGCCGCAGAAGCAATCGGCGAGTAACAGCAATTGTGCCTGTACATCTTTACGGCCAGATGGCAGATATGGACCCGATTCTTGACCTGGCGGAAGAATATGGGCTTATTGTGGTGGAAGATGCATGCCAGGCGCACGGTGCAGAATACTTCTCGGCGAAAAGGAATCAGTGGATGACGGCTGGTTCGATGGGGAAGGCCGCGGCGTTCAGTTTCTATCCGGGGAAGAACCTTGGAGCCTGTGGAGAAGCAGGAGCGGTCACAACGAATGATGTTAATGTGGCCAATAAAATTAAAATGCTTCGAGACCATGGCCAGGCGAGGAAATATCACCACGACGTAGAGGGATACAACGGAAGGCTTGATTCGATTCAGGCCGGCCTTTTGCATGCCAAGCTCGCACATCTTTCACGATGGAACAATCTGCGTCGTGACTGCTCGGAAGAATATAACCGTCTTCTGGTAGATGGGGATGCAGTGAAATGTCCATATGAACCCTCATGGTCGAGGGCGGTATATCACTTATATGTAATTCGTGTTGATGACCGCGATGGCCTGATGGAATATCTGAAATCTGTGGGGATAGGAACTGGAATTCACTATCCGGTTCCGCTGCATCTGCAAAAAGCATATTCGGAGTTGAACTATCAGTCGGAAGATTTTCCTGTCGCAACGCAAATCTCCTCTCAGATTCTTTCCTTGCCGATGTTTCCGCAGCTAACTTCGGAACAGCAGTCTCGTGTAGTTAGAGAGGTACTTGCTTTCGTTTCCGCGCAGCCAGGAAAAGATGTGAGGGATGACATTACTCCGACTTTAGAAGTTGGCCAAATCGCGTAAGGATTGATTTCGAGCCGCCACAAAGGTAATTACTGTCTTCCAATTCAATAATGCAAGTCAGTTCTACCCCTGAAGTTAAGGGCGACCAAGGATAATATGCAACTCATATCTGTTGAGGAAATGCCGCTGCAACGCATCTCAGAGGGAGATACAGGTAAGAACCTCCATCTGAAGAATAAGCGTGTCGGAATGGTGGTTTTCTCTCCTTATCCAGCCGACCCTCGGCCACGCAGGGCTGCAAGCGCGCTTCTGCAAGAAGGAATGCACGTGGACCTGATTTGCGAGGGGAATGGCAAATCTCCCTCGCAGGAGGTCCTAGGGGAACTCGAGGTTATACGGATTCCTATCCGTCGCCGTCGTGGTGGCTTTCTGGACTATGCCTATCAGTACGCTCTTTTTATTTCGGTGGCGACGGCCATTCTTGCGCGGCGTTGTTTTCAAAAAAAGTATGACCTGGTGTACGTGCATAACATGCCAGACATTCTGGTTATGTGTGGATTAATACCTAAACTGTTCGGCGCAAAGATGATTCTTGACCAGCATGATCCAATGGCTGAGCTCATGATGACGATTTTTGGTATGAACCGGGACAGTTTTGGCGTTCGTCTTATGCTTTGGCTGGAAAAGTGGAGCATTGCGCGTGTGAACCTGGTGATCACGGTAAGTTCTACTTTCAAACGCATATTTAGCGGGCGCAGTTGTTCAGACGAGAAAATCGGGGTTGTGATGAATTCTCCGGATGAGAGACTCTTTCCATTTCGTGAAGCGGGGTCTTATCCAGTTCGTCAGCCTGAACAACCGTTTGTCATCATGTATCACGGTTTGCTGGAGAATCGTAATGGTTTGCATCTGGCTGTAGAGGCCTTTGCGAAATTGCGAACGACAATTGCCAATGCTGAGCTGCGAATATATGGGTATAGCACATCGTATCTTGAGCAAGTTATGAGTAAAGTGCACGAGCTAGGCTTGAGCGATAGTGTGCATTATCTCGGACCGAAGAGATTGGAAGAACTGGCGCAGGAGATTGAAAGCTGTGATGTGGGGATTATTCCAAATCCGCGGAACGAATTCACACAAATTAACACGCCTACTCGCATTTTTGAGTACTTAGCTCTTGGCAAGCCCGTTGTTGCTCCACGTACAACAGGGATTGAAGATTATTTTGCTTCAGACTCTCTCTTCTTTTTTGAACCTGGGAGTGTGCAGGACCTGGCTGCAATGCTGGAGCACATTGCGCTGAATAACAAGGATGCGATTGCAACTGCAAAGCGAGGACAGCAAGTGTATCTCGCGCACAGATGGACAAACGAGCGGCAATCTCTTGTGGGACTAGTTGTTGATTTGCTCAGCCCCGATAGAAAGGTCGCAGTTTAAGAGGCAGGGCTTCGTAGTTTGTGGTACCGCTTCCGCGCGAAGAATACCGGGACTCCATTAGTTATTGAATTCCCACATTTGCTGCTCGGAATGGGCTAAGCGAATGTTTGTAAGTGATTCAAATAGTCAGACAAATGCCACCATCAATTGCTTTAATATTATGGGCCTTCTGTGTTGGGGTGTTTCTGTATCTGGACCCTGCACGAGAGAAGAATCTCTCGCCGGCAAATTGGATTCCAGTAATCTGGCTGTTTATCCTTTCGTCGCGGCTTCCTTCACAATGGCTCGGCGGCCAAGAGTTGATGTCCGCACAGGCTATGGAGGACGGTAATCCTCTTGATAGAGTCATCTTTCTAATACTGATTGCACTGTCTATCGGCGTATTAACTGCAAGGTCGTTTAAGTGGGGAAGCTTTTTCAGGCAGAATATTGCGCTGACAGTTTTTGTCGGATTCGAGTTGATAAGTGCGATATGGTCGGACTTTCCGTTCATTGTATTTAAACGTTGGGTTCGTGACTGGTGCAGTTATCTGATTGCGCTGGTTGTTTTATCTGACCCGCGTCCGTTAGCAGCAATTAGAACTGTGCTGCGTAGGTTCAGCATTCTTGCGATTCCACTCTCTATTTTGCTTGATAAGTATTTCCCAGAACTCGGTAAGCAATATGATTATTGGTCTGGAGTTGGATATTACGTTGGCATAACGACAAGCAAGAACATGCTGGGACTCTTGTGCATGATTAGCGGTATCTATTTTTTCTGGGATTCTGCTTCACGCTGGCATGAACGGAAGGGGCGGCGTACGAAACAGATTTTATACATCAATGCCATATTCTTTGGGCTCACAGTGTGGCTTCTGAAAACTGCATCGAGTACAACTTCAACTGTCTGTCTTGTGCTCGGATGTTTGATGATCGTTTTCGCGCATATCCCACTGATGCAGCGTAATCGCGCACTGTTTAAGGCAATTGCGCCGGCACTCTTTGGCATGTACCTGGTTCTGAATCTTGTATTTGGAATGAATGGTCAGATGGCGCAAGCTGTTGGAAAAGACCCCACGCTTACTGATCGTACAAAAATTTGGACAGTGCTTCTCAGCATGCATACCAATCCACTGATTGGTGTCGGATATCAAAGCTTCTGGTTGGGCTCAAGATTGGAATCGTTTTGGAATAGTTCCGGCCTTGGGCACTTGAATGAAGCTCACAACGGCTATCTTGAGGTCTATCTCGAAATGGGCGTGGTGGGTGTTTTACTGGCATGCATATTTCTGTTTGCAGGTTATCGAGTGGTGTGCCAACGACTGAAGTCATCGCCTCATCAAGCAGTTCTTGCATTGGCAATATGGACATCAATGGTTTTCTATAACATGTCCGAAGCCGCACTCGAAGGCGGATTGCTGTACATCATATTTCTGATGGGGGCACTTGTACTCCCGGAATCCTCGAGCAAGCGGGTTCGCAATACTCTTTCCATGGTGTGGAGAACTACTGAAGAGCGTATGAGCGAACCGGTTCCACAGCCAGGCAGCATGCAGAGTGTGAATACATTACAGGTGAGCAAACAAGCCTGAGTAGCGCTGATTAACAGAATCAAGAACGCATTCAAACAACAGAGCATCCAATTCCAAGCGATTGAGTTGTACAAGGAAGAGAATGGCCGTGGAAAGTATCGAAATAAGTATTAAAGGAAAGTGGGTAACTGTTCCTGCACTCAACGTGGATGGAGCATATATTGCCCAGAGGGGTAGATGGCTTAAAACAGCTTACGTGAATGCAGAAGAGTGGATGACGGCGCCTATCAAAGACCCTTTATCCTGTATGCGCGCTTTGAAGGAGAAAGGTGCTGCACGACTTCGCTCTGACATCTTCACTTTTTCTCAGATGCTTCCTGATATCGAACCCCACTACCAATACCCGTTGGAATATGAAAGTGTTGCAGCTATTCCCATATCTACATTTGATGCGTGGTGGGAGGCGCTTCCGCAAGTGACGCGCAAAAATGTGCGTAGAGCTCAGAAGCGTGGCGTGGTAGTAAGAGTGCAAAGCCTGGACGATCAGCTATTAGACGATATCGTCACCTTGAATAACGATTCTTCGGTGAGGCAGGGAAAGGCTTATACACATTTTGGCAAGACTCGAGAGGAAGTTTTTCGGGACCAGGAAGACTTCCTGGAGCGCAGCGATTACATATGCGCATATCATGAAGCTGAATTGGTTGGCTTCGTTAAGCTGGTCTATCGAGGCGAAATCGCTTCTATCCTGACCTTTCTTCCCAAGGCAAGCCAGAGCGATATGAGGCCAGCAAATGCACTCATGGCAAAAGTCATGGAGATTTGCGTTGAGAAGAAGATGAAGTATTTATCGTATGGTTTGTATAACTACTACAACAAGCGCGATACCTCGCTTCGCGAGTTTAAGATTAGAAATGGATTCGTAGAAGTTTTAGTTCCACGCTATTATGTGCCCCTGACGTTGAAGGGCATGATATCTATCAAGCTGAAGATTCATCAAGGGCTAATGGGAATGCTGCCTCACAGCGTGATTACATTTCTCGTGGCCAGACGTGCTTGGTTGAATCGCATCAGGATGGGCCGGTGTAGCTCAATGACAGAGCAGTCGAATAGTAATCGACAGATGGGGCGTTTGAGTCCTCCCGCCGGCTCCAATTTTTAGTGGCTTACATACTATAGACAATCTTCTTTTTAAGATGGGCCGGTGTAGCTTAATGACAGAGCAGTCGAATCGTAATCGACAGATGGGGCGTTTAAGTCCCCCCGCCGGCTCCAGTTTTCCCGCCGTTTCGTAAATACATTTCCAATAGCAGGCGCAATTATGCCAGGAATCGTCGGGTGCATTACCCGCCAATCGCCCAAGGTTGCATTCACGAAGATTCGTCGGATGACGAATGCTCTTCTTCATGAGCAGTTCTATGTTGCAGGGACCTGGGCAGAGCAGACGCAGGGCATTTATTTAGGATGGGTTGCCCACAAAAGCTCGCCCTGCTCGGCCATGCCGCTATGGAATGAGCGGCGGGATAAAGTCGTGGTGTTTTCCGGGGAAGATTTTCCTGACCCTTCGACGCTCTCGCATCTACGGCAGCAGGGGCATGAGTTTGATTCCGATGGGATGTCGTATTTAACTCATTTGTGGGAAGAAGCCTCGTCTTTTCCTGCTGGCCTTAATGGACGATTTCACGGGATGGCCGTTGATTTGTCGCGCGGCGAAGCGACGCTTTTCAATGACCGTTATGGGATGCATCGGCTTTACTATCATGAATCGGAAGATGCAGTTTACTTTGCCGCGGAGGCTAAGGCCATTCTGGCGGTTTGCCCTGAACTGAGGCGCGTAGATTATCAGGGCCTTGGCGAGTATGTTTCCTGCGGCGCAGTTTTAGAGAATCGTTCTGTATTTCAAGGAATTCAGCTTCTTCCTCCCGGAGCGGCGTGGAAGTTCCGTAATGGCGCACTTACTGACAAGGCCAGCTATTTCAATCCGAAAGAGTGGGAAGAGCAAGAGACGCTGGAGCCAGAGGCCTACTACGAGAAACTGTGGTCGGTTTTCAATAATAATTTTCCGCGCTATTTTGCAGGCACCGAATGCATTGGTATGTCTCTGACAGGAGGCTTGGACACCCGCATGGTTCTTGCGAGTTGGGATGCGGCGCCAGGGACACTGCCTTGCTACACCTTCGGTAGCATGTACCACGAGAATGAAGATGTGCGCGTGGCACACCGCGTTGCTGAAGTTTATGGACAGCCATTTCATGTTTTGACAGCAGGAAATGAGTTTTTATCCAGGTTTGCTGACTACGCTGAGAGGACGATATATATCGGAGACGGGTCGGTCGATGTGAGTCGTTCACCTGACCTTTATCTAAATGAGAGAGCGCGGGAAATTTCCTCTGTTCGTATGACAGGGCTTTATGGCGGTGAGCTACTTCGAGGCTTCCGCGCGTTTAAGCCGGGAGTGCGCGATGGGGAAGTGTTCTCTTCAGATTTTTCTGCACAGATTCAGCGGACATCTGAAACCTATGCCAGCGTGGTCAATTGCCATCCCATTTCATTTGCCGCTTTTCGCCAAGGACCATGGTATTTATACGGGTCATTAGGACTGGAACAGACACAGCTCTGTATGCGGACACCGTTTCTTGACAATGAATTTGTCCGCACAATATTCCGAGCACCAACTGCGACATTTGAGGGAAATGATATTTGCCTTAGACTGATTGCGGATGGTAATCGGAGGCTTGCGGAGATCCCAACTGACCGTGCGGTGGGAGGTAATCTGGGGCGAATCCAGAGAACAGTTGCTCACGGTCTACTTGAGTTTCTTTTCAAAGCAGAGTATGCATACGACATAGGAATGCCGCAATGGCTGGCGCGTTTGGATTATCTTTTTAAACCGCTACACCTTGAACATCTATTTATGGGGCGGCATAAGACTTTCCATTTTCGCACGTGGTATCGCAATGCTCTGGCAGGATATGTTCGGGATATGTTGCTCGATGAGCGTACCCTATCAAGGCCTTATGTGGAGCGCAAGAACTTGGAATCAGCAGTTGAGGGACATCTGAAAGGGAATCGGAATTACACAACAGAGATACATAAGATGTTGACGCTGGAACTGATTCATCGGCTATTTGTGGACAATTCCGGCAGTGATACGAAAGATGAATCTTTATACGCATTCGATGAAGAAGTTGTGCGTGGGGCCTAAATTGGGAATTCTACTTAAGCTGTACTGCCCCTGCTGATTTTGCATAGATATTTGCAATTAGAAAGAGGAAGAAATCCTTTTAACTGTTACTATAGTTTCCAGTTGGTTACTTTTGCGTGATAGGGCCATTTTTACAAGGGAGATTCATACATCTAGAAAGGACGGTCTTATCCTGTGCTTGTTCGGCGTTTGTTAACAAAAGCTATATTCCTTGTTTTGCTTGTCATTGCTTTTTCGTCAGCAGAGGCACAAACGACTATCAATGCAGCGTCTTGTAGTGAATCTGATGTATCGAGCGCATTAAATAAAATAGCCGCTAACGGAACGACTGTTGCAATTCCCGCAGGTAATTGTACGTGGACCTCGCCCCTTAATTTTTCGACTCAATATACGTTTACGCTTCAGGGGCAGAGCAGTGTTGCTTCAACCAACAGCCAGGGAAATCCAGCTACATTTACAGACGCGACTGAGATTATTGATGGCCAGTCGGGCACAGGTGGAAATAATCCGATCCTTAGCGTGACAATGACGGGCAGTTCTACTCAGGTTGCGAGGGTTTCAGGACTGAGTTTTAAAGGGGGGAATGTCGTCTACAACGGCGAGGTTAGTCTGCGAGGCGCGCAGGGACAAGGCCGGGTCGACCACTGCCACTTCATCAATATCAATGACCTTACTCTTAGTATGTATCAGCCTATGAGCGGGGTGGTTGACCACAGTCTCTTTGATGCTCCTGTTGGCTCGGTCTATAACGGAGTTCGTATCTATAACATTAGTGACGCAGGCTATGGGGATACACCGTGGACGGTTGGACCCGGTTTCGGTGGCAGTTCCTTCATCTTTCTGGAAAACAATACCTTCAACAACGGTTTCATGAATGACTGCGAATTGGGCGGCACCTTCGTCATTCGCTATAACACCCTGAATGCAGAAGGGGCGAATGCCAATGTTGGTTTTCAAAGCCATGCGACGGGTTCACAGGCACGAGCGCGTGGATGCAGGGCGTTTGAGTTTTATAAGAACGTAGTTCAAGGCGTAAATGGCGGCTCCATTACAGATGGAGCGGGCTTTCTTACCTCTGGTACCGGGTTGTACTGGGGGAATACTGTAAGCAATTCGCAACACGACTTACAGTTCACCGATGACCGTGATAACACGACAACTTATTCGCAAAGTGCTCCTCCGAATGGATGGGGGTATTGCGGAACGAAGTTCAATGGGACGGGATCTAGTTGGGACGGAAATACGAATGCAGCAACGGGATATCCTTGCCTGGACCAGGTTGGACGCGGGCAAGGGGATATGCTGAGCGGCTATTGGCCTAAGGTTCAAAACAATACATCCCCAAATGTTTATACGGGAGTTTGGCCGCATCAAGTTCTTCAACCTGTTTACATTTGGATGGAGACATACAGCGGGGCAGGCTCGCTGGTAACTATATCTAGTCCGAATGGAAACATTGTGGCGAATCAAGACTATTATGCTCCCGCTACCGGCTTTAATGGCACCAGCGGAACTGGGTACGGCGCATATGCGAGCATTCCATCGACCTGTACTGCGGGTCCCGGCGGCAATACTTCTGGAGTTGCATATTGGGCCACAGACCAGAACAAGTTATACGTATGCAACCCTACAAACACTTGGAGTGTCTACTACACTCCGTATGCTTATCCACATCCCCTGGTAAACTCGACGCCTTCGGCTCCGACGTCTCTTCAAGGAAAAGCGGTCGCTCAGTAGCGTCCAGGTAGGACTGACGTAGCCAGTACGGGCAAATTTTAGAGTTCTATAAGATTTGGACATTTTGTGAAAACATTTGTTTCCATACTGATTCCTGCATACAACGCAGAACGATGGATTCGTGAAGCCATTGAATCTGCGGTTCGTCAAACGTGGCCATATAAAGAGGTCATCGTGATTGATGACGGTTCGACGGACCGAACTGCAGAAATTGCAAATAGTTTTGGCACGCAGATCACCTTGGTTCAGACAAAGAATCAAGGACAGTCAGCAGCAGTGAACTATGGCTATCGCATCAGCCGGGGAGACTATATTCAAGAGCTGGATGCAGATGACGTTCTGGCTACTGACAAAATTGAACGACAGCTAACTTCACTAAAGTCAGGAGACAGTAAGCGGGTATTGCTCTCTTCTCCGTGGGCACGATTCTACTTCCGTACCAAGTCGGCTCAATTTATTAGCAGTCCGCTCTGCGAAAGTCTCTCTCCCGCTGAATGGTTGTTTCGTAAGCTGAACAACAACCTGCATATGCAGAATGCAACCTACCTGGTAAGCAGGGAATTGGCCGAGGCTGCGGGGCCCTGGAACGAAAAACTTCACTTCGACCAAGATGGGGAGTATTTTGCCAGGGTATTGTGTGCTTCGGAAGGTACCAGATTTGTTCCTGAAACTGGTGTCTACTATAGGGCGGCGGGCGGTAACTGCATCAGCTTCATTGGAAGTTCTGACCGCAAGAAGGAATCGCTATTAACTTCAATGAAGCTACATATCCAATATCTTCGCTCGCTTGAAGAGAGCGAGAGGGTTCGCAAAGCCTGTGTGACGTATCTGCAGAATTGGTATGACGCCTTTTTCCCGAGCCGGCCAGATCTTGCTGCGCAAGCGGATAGTCTGGCTCACGAATTCGGTGGTCAACTGAACGAGCCGCGGCTTCGCTGGAAGTACGCGTGGATAAAACCAATCTTCGGTTTACAGGCCGCAGAGTGGGTGCAAATGACACTTCCTCAGTACAGAGCGACATACGAAAGATACTGGGATGGAGTCATGTACCAGATGGAGAAGCGGCACGTTTCTTAGCGTTCTTTTGAGATTGAGACTTTTCTCCTGGAGATTAAGTCATTGCCTGACGTATCAACAATTCTCGGCATTCCCTCTTTTATACCCGCATAAAAAATGAGACCAGCACAAGGAACAGCTATGGACGCGCTTGAGTCGTCTGCAATGATGTCGATTTCCCTCCTTACAGGTGGAAGCGACCGTCCTTATGTATTTGGACTTACAGACGCGCTGCTAGCTGACGGAGTGTCATTGGAGATGATTGGGAGCGATGAGCTGATTTTCCCCGAGTTTGGAGATTCTCCGTCACTGAATTTTCTGAACCTGCGGGGAAGCACCAAATCCAATGCGAGCATCTTGAGTAAAACGCTGCGCATTTCCAAGTATTACATCCGTCTCGTAGCTTACGCAGCGAAAGCAAGACCAAAGATATTCCATATACTCTGGAACAATAAGTTCGAGATATTCGACCGCACGCTGCTTATGCTGTACTACAGGATTTTGGGGAAGAAGATTGTTTTTACTGTGCATAATGTAAATGAGGGAAAGCGTGATAACAAAGATAGTGTTCTTAATAGGCTCACGCTAGGTCTTCAATACAAACTATCTCATCATTTATTTGTGCATACCCAGAAGATGAAGTCGGAGTTGATTGAACAGTTTGATGTCCCTGATAAGTTAGTTACAGTTATTCCATTTGGCATTAACAATGCTGTACCGCATTCCTCGTTGACACCAGTTGAAGCCAGGAAAAGACTAGACATACAGCATGGCGAAAAAGTGCTTCTTTTTTTTGGAAGAATCACTCCATATAAAGGGCTCGACTATCTGATTTTGGCCTTTCGGAAAATTCAAGCTAATGATGGCCATTATCGACTACTAATTGCAGGGCGACCGGATGGCTGTGAAGAATATTGGAACGCGATTCAAACGGAGATTAAGAATGACTCGCTCTTAAGCAAGGTGATTGTGAGAGCCGATTTCATTCCTGATTCCGAAGTGGAAATATACTTCAAAGCCGCCGATGCCATTGTTTTGCCGTATCGCGACATTTATCAAAGCGGAGTTTTGTTTCTTGGTCAGAGTTTTGGATTGCCTGTGCTTGCTGCTGATATCGGCTCATTCAAAGATGACATTATCGAAGGGGCAAACGGATTTCTCTTTCGTGCAAGTGACTCTGAAGATTTGACAAGGGCAATCGAGCAATACTTTTCAAGCCCACTCTATAAGAACCTAAGCAATTTACGTACAGAAATCCAGACTATGGCGCAAGCTAAGCACTCATGGAAAGAAGTGAGCAGAATTCTGCTGCACACATATTCTGGATTGTTAAAAGCGAATGCAGTCCCCAAGGTATTTAAGCAGGGGCAGCGTACCGTCCCGACAGATGTGAGTGAAGGTTAGCTGCGGGAATGCACAGCGTTTGTTAAACGAACAATGAGTATCGATTCACTTATGTCTTCGCGTTTGTCTTAATGAGTTACTGATGTCGGCTTCGCACATAATGCTAGATCCATTAAGCACGGATCATTTACATGCAGATTTAAAACAGCGGTCTATTCGTGGTGGATTATGGACGCTTGCCTCCCAGGGGGTGCAATTCATCATGCAGTCCATCTCTACTGTGGTTCTTGCACATTTACTTGTGCCTGCGGACTTTGGGTTAGTGGCCATGATTACAGTTATCACAGGTCTTGGCCAGGCCTTTGCAGAACTTGGACTTTCTGAGGCGACAGTTCAACATCCTGATATAAATCACAAACAGGTCAGCACGCTTTTTTGGATTAACTTAGGCATTGGCTGTTTACTGACTGTCATTACAGTAGCACTGGCCCCTGTGCTGGCCTGGTTCTATCGAGATCCGAGATTAGAAAACATTACGTTCATCAGTTCCATCACATTTCTTATAGGCGGCTTGCGCGTACAACACAATGCGCTCCTACAGCGACAGATGCGCTTTCGTTTAATGGCCATCCGAGATGTGATTTCGTATATGGTGGCTGTGCCGATTGCTATTTTTTCTGCATGGAAAGGGGCGGGATATTGGGCAATCGTTATCATGCCTTTAATATTGAACGGAATACAGATGGTGCTTTCATGGGGAATGGCTCGCTGGGTTCCCGGGCTTCCGGATAGAAAGGCAAAGATTCGCTCACTGGTAGCTTTTGGCGGAAATGTTGCTGCTTCGTATCTTGTGTTGAACACCACTCACAGTGTAGATAGCGTATTGATTGGATGGTATTGGGGAGCAGGTCCGCTGGGACTGTATTCGAGAGCACTTAATTTACTTCTTCTGCCAGTTCGGCAGATTACTGGGCCCGCGCGGAACGTTGCTGTTCCGGCATTTAGCAGATCCCAGGATGATCCGGAGCGGTTGGCTCAGTTTTATCTGGGAACAGCTAACTTGATTATGTGGATTGCGGCTCCAGTATTCGGCTTTTTATTTGTTGCTGCTGCGCCTATCATTGTGCTCACCCTTGGAGGGAAATGGTATGAGGCAGCACCCATTTTCAAGATTCTCTCCATCTCCGCAATTGGTCAACTTATATATGAGTCATTGGTCTGGCTCTTAATTAGCCGTGGAGAATCTAAGCGTCTACTAAAACTCGCCGGAGCTGTTTGTCCCATCATGATTGCGAGTTACGCACTCGCTCTTCCCTTCGGCGTCAAAGAGGTAGCCTTTGCAGGAGCCTCTGTGACGCTCCTCATCTTCCCCTGGGTATTGAGCTATAGCTTCCGTGGAACCTCGATAACTTTACAGCGGCTAGGATGGAAACTTCTGTATCCGGTGATAACTTGTTTGGCAGGCATAGCTGCCGGCGAACTAGCTTTGTCTCGCATCGCTAGTTCATCAGCCGTCATTCAGTTGCTACTTATAGCACTGACCTTTACAGGCGGATGTTTGAGTATGCTTCTTCTCCGTCCAGTGAGAGAAGAGACTAGAGCACTACTCATGCTTCTTAGTCATAGAGCAATGCCAGTGCAAGCCTCGCTCATAGAAAATCTGGACTGATGCCAGAATCCAGACCCGTGCACAGACCCTTCTTTCAGACTAAAGGATAAGAAAATGATTATCACAAGTACCCCTTTGAGAATATCGTTCTTTGGCGGCGGCACTGACTACCCTGTCTGGTATCAACAATATGGGGGCTCTGTACTGTCAACGACTATCAATAAGTCGTGCTACATAACGTGTCGATATCTGCCTCCCTTTTTTGAACATCACAGTAGGGTGTCCTATTCGAAGGTTGAAAATGTTGCGAAAAATGGAGACATTGCACATCCCTCGGTACGTGCATGCCTTCAATTTCTCAATATCGACGAGGGCGTAGAGGTACATCACGTAGCTGACCTTCCGGCTCGTACTGGTTTAGGCACGAGCTCAGCTTTTACAGTTGGGCTATTGCACGCGCTCTATGCGCTTAAAAATCAGATGCGCGATAAGCGTACCTTGGCTGCTGAAGCAATTCACGTAGAACAGAACTTGCTCTTAGAGGCGGTGGGCGCGCAAGACCAAGTAAGTGCGGCCTATGGCGGATTTAATCGGATAAACTTTTCGACTAACGGCTCTATTGAAGTTAAGCCTGTATTGGCTTCTTCAGAGCGACTCGCTGACTTGGAACAACATCTGGTTCTTTTCTTTACAGGATTTTCCAGAACAGCCTCAGAAATTGCTCAAGAGCAGCTCAAGGTAACGCCACACAAGAAGCAGGAACTAAATATGATGCTTGAGCTTGTAAGTGAGGGAGAAGCGATTCTGACAAATCGGAATCGGTCATTGAATGAGTTTGGCAAGCTGCTGCATGAAGGCTGGCAGATTAAACGCTCTCTTACCAGCAAAATTTCTAACAACGCCATAGATGAGATTTATCAGGCTGGATTGAGTGCGGGAGCCCTGGGTGGGAAGCTTCTGGGTGCAGGAGGAGGAGGTTTCATGCTGTTTTATGTGAAGCCTGAACAGAAAGAAGCACTCAAGGCGAATCTCAAGAATCTGCTATGTGTTCCGTTTTCCTTCTCTACACGAGGCAGCCATGTCGCAGTGTATGAGCCCGAAGAAGAATATGAGAAGTCGCTTGCCAATCACCGGGACTCAATTTATGCCCACAACTTCTCTACAACGCTCAACGATAATTCTGGGAAGCTTGCGCTGGCGCGGAGCTAACGTTGAGTGGGAAGCTCCTTGAGGTGAAACGATGACTAACTGCCCCTACGTTCTTATTACTCCCGCTCGCAATGAGGAAGCCTTTATTGAGAAGACTCTTGAGTCTGTCATTCAGCAGACAGTTCGTCCAGAGCGGTGGGTGATTGTTAATGATGGCTCGACCGATAATACATCGGCAAAGGTCCGTCCATATCTTGAAAATAATCCATGGATTACGCTAGTAGACCTTCCTGTTCGCCTGGAGCGAAATTTCGCAGCCAAGGTATATGCGTTCCAGATGGGGCAGGAAAAAGTGAAGGACATAGATTATGCAGTTATAGGTAATCTGGACGGGGACGTTTCACTGGATGCTGATCATTTTGAATTCCTGATGAATAAGTTCATTCAGAATCCTGACCTTGGTGTTGCCGGAACAGCATTCCAGGAACATGGATACAGCTCTAACTCTGACAGCTTTGAGGGACAAATACATGTTTCCGGGCAATGCCAGATGTTTCGCAAAGAATGCTTTGAGCAGATTGGCGGCTACAAGCCAAACAAAGCGGGTGGAATCGACTGGATGGCTGTTACACATGCGCGAATGATTGGATGGAAAACACGTTCTTATCGGGAAAAATCTTTCTTTCACCATAGAAGGCTCGGAACTGCAGAGCGTAGTCGTCTTGCTTCGAGTTTTTCATATGGAGAGAAAGATTATTACCTTGGAGGGCATCCAATTTGGGAACTATTCCGCGTAGCTTATCGCATGACGAAGCCGCCGTATATTGTCGACGGGATTGCCTTAGGTTTGGGGTTTCTTTGGGCTATATTGACTCGCCAACAACGCTCTGTCTCAAAAGAACTGATGCAATTCCATCGTAAAGAGCAGATGCAGAAACTTAAATCTATTCTCATCTCCGTATTCACATTGAAGCGTATCAACAATCTTCAGCCGCGGCCGAGTTCCGAGAGCTAACAGGAGGGAACAATGGCTTCAGTAGCGATTCAACAAGAGAATATTTCACATAACAAATATGCGTCTGTACAAGATGCTATGCTGCGCTTTATCAACTGGCTCGATAGTTATGGTGAGACATCTTATGACCATCAGAGCTTTTTTGCTAGCAGTTTGGGCCGTAAAGCGAAAGCACTGTATTACAGAAAGCCTCGCCTGGGAACACTCGCAGTTGCTCCCATGATTTTTGCAGAGGCCTTTGTGCCATCTGCACGCTGCCTTTTCTGGAAGAAGCAGCGCTTACCTATTGCCGATGCGCATTATGCAATGGGCTTTGCGTTCCTCGCATCAGCTCTCAAAGATGAACGCTACTACAGGCGCGCAGTTCATTTTCTCAACGTATTAGAAGAAACACGCTGCCCAGGGTTTAAACATTATTGCTGGGGCTATCCGTTTGATTGGGAGACACGGACCGGAACCATGCGCTCCGGAACTCCACTCATTACGACAGTTCCTTATGCCTATGAAGCGTTTCTGAATGTCTATCAGATAGATGGAGATAAGAAATGGCGAGAAATCATGCGGTCAATCGCGGAGCATGCACTTCATGATTACCATGATTATCGTACCTCGGAGAGTGCGTCCAGTTGTTCTTATAATCCAGATCCAAAGGATGCTGGGGGAGTTATCAATGCCAGCGCATATAGAGCATTTCTCTTAATGAGAGCGGCAGTGGATTTTTCAGAAGAAAAATACGAATCTGTTGCGCAGAGAAATCTGAATTTTGTTTTGGAATCCCAGAACGCCGATGGTTCATGGTATTACTCTACGGATGGTCAAAGGGACTTTGTCGATCATTTTCACACATGTTTTGTGTTGAAGGCTCTTGCGAAGATAGAAGCAATCAATGGAAATAAGGCCTGTACTCAGGCTATTGAACGCGGTGTCAATTATTACGTAAACAATCTTTTTGACAAAGATGGTTTGCCTAAGCCTTTCTCCCGTAGACCTCGTCTTACCGTATATCGGAATGAGCTTTACGATTGTGCAGAGTGCATCAATCTGGCTGTCTTATTGAAGGGGCGTTTTCCTTTATTAGATGCGGCCTTGCAGCGGACCATCAATTTCTCAGAATGGCAAAAGCCTGATGGTTCATTCCGCTCCCGCAAGCTCTTGTTCGGTTGGGACAATACGCCGATGCATCGCTGGGCGCAATCTCAATTCTTCCGAAGCCTCTGCTTCTTGTTGTACGTTGACGCAGATAAAACAACTGATAACTTCATCAACTAATTTCAAGGCAGCCTGCTATGTGCGGAATATGCGGTCAATACAATTTTGCCGACCATGCGCCAGTATCTCGCCGCGATATTGAGTGCATGGCGAATAGCATTTCGCACCGCGGACCCGATGATGCTGGTTATTTCATCGACGGCTCATTAGGGTTGGGATTCAGGCGGCTTTCTATTATCGATTTGGCCGGCGGGCATCAGCCAATGTCCGATGCTGAGAAGTCAGTGTGGGTCGTTTTCAACGGCGAGATATATAACTTTCTGGAACTCAAGCGTGAGCTGGAGAGCTATGGGCATGTTTTTCGTACTAAGTCAGATACGGAAGTCATTGTGCATGGCTATAAACAGTGGGGCGACGATGTATTAAATCATTTGAATGGGATGTTTGGCCTTGCCATCTGGGATGCCAGAGTTAAAAGGCTTGTGCTAGCGAGAGATCCATTTGGAATTAAGCTTATCTACTATAAGCTGACGGCTGAATGTCTTTATTTCGGCTCGGAAATTCGTGCTGTTCTGGCTGGCACGAATGAAATTCCAGAGGTAGATCCGCTTTCTCTAAATCTTTTTTTGCGGTATCGTTATACCCCCTCTCCTCATACTATGTTTCAGGGGGTCGGCAAACTCGGGCCGGGTACGATGCTGATATGTGAAGCGGGAACCGCTCACATTCGTCACTGGTACAAATACAAACCGACGCCATTCTCTCCTCCGAAATCTGATGAGCAAGTCTGTGACGAACTTATAGAACTCTATAAAAGTGCCATGAAAAGGCACCTAATCAGTGATGTTCCCGTGGGGCTCCTGTTGAGTGCGGGCATTGATTCATCGCTTCTTCTGGCCTTGATGAATCTGTACGGAAAAGATTGGAGAACATATACCGTTGGATATGGAAGCAGCTTTGCTGACGATGAATTGATAGGAGCAGCCAGAACAGCATCGCATTTTTTATCACAGCATGCCGAAGTTCTGCTTGACCAGAAAACATTCGAGACCGCATTGCCTGCTATTGTCTCTTGCTTGGAAGAGCCGATTGCATCGTCCTCGATTGTGCCTATGTATTTCGTCTGTAAACGAGCGCGAGAAGATGTGAAAGTTGCCTTGATAGGGCAAGGCCCTGATGAGCTTTTTGCAGGTTATCGACGGCATCTGGGGGTTCGTTATAGCGCCTATTGGAGTTCGATGCCTGCATGTCTTCGAACTCCTGTTACAGCGGCGATCAATGCTCTTCCGCGCAACGAAATGCTGAAAAGAGGCATCTATTCGCTGAATACGAAGGACCGTATACAAAGATATCAGCAGGTATTGTCTCTGTTGCCAGGAAGAGAAATTGAAAGCTTATTCCAAGACGGGCTGCTGAATGGTGATGCAGGAGATGCCCTGATTGCGTGCTGGAGTGATGCTATCCCACTTTCCCAGGAGATAGATGATTTAGGCGGATTTCAATTTCTTGAAATGCGCTCAACGCTACCAGATGAGCTTTTAATGTTTGGCGATAAGCTTTCGATGGCTCATAGTCTGGAAGTAAGAGTTCCATATCTTGACAGAGAGCTTGTTGAATATGTTGAAAGGCTTCCGGCAAAGTTTAAAGTTCGAAACGGAGCCCAGAAGTGGGTGCACCGTCAGGTTTCTGAGCGGTATCTCCCGAGTGAGATTCTCCGGAGAAAGAAGCGAGGCTTCGCAGTAAATGTAGTTGATGACTGGTTCCGCGGCTCCATGCAATCGAAGCTCGCGGACATTGTTATGGATTCTCATTCGCTCTTGTATCAATACCTGCGTCCATCTGCAGTTCAGCAGATGTTTCGGATACACAAGTCTGGACAGGGAGACTATCATAAGGTGCTTTTCAGCCTTATGGTTTTTGAAGAATGGCTCAGAATACAAAGCTTCCAGCGCGTGTCACCAGTGCTTGATTCTATGCCGGCATGTTGAGCTTACAAATGAAGTTATAGAGGCAAAAAATAACGGCATTTGTGTCTGGAAATACCTTCGTTAAAGGCGAAGGCTAATCAAGAACACAAAACATAACTAAATCGGGCAATCTGCACACGTGCTACAGGTATCACCAGCATGATGTGAAGAGAGAACGTGTATCTCAAGGGGGGGCGTACGGTTTTTAACATGTCTACGAGGTTCTACTCAAATCAAGCGATACGTGTCTGGAAGTACTTGCCGGGGTCCGTTCGACGTACATCGATTGGGTACGCCTTTGGACGCCATCTTCATCGCCTGGTATGCAAGAAGGCAGAACGAAAGCAGTATGTTGCGACTTTCTTTTTTAGGAATAGACCAGAACTGGAGTTAATGCGCTCTCTCGCAGATGCAAGGCCAAACGAGTCTACGTTAAAGATAACAGTGCTGGCTTGCAGTAAAGGTGCAGAGGTATACTCCGCCCTTTGGGCAATCCGACAGGCACGACCCGACCTGAATGTTATTGTGCAGGCCATCGATATCTCGGATGAAATTCTTTCGTTTGCAGAGAAGGGCATATATTTTCGTGGAGCGCTCGACGCAGGAGCAGGGAAGAGCCAGAATAGTGCGGTGAATGCTGAAGATGTTGCTCGGAATACACATCGCGATCAAGGTGCGCCAATCTTTGAGCGAATGACTCCAGAGGAACTGGAGACTATTTGTGACATAGATGGGGATGAAGCAAGGATCAAGCCATGGTTACGTCAAGGCATTACATGGCGCAATGATGACGCCGGCGATCCGAAACTTGTAGATGTACTTGGCCCCCAAGATATTGTTGTTGCCAATCGATTTCTCTGTCATATGCAGCCAGACGATGCTGAGAAATGCTTACGTAACATCGCGAACATGGTTAAACCGGGCGGATTCATTTTCGTGTCGGGGATTGACTTAGATGTTCGTACCAAGGTAGCCAGGTCGCTTAACTGGAAACCTGTTACCAAATTAATACAAGAGATTCATGACGGGGATTCATCGATAAGAATGGGATGGCCACTGGAATATTGGGGGCTTGAGCCATACCGTAATGAAAATCCTGATCATGCAATTCGCTATGCGTCAGTCTTTCAGGTAGGGATAGCAGCGTAAATAGAGGTCAATATCTTGTTGCGTAGCGACGGTGCTGTTCAATTTCTTTTGTCGTTCCTCAGACTGATTATCCTTTATTCATTCCCAGTTATAAATGGTGGCTAAATGCGATTCTCTGATTGTGATGTCATAGGTGCAAAGTTAATTGATCCGGATCCGCGGGCGGATGACAGAGGACATTTCATGCGCGCATGGTGTATGCGCGAGTTTGAGGAGAATGGTCTGGAATTTAGCCCTGTGCAGGCAAATATGGGATTTAGTTTTCTCCGAGGAACTGTCCGAGGCATGCATTTTCAAGAGGAACCAGCATCGGAAGCCAAACTCGTACGCTGCACACGAGGAGCGATGTTTGATGTTGTGCTCGATCTCAGGCCGGAGTCTCCCACGTATCACAAATGGTATGGAGTGGTGTTGACTCCTGAGAATGGCCGCATGCTCTATGTTCCTGAACTTTGTGCACACGGCTACCAGACACTTGAAGAAAACACCGAGATGCACTACATGACATCTGCCTATTACACGTCAGGCGCAGCGCGGGGCGTACGGTTTGATGATCCAGCGTTTAATATCCATTGGCCACTTCCTGTTGCTGCGATCTCCAGTCAAGACTCCAGTTGGCCTTTGATCGAGAAATAGATAGCCATAATTTCAGCCAATCATAAGCAGGTTCTCTCTTCCTCTAAGGAAAACACAAGAAGGAGGCAGTAATGAAAGTCGTACTATTCTGTGGTGGTTTGGGCATGCGGCTTCGTGACTATTCGGAGACAATTCCCAAGCCAATGGTGACGGTAGGTAATCGGCCGATTCTTTGGCAAGTGATGAAGTATTACGCTCACTATGGGCACAAAGATTTCATTTTGTGCCTTGGACATCGTGCAGATGCTATCAAGAGTTTTTTCCTGAACTATAGTGAATGCGTCTCGAATGATTTTGTATTGTCAGCTGGCGGAAAAAATCTTGAGCTCTACAATAGCGATATTCACGACTGGCGGATTACCTTCGCGGATACTGGAATCAATTCCAATATTGGCCAGCGTCTAAAGGCGGTCGAGAAATACCTAGAAGGCGAAGATGAATTCTTAGCCAACTACAGTGACGGTCTAACAGATCTTCCGCTCACTGAGCAATTGGATCACTTCCACGGACATGACAAAGTAGCGAGCTTCCTTTGTGTCCGGCCAAACCTCAGCTATCACGTCGTATCAGTGGAGGAAAGTGCCGGAAACCTGGTTTCGGGGATAGATGCCATCAATAACGGTTCGTTGCGAATTAATGGAGGTTCCTTCATTTTCAAGAAGAAAATCTTCGATTACATCCACGAGAAAGAAGAACTGGTTGTTGAGCCGTTCCAGCGTTTGATTGCAGAGAAACAACTGCTTGGCTACACCTACGATGGATTTTGGGCAAGCATGGACACTTTCAAAGATAAGCAACATCTGGATAGCCTGTGCACGGCTGGAGTTGCTCCGTGGGAAGTTTGGAAGAAAAATGGCAATGGTCATCATAAAAACACAGCATCGGTTCAGGCCTTATGCGTCGCCTAAAATTATCAGAGGAAAGATCGGAGCCGCTTAAGATATTGTGTTTGGGGGCACACTCAGACGATATCGAGATTGGTTGTGGTGGCACAATTCTTCGACTGCTGCAGGAGTATCCGCAATGCATCATTCGCTGGGTTGTGTTTAGTGCGGGGGGGGGGCGGATCAGCGAAGCTCAGCATGCCGCGGAATTATTCGCGGGGAAATCCATTGCGGGCGGGCCACAGATTGAGGCATTTAAAGATGGCTTTATGCCATTTGTTGGCGCCGATATAAAGGCTGTCTTTGAGAAGGTGAAGCAAGAGTTTTCACCGGACTTAATCTTTACGCATAGTCGGAAAGATTCACATCAAGACCATAAACTGCTTGCTGAACTTACCTGGAATACTTTTCGTGACCATCTGATTCTCGAATATGAAATTCCAAAATACGATGGTGATATGGGGCAACCATGCGTGTTTGTTCCGTTGTCTGCAGAGCAGTACGAGAAAAAAGTTACATTTTTAATGGAAGCCTTTCAGTCGCAGCAAACAAAGCGTTGGTTTGAGCCAGAGACATTCCGTTCCCTCATGCGTCTGCGAGGAATGGAATGTAATTCTCCCAGTGGCTACGCAGAGGCTTTCTATTGTCGCAAGATGGTTCTCTGATCGCGATTAAGAACACAATTCCTTACACAATAAGTTTTAGATTGCTGAGTCGGCACCAGGTAATGGTGAATCTCGGCCGATGGCATTTCTAAATACCGGAGCTCATTATGAATGTTGACACAGCATTGCAGGCGTTGGAAAATTCAGGACACCCGATTCGCGTAGGAATGGTTGGGGCTGGTGCAACCGGACGTGCTATTGCACTGCAACTCGGCACTCCTGTTCCTGGGATTCGATTGGTTGCAATCGCAAATCGAACTTTGGAGCATGGTGAACGAGCCTTTCTGGAGGCAGGGATTACCGAGTGGCGCAATGTGGCGTCATCTGCAGATGCGGATGCAGCAATTTCTCATCAGACGCCAGTACTGACTGATGATCCGTACGTACTGACATCCTGCGATGCCATCGATCTACTGGTAGAAGCGACAGGCAGCATTGAACCTGCAGCCGGTGTAGTTCTTGATGCATTCAAACACGGTAAACATGTTGTTCTCGTGAACGCCGAGTTGGACTCTCTGATAGGCCCAATTCTTAAGGCCAAGGCAGACGAGGCAGGAGTAGTTCTGACGCATACAGATGGAGACGAGCCAGGAGTTGCTATGACTCTGCTTCGCTATCTTCGCTCGTTAGGGCTCCGTCCAGTAGCTGCCGGCAATCTCAAAGGCATGGTCGATTATTATCGAAACCCGGAAACTCAGCGCGCATTCGCGGAGAAGAACGACCAGGATGCGCGAAAGGTGACATCGTTTGCGGATGCAACAAAGTTATCCATGGAGGCAACGGTTCTTGCTAATGCCACTGGGTTTCGGGCAGGACGCCGAGGAATGTATGGTCCAGCTTGCAAATATGTTCGGGAAATGGCGAATTTGCTCCCTACGGAACAGCTACTGAGCACTGGCCTTGTTGATTATGCTCTTGGCGCAGCTCCCCACACAGGAGCGTTCGTTATTGTTCATGAAGAATCTCCACTCAAGAGAGCTCAACTTTCTTATTACAAAATTGGCGATGGGCCATTCTATGTTTTTTATACGCCGTTTCATCTGCCCCATATCCAGATAGCATCTACGATCGGCCGTGCATTTGTTCATCGTGATCCTACGGTTGCTCCTATTGATGGACCAGTTTGCGAAGTGGTGGCAGTCGCTAAACGTGATCTAAAAGCAGGTGAGCAGCTCGACGGTATCGGAGGTTTCTGTTCCTATGGGCTTATCGAAAATAGTTTGGAAGCTCGTGCAGTGTCAGCATTGCCAATTGGCCTCTCTGCGGGATGCATATTGAAGCGCGATATTGCTAAAGACTCAGTCGTCACATTCAACGATGTAGAGAATCTTCCAGGCGGGATTGCTGAATCGCTTTGGCGTGAGCAAATGGCAAAATGGGCAGTTCAGTCCGAGATATCTGAGGACACTTCGACACAGCTGGTTACAGCAGGAAGGTCCTTGTGAGAATGGAATTCGCCAAAGTGGAATCAGGCATGCCGAATCGTTTTTTTTGGAAAGGGCGTAAGGTCCTGTTGACCGGGCATACAGGCTTCAAAGGAAGCTGGCTCTCCCTATGGTTAAATGCATTGGGCGCAAATGTTACCGGATACGCACTTGACCCACCGACTCAAGCTAATTTGTTCGAGCAGGCAAGAGTTGCTAATGTGGTTCGCTCCGTTTTTGCCGATGTCAGAGATTTTGAAAAGGTGAGAGACGTGGTGGCTGAGCGCCGCCCTGATGTAGTTATTCACATGGCCGCACAGTCCGTTGTGCGTCATGGATATGAGAACCCCGTCGAAACCTATTCTTCGAATGTTATGGGCACGGTACATGTCATGGAGGCTGTTCGGCAGCTCAAGCACCCATGTGTATTTGTCAATGTCACCAGCGACAAATGCTATGCAAACCAGGAGTGGGTTTGGGGGTATCGCGAGAATGAGCCAATGGGAGGAAAAGACCCATACTCAAACTCGAAGGGATGTGCGGAGCTCGTAACTACGGCCTATCGGGAGTCATTTTTTTCTTCTGCCACATTCGAGGATCATGGTGTTGCTTTGGCAAGCGCGCGTGCCGGCAATGCAATCGGGGGAGGAGATTGGACAAGTAATCAACTCATTCCTGATCTGCTGCGTGCATTTCTGACTGGCCAGTCCTGCCTGATTCGTAATCCCTCCGCTATTCGGCCATGGCAGTTCGTGCTTGAACCACTTCGCGGATATCTTCTGCTTGCTGAGCGGCTTGCTGAAGAGCCATCTCGCTTTGCATCCGGCTGGAATTTTGGCCCTGCGGAAGAAGACGCCAAGCCTGTTTCATGGATAGCTGATGAGGTCACCAGGTTGTGGGGAGGAGCTGCATCGTGGAGCCTCGATGGTGCTGTGCATCCACGCGAAGCTCACTTCTTAAAGTTGGATACTTCAAAGTCAAGATCCATTCTTGAATGGCATCCCATTCTCCCACTGAGTGAAGCCCTGGGATGGATTGTTGAATGGTACCGCGTCTTTCAGTCGGGCGCAGATCTGCGCTCTATAACTCTCTCTCAAATCGAGCGCTACGAAGAATGTTCAAGCAGTTGTGATCTTGCAACGGTCGCTAAATAGAACCTGTGTACTTCAAACAAGAGGAGCTTGTAAATGTCTAATGTCGTGATTATCGGATCTGGAATGGCCGGGTTCGGAGCCGCCTATCGATTCCATGCCGAAGGCATTACGCCCGTGATGTATGACAAGAACACATATTATGGCGGCCATACAGCGTCATTTCGATCCGATACAGGATTCCTGTTTGATGTAGGCCCGCACATCTCGTTTACCAAGGACTCTCGGATTCAGGAGATTTTTGCCGACAGCGTGAATCAGCAATACGAGACTCTCCAGATACAACTCAACAATTATTGGCGTGGTTATTGGCCACAGCATCCAGTACAAGTGCATCTTCATGGACTTCCGGAAGATGTCATTATCAATGTGATTAAGGATTTCGTTGAAGAGAGCAAAGCTCCCGAGCGTCCAATTAATAATTATGCTGACTGGTTGGTATCAAGTTTAGGCAAAACATTTGCAGAGCTATTTCCGATGCAGTACACGCGGAAATATCATTTAACGACAGCTGAGAACATGAGTACAGACTGGCTGGGACCACGTATCTACCGTCCAAGCCTGGAAGAAGTGTTACGGGGGGCTATTTCTCCTTCTGCGCCACACGTCCATTACATCACTCACTTTCGCTATCCGAGCAATGGTGGATTTATGTCGTATTTGAATAAATTTGTTCCGCTTGGGAATCTCAAATTGAATCACAAGCTTGTCTCCATCGATCCTCGCGCTCAGCAACTGACTTTTTCCAATGGGCATGTAACGCAGTACGATGGATTGGTTTCTTCTGTCCCGCTTCCCGATCTTACTGCCATGATTCAGGGTGCGCCGAAGGAAGTTGTTGAGGCATCTAAGCTACTGGCTTGCTCTACTTGTGTTCTTGTAAATATAGGCGTGAATCGCGCTGATATTTCCAACGCTCATATGACCTATTTTTATGATGAGGATATCTGCTTTACACGGCTTGGTTTTCCTCACATGCTCTCTGCCACAAACGTTCCTGAAGGGTGTGGGAATATCCAGGCAGAAGTATACTTCTCCGATAAGTACAAGCCCCTTACTGGTTCTCCTGAGGATTGGATTGAACCGGTGATCCGTGATCTTCGCCGCTGTGGTCTCTTACGAGAAGACGACCAGATACTGTCTCGTGGCGCGATGCTACTGAAGTACGCAAACATTATCTTTGATCTTGATCGGGCTGCGGCGCTTAAAACAGTACATGGCTATCTCGACGAAATCGGAATTGCATACTGCGGCCGCTATGGAGATTGGGGCTATATGTGGACCGATGAGTCATTTATCAGTGGCGAGAAAGCTGCGCAGAAGGTCATCGATCAATCAAGCGTACGGAACTTGGCCCCTTTATCGCAGACGTAACCAATAGCGCTGTTGTGGCGGACTAGAAGCAGCATGATTCTAGTCCGTGAGCGGCAGTCGATTGAAAATATCTGGTATTTCATACGAAAGAGATAGACGCTATGCAACGGCGCAAGAGAATAGGCCTTTTAGACCACATGGGCGGTGGAAACCTCGGAGATGATGCGACTCAGACTGCGGTAATTGAAAATGTGTTGAAACGATGGCCTGACTGTGAAATATGCGCACTCTCTATGAATCCTGCAGATACGCAAGCAAGACATGCTGTGCGTTCTTATCCATTGCGGGCACAGGTCTGGACTTTAGGTGGAGGAAAAGCAGATAAGCAAGCTGATTTCAAGTCCAGGTTCAAGACTGCTGTTGAGAGGTATGGGGGCGTCTATAAAGCTTTACAGCTAGTTAACTATTTCGCATTCAGGTTGCCGCGCACTCTCTATCGCGAATTTTTATTCCTCATTCAATCATTTTCAATCGTTCGTTCCTTCGATCTATTGGTTATAAGTGGCGGGGGCCAGCTTATGGACCTCTGGGGTGGAGCATGGGGCTTTCCGTACACCATTTTTAAATGGATCGTTCTGGCGAAACTGGCTCGTGTTCAATGTATTGTTTTGAACGTAGGCGCTGGTCCCATCGAACATCGATTGGGCAAGTATTTTATTAAGTCGGCGCTATCCATATCCGACTACGTGTCGTTTCGCGACAGAAAGTCATTGAACTTAGTCCGTAATATTGGATTCAGTGGAGAAGCAGAAGTCTTTCCTGATTGTGCGTACGGCTTGGATGTTACTGAGTTCGTGCACGAAGAAAAGCGGGATGCTTCGGTTGTGGGTATTGCCCCGATGGCGTATGCTGATCCGAATGTTTACCCAGATCATGACCCAGCCGTCTATTCTCAGCTAATCGGCTCGCTTAACTCACTGGGTTCATGGCTAGTCCGTAATGGATGCTCTGTGAAGCTATTTTGTAGTGACATCGGTGTTGACCCACCTGCAATTGCGGATTTGAAAAGCCGCTTAATGGACAGTTGCAAATCTCCTTCAGAAGACGTTGTTTCTGTTCCGTCTTTGAAATCTGGAGCTGATTTGCTGGTCAATATCGGTTCAATGGATTATGTGGTGACCTGCCGGTTTCATGGAGTGGTGTTCGCTCATATCCTGAATAAACCTGTTATCGCAATATCCCATCATCCGAAGATGAGCACCCTAATGAACAACCTGGGACTGTCAGAGTATTGCGTTGACATGCATACCTGTAGTGCTGACATGTTGATAGAGAAATTTGCGTCTCTTGTAGATAACAGGCAAGCAATTAAGAAAAAGATGGCCGAGAAGCTTGCATCGTACAGGGAAGAGCTGTCGATGCAATTTGATCAGCTATTTCCCAACACAACACAAGGGATAACCGCTGGACAAAAAGCAAACTCAGAAAGTTATTCACCAGTTGGGATGGACTGATAGCTGCATCGGCGCTTAAGCACTGTCACAACAAATAAATTCCAGGGAGCGGAAGCAATGAATTCACATGCGGAACCTTTGGTCAGTGTGCTTACTCCTGTTTACAACGGCGAGGCATTCCTGGCGCAATGTATTGAAAGCGTCCTCAGCCAGACATACGAGAATTTTGAATATGTGATTATAAACAATCATAGTAAAGATCGAACTCTCGAAATAGCTCAGGACTATGCGAAGAAAGACAAGCGGATAAGAATACATACCAACGATAGTCTGGTGGATGTGATATCCAATCACAACATTGCGTTTGGCCTAATTTCGCCATCATCGAAGTATTGCAAGATTGTGTCTGCCGATGACTATATCTCTCCAAACTGTATTACGCAGTTGGTTCAATGTGCGGAGGCGAATCCTTCCGTTGGTATTGTAGGGTGCTATCAACTCAGCGGGAGTTATGTACGATGGCAGGGGTTTGAATATCCCAAGACTGTTTTTACCGGCAAGGAGATATGCCGCCGGATATTTCTTAAAGGAGATCCGGAATTCGGTTTTGGTAGCCCGACTTCACTATTGTACCGAGCTGACCTTGTGAGAGAGAGTAAGGCATACTACCCAAACCCATCGCCTCATTCTGATACCAGCGCTTGCTTCAGGGACTTGCAGCGGAGTGATTTTGGGTTTGTATACGAGGTGCTCTCTTTTGAAACGACTCATGCGGAAACGCAAAGCACAAAGTCAGCTGATATGAATCGATATTCCTCCGCGTACTTGAATGATCTTATCGAATATGGGCGCTTCTACCTGAATGAAGCAGAATTTGCAAAGACGCTGACTGCCAACCTTGAAGCTTATAGAGAGTTTCTCGGAGTGAACTTGTTTGCGAGGTCACGCGGAAAGGAATTTTGGAAATATCACGAAGGCAGGCTTGAGGAACTCGGTTTCCCGCTCAAACGAAGCACCTTGGTGTGGGCTGCCTTAAGAAAGGGAGCTAGGGAGCTAATGAATCCTGTTGGCGCACTACGGAAAGTATGGAGACGCTTTGCTCCAGCACCTACAAACACGGAAAGAATCATCGCGTAGTGCATGTGAACGAATGCTTCACGTAACACGCTGGCCATAGCGGTACTCAGGATTCCTGGTGTAATGCGTTTATGCCGCGGCTGGCCAGCACAGTAGACCGAAGATTGGAATGACGATTCATATGGATGTGACAGCACAATGAAGGACCTAAAATCTAGAACACTTCGAGGCGGTTTCGCCAAAGGTGCTGCCCTGGGAGCGAACTTCGTGCTCCGCATGACGTCGGTTATGATTCTGGCAAGATTGCTTGAGCCCAGGGATTTTGGATTACTGGGGATGGTCACAGCCTTCACGGGGATTCTGAGTTTATTTCGGGATTTTGGGCTTTCGGCGGCAGCAATTCAAGTTGCCACCTTGTCAGAGGAACAATCTTCAACACTGTTTTGGATTAATGTGCTGGCTGGAGCGGTGCTAACAGGTGCCGCGATGATCTTCGCTCCAATCATCAGCAGTTTTTATCATGAGCCGAGACTTCTTTTAGTCACGATGGCAGTGTCCATTAGTTTCCTGATTAATGGAGTAGGGGTTCAACACTCTGCTGTTCTTCAGCGCCAGATGCGTTTTGGAGCGCTGGCGGCAATTGACGTTATTGCATTAATAGTGAGCACTGTTACTGCTATCTGCGCTGCTGAGCTTGGCTATGGATACTGGTCCCTGGTGGTAATGACTATATGTCTCCCTCTCGTCACTACCTGTGGTTTGTGGGCGTACGCACGGTGGATTCCTGGAATGCCAAGACGGGGGATAGGGATTCGCGCACTCATGCGCTTTGGTGGCGCTGTTACGCTAAACAGCTTTGTCGTATATCTCGCCTCTAATCTTGATAAAGTATTGCTCGGTCGTTTTTGGGGATCAGAGGCTCTTGGAATCTATGGGCGAGCCTATCAGTTGATTAGAATTCCTACCGACACCATGAACTCTGGAGTTGGTGAAGTGGCTTTTGCGGCTCTTTCCAGACTGCAAGACGAGCCTAGTAGACTCAAGAGCTATTTTCTTAAAGGTTATGCGTTGGTTTTGGGGTGTACGTTGCCTTTGACGATCACTTGTGGTCTTTTTGCGAATGATCTAATTATCGTATTGCTTGGTCCTAAGTGGAAGGAAGCCATTCCAATCTTTCGATTGTTGGCGCCTACAATTTTGGCTTTCGCAATTGCTAATCCACTCGGCTGGCTGCTGTCTTCATTAGGGCTTGTAGATCGTGGACTTAAGATAGCTCTGGTAGCCGCTCCGCTGATGATCGCTAGTTATTTTATCGGTCTGCCTTACGGGCCTAAAGGCGTTGCTCTTGCTTATTCAGTCGTGATGACGCTGTGGGCTATTCCTGCTATTCGGTGGTGCGTCCATGGGACGGTGTTCTCTTTTTGGGATATCGTACGTGTTATAAGTCGGCCTTTGGGGTCGGTTATCCCCGCTGCAGGGCTTGCGATGGGAGCCAGCATACTTCTAGGACCAATGCTGACTCCACTTCCAAGGTTATTGCTGGAGGGTGGAATTCTTTTTCTGACATACGCTTGGGTGTTGTTGTTTGTCGCAGGTGAAAAAACGTTGTACCTGGAACTGTATCGCGGTATACGAGGAACAATGCCTGACACGAAGAAGGACATGCTCTCAGCCCTATAGCTGTCAGAATTTTTCCACTTTTGTACTTTTTGTAATGTTTGTTGAAAGTGATTTCGACGCCACTGGAAACATTAACTTGTTTCCAGTGGCCAGCTATCTTTGCCTATTTCTGATTTACGGTTCCTTTAAGATTAGTAGGTGGTGCAGGGCTGCCGGTATCATCCGCGGAAAATGAACTAAATCCATAATTTGCGTTTGTGCCTGTTGTGCCCTGAAGAAAAAATCCAACTCCAGGACTCCCACTGGAGTATGTGCTGTCTGTTGCGCTTTCCACTAACTTTCCATTGAGATACACGTTAATGGTAGAACCTTTGATTGTTGCCCTTAGAGTGTCGCCATTCACGCAGTGAACACTGGACCCATTCAACTGTGTCCAGCTTGCAAGCGGGCCGTTCCAGCGCACAATTTGTAGATAGCTATTATTGGAATTCGCGGAAACGGAGCAGTTAATCTCATATCCAGTGATAGAGTTTGCCGTGATGGTAGTTCTCAGGCGAATCTCTACTTCTTCATAAACTGAAGAAGAGGTCGAAGCATCTGCCACGAAAATTACGGCGGATGCTTCTTGATTGGCCCCCCACGATCCGGTTAGAACCGCAGCGGAGTCTGCATAGCGCGCGTCGCCGGCTCCGTTGCCTGCTTGTGTACCAAAAGCTCGGCCCGGTGTCGTTTGAACATTGGTCCACGAGACACCATTTGCTTGTCCGTTGAGCCATTTTCCGCTCTGCGAAATGGGATCCTCGGTTGTCGGGAAAGTGGTTGAATATGAGTTCTGCGCCCACGCAGATGCCGTGAACATAAGGGAAATCAAAAACATCAGAGTCTTCATTTATTTCCTCGACCTTTGATTATGCGTGTCTCGTGGCTCTCATCGAAGTAATTATGGCAAACCACAAAGTGTAATCTCCGAGCCAGGGCAACGCATATTCGGGCCTGATAACAACCAGGTCGCTAAGTGAAGCAGCTGGCAGACAAGAGTATTTACCTATGGGTAGGGGGCCCGACCGCCGCAAAGTGCGCTCTGCATAGCAGCCTAGCAGATATATTAGCGCCCGTGGCTAAAAAATGGTCGGTCTCATGATAGGTTTGTCCCGATTTGTGCGCACAGGTTTCTGAGCCTGGATTCCGCGTTTCTTAAACCGACAATTCCTGATACCACAAGCGCCAATGATGCGCCTTGGGTCTCCGGATTTTGTAAACATGGGTAGAGTCGTTCCTACGTTTTTGGGGATCTACTAGTGTCCTTACCTGCAATCTTGTTGCATTTTCATCCCAGTACTATGCGAAGGTTCTGAATGATCTCAAAAATCGGCCTCAGCGGCGACCATATCTCTTCAGATTCTGTTATTGACGACAAGCATGTCGTCTGTCAGCTATTTAGCGATAATGCCTGGGTTCGGAGACTTCTGAACCTGATGGCTGTTTGGCTATTTGGAATAGCTGCTGGAGTGCACCTTTGCCATGCGCAGGCGGGTTCCGGGTCATATTCAATGACCGTTGGCACGCCCACAGTGGATGCGAACGGAGTGAAATATTACCCGGTAACCTCGGCTTATCAGGGGTCGCAGCAGCAAATTATCCGAGTTCTGGAGCCAACCAATCCCGTTTCGGGAAAGCCTCGTCGTGTGCTCTACGTGTTGCCTGTCGATGCGGGAGTAGATACCGTTTCATCAACATGGAGTGATGGCTTAGAAGAGCTGCGACTCCTCGATGTGCCCAATCGCTTCAACATGACGTTGATTGCGCCGTCATTCAACTATGAGCCATGGTACGGCAACAATATTCTTGATCCGACAAGACGGATGGATGATTTTATCGTTGATGACCTGGTGCCTTTTGGTGACACGTTTCTTCCGGCCAATAGTGTTCCGCAGCGCTACCTGCTCGGTTTCAGCAAGTCTGGAAACGGCGTTCTATTTCTAATCCTCAGACATCCCGGATTATTTAATGCTGCGGCCGCATGGGATGCGCCTGCGCAGCTTAGTGACCTTTCGGCATTCTCAGCATTGCCATCAAATTTTGGTACTCAGGTGAATTACAACACCTATAACATTCCCAGCTTGGTGTCGAGTAATGCGGCTCCATTTCAGCAACAGAATCGCTTGTGGATCAGTGGGGATCAGGCTGCGTGGACTGCGGATATGGCACAGTTGAATACTCAGATGACTGCGGCGTCGATTCCACATACGTGGATACAGGGAGGCGTCCGAGCTCACAGTTGGAATAGCGGATGGTTGGATGGAGCTATCACAGATCTTGATGCAAATGCGACTCTGACCGCGCCATCTAGTGGTTCAATGCCGCCAGTGCGAAGTGGTGGGCAACCAAGTTCCGGATTAGCCCCGGGCACGACTCAGGCAACTCTGAGCCTGAGGACAGACGGCAATGCGACGTGCCGTTACGCAACGAGCACCGGCATGTCGTACAGCGCGATGACCAGCACCTTCAGCGCGACGGGAGGGACAGTACATACGACTCAGGTGACGGGGCTGGCAGATGGCAACAGCTACAACTACTATGTGCGTTGCCAAGACAACGCCGGTAATGTCAATCTGGATGACTACCTCATTACGTTTGCTATAGGAATCACGAGCAGCACTACAGGAACGACCGCGACAAGCAACTTCGCGGGGATAGAAGACCCGTTGTCCGAAGGTGGGATGTGGACTACTACCGGATCGTGGACAAGCTTGAAGAAGAGTAACGGCGTGTATTCGACGCAGACCACGAGTGGGGCTCGTCTTGCTGCACCAATAGTGAGTGCGGATCAGTATGCGGAGATCACCTACGATCAGGACCCCGGAACGGCAAGCTGGCCTGGAGTAATGACGCGGGTGCAAGGCGTTGCGAACGGCAGCGGATACCTGGCGATTGCGTACTCGGGCCAGGTGATTCTTTACCGGACAGACGATAAAGGTGCTCTGAACTTTACTCAACTGGCATCCGCGAACGTCAATGCAGGGGCTGCACCACGTGATTTGCGTCTGGAGTCGCAGGGTTCGACACATCGCGTATATTTCAACGGCACTTTGATGTTGACTTACACGGACCCGAATAATACCTACACGACCGGCCAACCGGGCATCGCGGATGCGGTTTTTGGCGGACCTACTGTCAAGATACTGTCCTTCTCGGGAGGTTCTTTAACTGCGGGTGGAGGAGGAAGCAGTGTCCAGGGGCCGGTTCGGAGTGCGGGACTTCCTTCGGGAGTGTTGGCGCCGGGCACAACTCAGGCGACTCTGAGCTTGACGACGAATACAAGCGCAATGTGCCGTTATGCAACAAGCGCAGATGTGCCATATAGCACGATGACCAACGTCTTCAGCACTACGGGAGGTACGGCACATACTACCCAAGTGACGGGGCTGACGGATGGGAGCAGCTACAGCTACTACGTGCGCTGCCAGGACAACACCGGCAACGCCAATCCGGACGACTATACGATCGCGTTCTCGATAACTGCGTCGGGTGGAGGTTATGCAGGAAGCACGCAAACGACCGCGACAAGCAACTTTGCGGGAGTAGAAGATCCGTTGTCTGAAGGTGGGATGTGGACTACTACCGGATCGTGGACAAGCTTGAAGAAGAGTAACGGTGTGTATTCGACGCAGATCACGAGTGGGGCGCGCCTTGCTGCACCAATAGTGAGTGCGGATCAGTATGCGGAGATCACCTACGATCAGGATCCCGGAACGGCAAGCTGGCCTGGGGTGATGACGCGAGTGCAGGGAACTACGAATGGAAGCGGATACCTCGCGATTGCTTATGCTGGCGAGGTGTGCTTGTATCGGACGGACGATAACGGTGGCCTGAATTTTACCGAAGTAGCCTCTGCGAATATCAATGCAGGGGCTGCACCACGTGATTTGCGTTTGGAGTCGCAGGGCTCGACACATCGCGTGTATTTCAACGGTGCTTTAATGCTGACTTATACGGACCCGAACAATACGTACACGACTGGCCAACCGGGCATCGCAGATGCGGTTTTTGGCGGACCTACTATCAAGATACTGTCCTTCTCGGGCGGTTCTTTAACAGGAAGCGGAGGCAGTATCGTTCAGGCTCCGGTTCGTAGTGCAGGACTTCCATCGGGCGTGTTGGCGCCGGGCACAACTCAGACAATTCTGAGTCTGACAACGAATGCAAGCGCGACATGTCGTTACGCAACAAGCGCCGATGTTTCGTACAGTGCGATGACCAGTACCTTTAGCACGACAGGGGGGACGGCACATACGACCCAGGTAACGGGGCTGACAGATGGCAACAGCTACAGCTACTACGTACGCTGCCAGGGCAACACTGGCAACGCCAATCTGGACGATTACCCGATTGTGTTTTCGGTAGCTGCATCGGGCAGCGGCTATGCGGGAATCACGTTAACGACCGCGACAAGCAACTTTGCGGGAGTAGAAGATCCGTTATCTGAAGGCGGGATGTGGACTACTACCGGATCATGGACAAGTTTGAAGAAGAGCAACGGCGTGTATTCGACGCAGACCACGAGTGGGGCGCGTCTTGCTGCACCAATAGTGAGTGCGGATCAGTATGCGGAGATCACTTACGATCAGGACCCTGGAACGGCAAGCTGGCCTGGAGTAATGACACGAGTGCAGGGAACTACGCACGGAAGCGGATACTTGGCGATTGCGTACTCGGGCCAGGTGATTCTTTACCGAGCAGACGATAACGGCTGGCTCAGCTTCACAGTATTAGCATCGGCAAATGTGGATGTAGGAACCGCGCCGCGCAGCTTGCGTCTTGAGTCGCAAGGTTTGACGCACCGTGTATATTTCAACGGTACCTTGATGTTGACTTATACGGATACGAACAATACCTACACGACCGGCCAACCGGGGATCGCGAATGCGGTTTTTGGCGGACCTACTGTCAAGATATTGTCCTTTTCGGGTGGCGCACTCAATTAGCACGGATTATCGAAAGTAATTGCGCAGTGAAATTGGCCGCGCTGACCGGAATCAGTGGCGGCCAATTTTTCTATATCGCCCTCAATGAGGGCAGACCTATATGGACTACCAGCGCAGTCGGAGTTATTGAAGAGAACCTTGTTCCGACCGCGTACGCTTCGTGGCGGGAACAGCTATCCAACTCAGGGATTATGGGGGGAAACCGGCTATACTAGTGCCTCTGAATTTAAGGGAAATTTGTTTATGCAGTTGTATAGCCTGGACCCACTAACGGATAGTAGATGGAGTGATTTTGTTACATCGCATCCCGATGCTTCAGCTTTTCATCAAGTCGGTTGGCTGAATGCTCTGGCTGCTACTTATAGCTATCGCACGGTCGCCCTCACCAGTGCGCCGCCGGGAGAAAGACTGCGTGATGGTGTAGTTTTCTGTGAAGTGAAAAGCTGGATTACGGGCAATCGCCTGGTTTCGTTGCCATTCTCTGACCACGCCGAACCGCTGTTGCATGATCAAGGCATCTTGTGCGAGATAGCAAGGTGGATTGACGAAGAGTCGAAAGCTGGGAATTGGAAATACATCGAACTGCGCCCCGTTTCCGCCCCTCTGCAGGCGAAGTCCCCTATGTCTCTAAGCCAGTCCTTCTGGTTACACACACTGGATCTGACACTTCCCATAGAGCGCCTATTTGGTAATTTGCACGGGAGTTGTATACAGAGGCGTGTACGGCATGCAGAACATCAGAAACTTGTTTATGAGAGAAGTTCTTCTGATTCGCTTCTCGATGAGTTCTATGAGCTTCTCATCATGACAAGGCGCCGCTTTCAGCTGTTGCCGCAGCCCAGATCCTGGTTTCGCAATCTCATGACTTACATGGGGTGCAATGCTGAAATAAGAATGCTGCGGAAAGATGGGCGAGCCATGGCGGCAATCCTGACATTACGCCATCATGGAACCGTGATCTATAAATACGGGTGCTCCGACGAAAAGTTTCATCATCTCGCGGGGATGCCGTACCTCTTTTGGAAGTTGATTGAGGAAAGTAAAGCTGAAGGTGCGGAACATATCGATTTTGGACGCACAGATATCGATAACCATGGCTTAATCCGGTTCAAGGATCGCCTGGGAGCTACGCGCCGTAGGCTTAACTATTTTCGTACCAAAAAGGTTGCACCCGAATGTGTTTTGGTTATGCGGAATTTGCCAGCCAGCCGTGCCATCTTCTCGGTTTTGCCGGATGCTCTGTCATCTGCAGCGGGCGCGCTTATATATCGCCATATGGGTTAAATATTTTCATAATATTAAGGTGTAAAAAGACAATAGGCGCGTTATAATGCCGCACTGATCCAATGGGCCAAAGGGTTCTTCAGCGCGTTGTTTCTTAAACGCCCCTTGGGGGTTTGGGTGAGCCAACATTTTCTCGATTACTATCGTTGTCTCAAAGATTATGCGGATTTTAAGACGAGCGGTCCTCTGGCTGGTGAGCCTGGATTCTTTCGTTGGGGACAAGACACCCTGTGCTATGCACACACTGTTCCCGGCGTTGGCGTAAACGAGGCCGATCTTGTCACCCACTGCTTCCTCGATGACATTGAGAAGGCAGATAATTCGCTACCATTTAGTGCCGATGAAATCCTCGAAAATTTGCAACGCGAGCGTTACACGGCTCATTTTCGTGAGCCTGGCCGGTTATCCCATGCACTCATAAGGAAAATCTACTATCTGGTTCGTCCCTTTCTCGCTGTGCCAGTCCGCAAACATTTGCAAAGGGCCAGTCTTCGAAATTGGGCCAAAATACCCTTTCCACAATGGCCAGTTGATTGCACCATAGACCGCATTCATCGCAAGCTGATGGCGAATGCTATGCGTGTTCAAGGAGTAGAAAAGGTCCCATTTATCTGGTTCTGGCCCGACAACTATGAGACGTCAATCATCATTACGCATGATGTAGAGGATCCTCCTGGCAGAAACTTTTGCGGCCAGTTGATGGACATTGATGAGTCGTTTGGTTTTCGGAGTTCCTTTCAAGTGGTGCCTGAGGTGCGTTATGCAGTTTCGAGGGAGTATCTCGAATCCATTACCACCCGTGGCTTTGAGGTGAATGTTCACGACCTTACGCACGATGGGCGTCTGTATGCGAAATATGACGAGTTCCTGAGACGTGCAAAGCGCATCAATCAATATGGCCGCGACTTTGGTGCTGTTGGATTTCGGTCAGGCATACTTTACCGCAATGCTGATTGGTACGATTCGTTCGACTTCCTCTATGACATGTCAATTCCCAACGTTGCTCATCTGGACCCGCAACGAGGCGGATGCTGCACCGTGAAGCCATATTTCATCGGGGATATGGTCGAGCTTCCGGTGACCTGCACACAAGACTACACTCTCTTCCATATCCTGCAGGACTATTCCATAGATTTATGGAAAAACCAGATTGCACGGATAGTAGCGGAAAATGGGTTGATTAGCATACTCGTGCATCCTGATTACGTCATCGAGCCTAGAGCTCAGGATGTTTACAAGGATTTGCTTCGTCATCTTGCTGAGCTGCGAGGCACAGGGCATGTGTGGACTCCTTTACCTCGAGAAGTGGCCGAGTGGTGGCACCTGAGAAGAAATATGCTACTCGTCGAGAAAAATGGTGAATGGCACATCGAGGGCGAAGGGAAGGAACGCGCGACCATCGCATTTGCCTGTGCTAACGGTAATGATGTGACTTACATGCGGCCTTCAAACAAAACAAATTTTGTTGCCTCTTAGAGCAAGGCAGAAAGTGACTGCAAATGAGCATGGTGGACGTCGCTATTATTGGCGCGGGACCGTACGGGCTGTCTGCAGCAGCCCACCTGCGCGAAGCGGGAATAGAAACACGCATCTTCGGACGACCGATGGAGTTTTGGGCCGACAAAATGCCGGCAGGGATGTTCCTTAGATCGCCTAGGCCAGCTTCCACAATTTCCGATCCGAGATCCCGATTGACGCTAGAAACGTATGAGTCAGCGAATGGAGTAGCTTCGGTAAAGCGCCTTCCGCTAGAAACGTTTGTTGATTACGGAAATTGGTTTCAAAAGCAGATCAGTTGCGATCTCGATCAGAGGAATGTGAGGGCGGTAAGAAAGGAAAATGGAGCATTCAGGATCGTTCTTGAGGACGGTACACAATTCGCAACACGCCGGGTAGTGGTAGCTGCGGGCATCGGAAAATTTCGCAGGATTCCTGCGCTGTTTGCGAAGCTACCGGATAGCAGTTGTTCGCATTGTTATGATGGCCGCAAGTTTGCAGGAATGGGGAAGAGGGTAGCGGTAATTGGAGCAGGGCAGAGTGCGTTGGAGTGCGCAGCCTTGCTCAGCGAAGCCGGGGTGGAAGTGGAAGTTATCGCTCGAATTCCCGAACTGCGCTGGATTGGAATGCACCAAAGGCTGCATCGACTCGGTCCAATTTCGAGCATGCTCTATTCCAAGCACGACATTGGGCCGATTGGGATCAGCCGGCTGGTTGCTTATCCTCACGTGCTTTACCACACGCCGCTTGGCTGGAGAGACCGCATTCGTGCACGTGCTGTACGTTCGGCGGGAGCACCGTGGCTATTGCCCAGGCTTGCTAATACGAAGATCACAACTGGGCGCGAAGTTGTGTCTGCGACGGAGACTGGAAGTGAAGTAAAGCTCATACTTGATGATGGCAGTGAAAGGCACGTGGATCATGTGTTGCTCGGTACTGGATACAGCGTGAATATTTCAAAGTATGAGTTTCTTTCTCCTGACTTGATTCAAGCTATCGAACAGTTTGATGGGTATCCAAAGGTCGGACCAGGCTTTCACAGTTCGGTACCGGGATTGCACTTTCTCGGCGCGCCGGCTGCGCGGAGTTTCGGCCCGCTACTTTATTTCGTCACAGGGACGGAGTTTGCATCGAAGGAACTCGTTTCTCACCTGTCGCGAAATCGTAATGAAAAAGAGAGTGTTAGATCGTGAATCGAATGACGGTTCCATCAGCAAAGACCACAGCACAAAACGTGATCGTCGGAGCGGACCACCAATCAACTGCTGGTGTAGTTGTAGTAGGTGGAGACCATCCAGGATTAGCTATTGCGCGCAGTTTAGGGCGACGGGGGATTCCCGTTTACATTCTGGAGGATCAGCACTGTATTGCGTCGTATTCAAGATACGCCGCTAAAGTTGTGAAGGCGCGCCACATATTAAACGAGCGTGAGACTCTTGAGGATGTACTGGAACTAGGGCGGAGATTCCAGCTCAGGGACTGGGTTTTGTTCCCCACGCGCGATGAAACGGTGGCTGTGTTTTCACGGCATCGAGATGTTCTTGCTGAGTTCTACAAGGTTACAACGGCCGAGTGGGCGAGTGTGGAATGGGCATGGGACAAGGCAAAGACTTACGAATTAGCCGGCAAGCTGGGAATCCCACGCCCGGAGACATTCGTTGTAAACAGCAAGAATGAACTGCGGTCTCTATGCGCGCGACTGCCGCTGGCGGTTAAGCCTGCAATTAAAGAAAACTTCTTTTATGCGACGGGAGCAAAGGCTTGGAGAGCTAATACCGCAGAAGAACTTGAGCAGTTGTATGAAGAGGCAGCTAGCTACATCCGTACGGAGGAGATCCTGCTCCAGGAGATTATTCCCGGAAGCGGACGCGAGCAATACTCTTATTGTGCGTTCGTACAAAACGGACGCCCACACAGCACGCTCATGGCGCGGCGCGCGCGGCAGCACCCGCGCGAATTTGGTAGAGCCGCTACCTACGTGGAAACTGTAGAGGAGTCGGCAATCGAAGAACTCTCCGAGCGGTTTCTATCTGCAATTGACTATCATGGTTTGGTAGAGATCGAATATAAGCGCGACCCGCGTGATGGAAAGTACAAGCTGCTTGATGTGAATGCTCGACCATGGGGATTTCACGGTCTGGGAGCAGCATGCGGAGTGGATTTTCCCTACTTAGCCTATGCCGACCAAATGGGCCTGCCGACCGTACCCGCACGTGCAAAGCCTGGAGTCGGCTGGATGAGGCTTCTTACCGATGTCCCGACAGCGGTGTCAGACTTAGCGCACGGCTATCTAAGCTTGGGTGCATATATCCAATCGATGATGGCAGTCCGTACAGAGGCTGTGTTTAGTTGGGACGATCCGCTGCCATGGCTGGCAGAAATAGTGGAGCTCCCGTACTTTGTGTACAAAAAGAAGATGCAAGCCAAGCGTCCATCTTTCTCAGGCGTGCACAGCAAGTCTACTTAAAATCAGATAAGCTTTTGTCGCGGTGGTACCGTCTTTATTAAGGACTTCATGGCAAAGATTTTTAATATTCAACTAGGCATAATAGCTTTTCTATTGGCATCGCTATGGGCTTGCTGGAAGCCCATCCTAAGTACACTCTCTCTGTCGCTTCATAAAGATGCTTATACCTATATTCTTCTGGTAATTCCAATCTTTGCAGCGATGCAGTGTTTAGATTGGAAAGCCATTCAGGCAGTCGCGATGCGTAATCTTCCTGTCGGTAGCTCTTTTCTGGTTGTAGCAATTGCAACGATTATCTTCGCGCACACTGGCTATGCTGCAGCCATTAGCTCCGATGTTTTACTCTCAATCTCAATGAGCGCAGTGGTCGTGTGGTGGATCGGAACCTTTGTATTCTGGTTCGGCACTCAGGCTTCGCGATTATCATGGTTTCCGCTGTGTTTTCTATTTGGTATCGTTCCGCTTCCACAAAACTGGCTTGATGTAATTGTATCTTTTCTGCAATATACCTCTGCTTCAGCCGCACTCATGCTTTTTAAAGCCATTGGCGTTCCGGCGCTTCAAAGCGGGAGCATTCTCATCATTCCAGGACTCACGATCCAGGTAGCTCAGGAGTGCAGCAGCATTCGCTCAAGCTCGATGCTTGTGCTGATCACCGTTGTGTTGTCTCATCTTCTTCTTCGCTCGCCATCGTGGAAGATAGCAGTAGCTGCCGCTTCTATTCCGCTTGCTATTGCAAAGAATGGTTTACGCGTATGGACAATAGCAATGCTGGGCACACGGGTCGATCCGGGGTATCTTACGGGAAGTTTCCATCACCACGGAGGGATTCTCTTTTTTGCAATCGCTCTGTTTGCAATATTCGTATTGCTGTGGCTGGGTAGAAGATGGGAAGCGGACAGGAAGTTCGGAAAGTTCGGGAAACGAGCAGCGTCATAGCGAAGCAGACATCTATAGCAGGGAACTTGAATCTCACGTATCCATAAAAGAGATTACACAGCATGTGTTATACGCACGTCTGATCCAGATTATCTGGAGTCAGGCGTTTTTTATGCTCTTCATTCACACATGCAAAAGTGAGAGGCCATCCTCTCATCAGGAACAGCCTCTCGCTTCCACAACTCCTTCATCTAAGCTGATATTTTGTGCTGCTGCATTTTATAAAGCAATGAGCGATAGCTAATGTTAAGGTTAGTAGCTGCTCGCCGCCTGTTCCATCCCACTGCAGAAAGCGCTTCTTTAATCATGCGCGCTTCTGTTTCATACTTCATGTCAGTTACAACACTCTTCATGTTAGAGCGACTCGGAGCTGGATAGCTCATAACATACTGATTAACCTCTGCAGACTTCACACGCGTCTTTGCGCGGAGACCTTCATAGGCCGCATCCTGATCGCCAAGCACAAGTAACCTATGTACAAAGTTGCGGAGCTCACGCAGATTGCCTGGCCAATGATATTCCTGTGCCGCCTGCATCAATCTATCCTGCAGCACAAACGGCTCCAGCCCTGTGCTTGCAGCTCCTCTCATAATCATCTGCTCAATCAGAAAGGGGATTTCTTCGCGGCGCTCACGTAGCGGTGGAATCGTCATAGTGAACGTGCTGAGTCGATAGTAAAGGTCCTCACGGAAGCGCTTCTGCGCAATTGCTTCTTCCATGTTGACGTTCGTAGCCGCAAGAATATGTACATCCACACGCGTAGAAGATTGTGCGCCGAGCCGGCTGAACGATCCATCCTGCAGTACATGCAGAAGCTTAGTCTGCATCTGCAGGTTCATTTCGCCAATTTCATCCAGCAGGATTGTTCCTTTATTCGCCAGCTCAAACTTGCCGGGCTTTGCCTTCATAGCTCCGGTAAAAGCGCCAGGTTCATAGCCAAAAAGCTCACTCTCAAGCAATTCACTCGGAATTGCGGCAGTGTTGATGTTGAAGAAATTTTCTTTGGAACGGTTATGATGCTTATGCAGCAGTCTCGCAACAACTTCTTTGCCTACTCCGCTCTCACCAAGAATCAGAACCGGATAGTCAACGGACGCTAGAATACGGATTTCTTTGTAAATCCGCCGCATAGACGGGCTGGCTGCCAGAAAGAAACCATACGGTCCCAGTTCTTCCATGATGTAACGGTCGTTCTGCGATGAGAGTGCAGACGGAGAACTGATCTGTGGCAACTCATCGGAAGATGCTGGAAGAGAAAGCAGTCTCTCTACATCCTGGCGTTGGAAAGGCCGGCTGAACACATTGCAAATCTTCCAGCGTTTTGCATGTTCTTCCCAGGACACATCGCGGCTGTCCATAAGAACGCACAATCCCTCTGTTGGAATCCGCTGCTCGAGCGCGTGAGAAAACAGCACGCTAGGTTCCTGGCGAATGCTCGCGTCATACAGGAGAAGATCCCAGCCCGTGCTATTGCACAAGGCGCGGATTCCTTCCTCGATAGACGATACGCAATGTGCCTGATGCCCCTCCGATTCGAAAGAACTCTTAATCAGGTCGCAAACGCGAGCATCTTCGCTTACAGTTAGAAGTCTCACAACAGAACACATGGCAACACCTCAACTCAGATTCAGTGAAGAAATGAACAGACCAACAGTGGATGAAGAGATTACAAATCCCTTCATGTTCTGCGTGTGGTTCGTAGACCACCGCAGGTTGTAGCAGTTCGGAGGTTGAGTTGCCATGCTACAGACAAACTGGAAACAACAGAAGACATGAAGCAGCATCGTTTGCAGACCGGGCAATATGCTACGATCGCGGTCCATGCGGATCGCATGTATCCGTTTAAGAACGGCAAGGAGAATTGACCTGGCTGTTCCGGACTCTACATCCGTACAGGCAAGGAACGATTCTTCCATAATCAGCCTCTCTTTTTCCCGTACTGCACTTGCTTCATGCACTACTGCAAATGCTGCAGTAAAGCTGCCAGAAGCGGCCGCGGGAGGGAACCAAAGCATCAAATTCAACAAGGATGAACTACCAACCTGGGTCCTTGTGCAAATCCTGACCTCACGAACTAGCGGTCTGTATCAAAAGAAGAACGACCGCATCTCTTACGCAAGTACTACAAATCAGAAATTGCCGCAAAATCGATTCGCACGTATCGATCTTGCTTTTACCTTCGTCTGTATGCGAAGGCTATCTATGTTCCAAGGGCCCAAGCTGCGCAATCTGGAATACTCAACGATATCTGTCCAGGTTGCATTAAGGCCGAAGCAGACGCAAACGTGAAAACCGCACTGAGATCATCGAAACTTGCTCGGATGCCTCAGTTACTCCGCGGCACATCACTTTCACGCCTCCTTCCATTGCCAGTTTCACGGGCAGGTTAAAGGTCAGCTCTACCGGCGTATTCGGTTCAATCATTTGCTCTCCCCTGAATAGTACGCTGGTGCGGCTAATCGTTTCAGTTACCCCGTCGTGCCATTTACGTTCCCCACGAACGCGATAGCGCAATGCAGTCTGTATTGCGAAATCCAAGGCACGTTCATCATCATGCTGCTTTTCATGATCCATCGGAACTCAAACCCTGGACTGCTTGCTCCAGGGCTTTAACCCTCAAATGCGCACATATCCCATTGCTGCCTTGCCGTTATCTGATTGGGGGCCCGGAGAAGTAGTGCGCTGCAAATTTTTGGAACGCAATGCCAAGCTATCGTGCCGCAAATCAACGCACAATAGCCGTCTAGTGCCATATCAACGGCACTGCAATGAGGGGTGAAATATATGGCTCTTGCGTAACGTAAACCCGTGGTTTAGTAACTCGCAAAAGTAAGTAACTTTTCTCCCGTACACATGTTACCTGCACTGCTCCAGCTTCCGTCACGCCCCGTTATCTACGAGGTTATGATTCACCGCGAATAGCGCCAACTCAACGCGGCTGTAAACCCCGAGCTTGTCGAAAACGTGCGTTAGATGGTGCTTGACGGTCTGTTCACTTAGAGCAAGCTTCTCGGCAATTTCAGGGTTGGAGTATCCTGAAACCACAGCGACAACAATCTCAAGCTCACGAGGCGTCAATCCAAACCTGGGATTCGGCGTATTGGGGCGCTGCGTGGAGGTTTTCAAACGTTCCACCAGGTTCGCAACGCTTTCGGGCGATATCCAGTATTCACCGGCCATCACCTTGCGAATCGCCTCATACAGAGTTGAACTCGGGGAGCTATTCAGAATCACCCCTCGCGCACCCAGATTCAGCGCTTGCATGCTTACATCTTTTCCCACATCCGCTGTTAGTGCCAGCACATGTACTGGCAGGTTCTGGCGGCGAAGCTGCCGCAGAACATCGAGTCCGTTACGCTTCGGAATCATCATGTCCAGCAGCAATACATCAGGCTTAGTTTGAGCAGCTAAACGGACAGCCGTTTCACCGTCAGGAGCGTCTCCGACCACATGAAAGTCGCTTTCCATCTGCAATAGGGCACGCAGACCATCCCGAAATATCGCATGACTGACTGCGATCAGGATGCTAATCGTCTTTTTCTCGTCTGGAGAAACGGGAAAATGTACTTCAGTCGATACAAATGAGTGACCGTTGGGAAAATCCTCACCGATCAGCATTGTTTCCTCCGGGTGGTTATGCCCCCTCAGAGTTTCTTGTTTTTGTTCCAAAAACCAGGCTCTGAGGCGACTATTTTTTTGACTGCATAACCCATGTGGCCCCGTTTACTGGTCAAGTAAAACGCATAACTTGGAACTGGTGGATTTCAAGATTGAAATTCCTCGCTAAGTTAACATTCGTCTTAAATGACGGTCAACAAAAACTGTTCTATCTGCAGTTTTTATCCCTAACCATGGTTTACACCAGCGTGCGGATCTTAGGTGCCCTGAGAGGTTACGAGCACAAATCTCGTCTTATTTCGATACAGAAACATCTTCGAGCTCACTCCACGTCTTCAGAGGGAAGGGAAAACAACTACCAAGCCCACCAAAGAGCCCCTATGTAGATAGAAGCGCCACCTGTTGGGAATTCCTATCACAGGAAGGAAAAACTGGAATTGAAGTATCCCTGAATTTGAGAAGGGAATTATTGCTATCGCAGACTTGCAGAAGGGGGGAAGAATACTGGCGGAGAGAGAGGGATTCGAACCCTCGGAACCCTTTCGAGTTCGGCCGCTTTCCAAGCGACTGGATTAAACCACTCTCCCATCTCTCCGTTTCTTTGATGATACCAGACAGCCACCCATCGTGACATGCGAAGCCGTAGCCGGCCAACAGAAGACCCATAACAGTAAATCTCGCATAGAGGTGCGAGGAGGGAGCTTGCTAATGCAAAGCCTGGTGGAGGCGTGCAATGCTGAAATCGTTTACTGTAACTTGTAACCTCTTATATAGTTCACTCGCACAACTATACGAATCCTGATTGAGGTTCCCGGGGGCTTCTATGTCTGGTATTTCACGTCGCGATCTTCTTTCTGCAGGGATAGCGCTTTCTGCTTCTTCGGTTTTAACCCGTTCTGCCTGGGCACGTGCTGCGTTTTTCGCTAATGCTGATGAACCTGCCGCCGCACTCTCCGCGGAAAGTCCACGAGAACAACTTCTTTTCGATTTCGATTGGAAGTTTACCTTTGGCCATGGCTCCGATCCGGCCAAGGATCAGGGCTTTGGCACCGGTCAGGGCGACTTTGCCAAAACCGGCGAGTTTGAGTTCTCCAAAGTCAAATACGACAAATCGAAGTGGCAGTATGACGAATCCAAGTGGCGCACCGTCAATCTGCCACACGACTGGGCTGTCGAGTTGCCTTTCGTCAACGACAAGGAGCAGAACTCCCACGGCTTCAAACCCCTTGGACGCCGCTACCCTGAAACCAGCGTGGGCTGGTATCGCCGTGTTTTTGACATTCCTGCCTCAGATCAGGGCAAGCGCGTTGTTATTGAATTCGATGGAGCATTTCGCTCCGTTCTTGTCTTCGTGAATGGCTGCTTCATTGGCCGCAATGATAACGGCTATGCTCCTTTTCAGTTCGACCTTACGGATTTTCTCCACTTCGGCCAACAGAATGCCATCGTCCTTCGCGTCGATGCGGCCTTTGGAGACGGATGGTTCTACGAGGGCGCAGGAATCTATCGTCACGTGTGGCTTACGAAAACCAACCCCGTACATCTTGGCAAGTGGGAGAGCTACATTCGCTCCGAGTTTAAGGGGACCACGGCAACGCTTTCGCTGGGAACCATCGTAGAGAACCACTCCAAGGACTCTGCCAGCGCCAAGGTAAGCTGGAAGATTTTTGATGCTAAGGGTGCGACTGTGGCTACGGCGGAAGCTGCCGCGCAAACCATCGCTGCTGATGGCTCCGCGACCTATACTGCGACGGCCAAACTTGCGAACCCAGCTCTCTGGTCGCCCGATGCGCCGAATCTTTACTCGGCTGTTGTAACGGTGGAGCAGGGAGGCAAGCTCATCGACGCGGAGCGCGTGCAGTTCGGTGTGCGCACCACACTCTTTACCGGGGACAAGGGCTTTTTCCTTAATGGTCAGAACATCAAGATCATGGGCACCTGCAATCATCAGGACCACGCCGGGGTAGGCGCCGCGCTTCCCGATGCGCTGCAGTGGTTCCGCCTGGCTGCGCTCAAGGAGATGGGCGGCAATGCTGTTCGTACTTCGCACAACATGCCCACGCCGGAATGGGTCTCGGCCTGTGACCGCATGGGCATGATGATGATGTGTGAAACGCGCATGATGAGCTCCAATCCCGAAGGTCTTGCGCAGCTCACCACCATGATTAAGCGTTACCGTAACTCGCCGTCGATTATTCTCTGGTCTGTCGGTAACGAGGAGTCGGTGCTGCAAAGTCAGCAGCCTGATATAGGCGCGAAAATTGCGGGCACCATGGTGCGTCTCTGCCATGAGCTTGACCCTACGCGTGTTGTCTCTGCCGCTGTGAACGGCGACAACAAGGCTGGCGTTTCCGAAGCCTTTGACATCATTGGCTTCAACTACAACCTCAAGTATCCTGACGACTACCACAAGGCACATCCTGATAAGCCTGTTTATGGTTCGGAAACTTCCTCGGCCATTGGCACGCGCGGCGAGTACGCCAGCGACAAGCTTCGCAATACCGTCAACTCGTATGACGGCGTTGTTCCATGGGGCGAAACCGCGGAAGAGTGGTGGAAATTTTATGGTTCGCGTGACTGGATAGCCGGTGGTTTTGCATGGACCGGCTTTGATTATCGCGGTGAGCCTACACCTTACGGCTGGCCTTCCATCAACTCGCAGTTCGGCATTATAGATATGTGTGGTTTCCCGAAGGACAACTACTTCTACTACCGTGCGTGGTGGGGAACCAAGCCGTCTCTGCACCTGTTTCCGCACTGGAACTGGCACGGACGCGAAGGCGATGAAATCCCCGTGTGGGTTTACTCGAATGCGGATGAGGTGGAGCTGTTTGTGAACGGCAAGAGTGTTGGCAGCCAGAAGGTTCCGCATCTGGGGCATGTTGAGTGGAAGGTGAAGTACGAGCCCGGTGTTATTGAGGCTCGCGGCAGCAAGGGCGGACAGGTCATTCTTACGGAGAAGCGTGAGACTACCGGGGAAGTTACGCAGATTCGTCTTACTGCCGACCGCACCACGATTGATGCGGATGGTGAGGATGTTGCTGTCATCAAGGTGGAAGCCCTGGATGAACAGGGGCGGCTTGTTCCCACTGCGAATAATGCGCTTGCCTTCAAGGTGACGGGAACGGGTGCGTTGATTGGTGTGGGCAACGGCGATCCCAACTGCCAGGAGAGCGACAAGGCTCCGAAGCGTTCCATCTTCAATGGGCTTGCGCAGGTGATTGTGCAGGGGACCAAGAGTGCGGGGACCATTGAGATTGAGGCCACCAAGGACGGCTGGGAGGGCACCAATCTCAAGCCTGCAAAACTTACCATCACTACGAAGAGCGTGAGTCTGCGTCCTTCTGTTGCCTGATGGGTGGTGGTTTCCAGAAAGCTGCGGACTGCTTCTTTACGGATATTTGATGCGTCCGTGTGTATGCGCACAGTGGGGTGGTTTTCCAGTGTGTTTGTTTTGTGATGGTTGTGGGCGATTGCACAGGGACTGTGCAGTTTCTTTATTCCGGAACTGTGGAACTGTGTAAGAGGCAGGGGGGGGCAGGGTACAGTTGGTCGTGCTTGTCCTTTGCAGCATCGGGTTCTCCTTTCTTTTGAGTTAGCGCGTTAGCGGGTAAAAACAGAACGGCCCGATTCCTTTGGAATCGGGCCGTTTTTCTTGCTCATTCTTAGTGTGGCATAAATGGGGTTAATTGAGCGCAAACTGATTGAAGATTTTTGCGTTGATGATAAAGGAGTTAGAAAATATTTTCGGGTTTAGGGCTTGACAGGGATTTTCCACAGAGAGGCAGGGAGTAGAGGGCAACTGTAACTGCAAAAGCAGGAGCAACCGCAGATCCTTCGCTTACCACCTCTGAGCTGAAAGACGCTCAGGGGCCCGTGCGCTCAGGATGATACCTCTGATTTTTATGGGAGAGCGAAGCATAAAGCTCTTCCATTTAAAGTAGAAGCATGCCTCAAGCCATCCTTCAAGCCGATCCCGCTTCTGGAGACTGGAGAAGGGAACTGCGCGCTATGGTTGCGCTGGCTCTTCCTGTTGTCCTCAGCGAGATTGGCTGGATGCTGCAGGGCATTGTCGATACCGTGATGGTCGGCAATCTTGGCCCTGCCGCCATTGGAGCGGTTGCACTTGGTAATGCTGTTTATTACACGCCTTCGCTGTTTGGCATTGGGTTATTGCTTGGGCTCGATACGCTGGTCTCGCAGGCATATGGACGCGGCGATCAAGATGCCTGCCATCACTGGCTGGCGCAGGGTGTCTATCTGGTCGCTATCATCACGCTGCCGCTGATGCTGCTGGGGCTTGCGGAGAGCCTTGTTCTTACGCATGTGGGGATTGGGCTTGATGTTGCGGTGCCGGCTGCGAGCTACCTGCGCATCAGCCTCTTCGGAACGCTTCCGTTGCTGCTTTACGGCGCTGCCCGCCGCTACCTTCAGGGCGTGGGGCAGGTTCGTGTCATCATGGTTGCGTTTGTTGTTGCGAACCTGCTGAACTGGTTCGGCAACTGGGTTCTTATCTATGGAAAGCTTGGATTTCCGCGGCTTGGCACCGATGGTTCGGCGCTGTCTACGGTGATTGCGCGTATCTCTATGGCTGTGATTCTCTTTGGCTTTGCATGGCGCTATGAGCGGCGGCGTGGGCATCCGCTCTTTGCACGCTGGGCCAGCATGAGCCTGCTCAAGATTAAGCAGCTCTGCCGGTTAGGCCTGCCTGCCGCCGGGCAGATTGTGCTGGAAGTCGGTGCGTGGAATCTTGCGACTATCGCCGCCGGATGGCTCAGTCCGGTTGAGTTGGCTACGCACCAGATTGCGTTGAACTATGCAGCTTTTACCTACATGGTGCCGCTTGGGTTGTCGTCGGCTGCAGCGGTCTCAGTGGGGCATGCGATTGGCGCGGGAGACGCCGCCAAGGCTCGCCGCGCGGGGTGGCTTGCGCTTGGTCTTGGCACGGGTTTTATGTGCTGCACAGCCATCGCCTTCTTTGTTGTTCCCAAGGCTCTCATCGCGCTCTATACCCGCGATGCTGCAGTCATGGCCGTTGGCCCCAGCCTGCTTGGGCTTGCTGCTATCTTCCAGGTCTTTGACGGTATCCAGACAGTCTCTACCGGCTCGTTGCGCGGGCTGGGCGAAACACGTGCGCCGATGTGGGCCAACCTCATCGGTTACTGGCCTCTGGGGCTGCCGCTTGGCATTATCCTTTGCTTTGTTTTTCACCAGGGGATTCATGGCATATGGGTGGGCTTGACGGTGGCTCTTATTGTGATTGCGAGCACACTTCTGTGGCGCTGGAATCGCGACTCCGCGACACGGCAAAACGCTGCGCATGAGAGCGTATAAACCCAATTGCATCATCAAGTAAATCGGTTTTTCAGCACGTCTATCACGCAATTGAGAATGGTTCTCATCCGGGACTCACCAAAGTTAACGGTGTCTGAAATTCGGCCCGTATAGCGGGACAATGTATCACTTACACGCCTATAATTTTTCTACAGCTAGCGCAACGGGTTTTTTTCTGTTGCGTAGACTCTTTTTGAAGGGAATCCCGCCAAATGGCGACAGGAGACCTGGCCCTGGGTCAAGCGCAGGGTGAAACACACGCGCACCAACGCGTGGTCAACGATTTCAGCATCAACGTAGCAACGGTGAACGGGTCCGGCTCGCAATCCGCCAATAGCGTACTGCTGAAAAGCATCTTCGGAATGGGAGTTCCCGTCAGCGGAAAAAATCTCTTCCCGTCGAACATCGCCGGACTTCCTACCTGGTACACCATCCGAGCAAGCAAGGACGGCTATGTGGCCCGCAAGCGCAACTCGGAAGTACTGGTAGCGCTGAACCCCGAAACCGCCAAAGACGACATCCTCTCTCTCCCCGCCGGCGCGGTCGCCATCTACGAGGAAAACCTCAACCTTAAGCAGTATCGCGATGATGTTGTCTGTTATCCCGTTCCCTTTGACAAGATAACCGCCGCCGTGTGCGAAGTGGCCAAGCTGCGCAAGCTGGTCAAGAACATGGTGTATGTCGGTGTTGTTGCCCAGCTTCTCTCTATCGATCTTGCTGTTGTAGAAAAGGCCGTTCAAAAGCAGTTTGCCAAGAAGCAGAAGGTGTTTGACCTCAACTTTAGCGCGGTCAAGGCTGGTCATGATTACGCTGCCGAAAAGCTGGTCAAGCAGGACCCGTACGTTATTGAAGCGATGGATAAGACGTCGGGCAAAATCATTATCGACGGCAACGCTGCTGCCGGTATGGGTGCGGTTTTTGCGGGCGTGACTGTTGTTGCATGGTATCCGATTACGCCGTCTACTTCGCTGGTGGAAGCGACTACGGACCTGCTTAAGAAGTTTCGCGTGAACGCAGATGGCAAGGCTACTTTTGCAGTGGTGCAGGCGGAAGATGAGCTTGCCGCGATTGGCATGGTGCTTGGTGCTGGCTGGGCTGGCGCGCGTTCGATGACGGCTACTTCAGGGCCTGGCATTTCGCTGATGTCGGAGTTTGCGGGGCTTGGTTACTTTGCGGAGCTGCCGGGCGTTATCTTCGACGTGCAGCGCACAGGGCCTTCCACGGGTATGCCGACGCGTACTTCGCAGGCAGACTTGCTTTCGACTGCGTTTCTTTCACACGGCGATACCAAGCACGTTGTTCTGCTTCCCGGTTCGGTGAAGGAGTGCTTCGAGTTTGGGCATGATGCTTTCGACCTTACGGAGCGGCTGCAGACTCCGGTCTTTGTGCTGAGCGACCTTGACCTTGGAATGAACAACTGGATGAGCGAGCAGTTTGCGTATCCCGAAACGCCGCTTGATCGCGGCAAGGTTCTTACGGCTGAGGAGTTGGAAAAGGCCGGCAGCTTTGCCCGCTACAAGGATGTGGATGGCGATGGTATCGGCTGGCGTACGCTGCCGGGCACCATGCATCCGAAGGCTTCGTACTTTACGCGCGGCTCGGGGCATAATGCTTCGGCGGGCTACTCGGAGAAGCCTGAAGATTACCTCTACATCATGGATCGCCTCACGCGTAAGTTTGAGACGGCCCGCAAGCTGGTTCCTGCTCCGGTTTATGAGCACAAGGTTGGCGCCAAGATTGGCGTGCTTGCTTATGGCTCGACGGACTTTGCTATGAAGGAATCGCTCGACCAGATTAAGAAGCAGTACAGCGTGGATGTGGATTATCTGCGTGTGCGCGCTTATCCGTTCTCTACGGAGATTCACGACTTTATCGCTTCGCATGAGCGCGTCTACGTTGTAGAGCAAGACCGCGATGCGCAGTTGGCTAGCTTGCTGAAGCTGGACATTGAAGCGGAGCAGGCTGTGAAGCTTCGCAGCATTCTGCACTATGACGGCCTGCCGATTGATGCTCTGAGCATTACGGAAGAGTTCGCTACGAAGGAGGGCCTCTAAGCCATGGCGACAGTACCCGCACCTAAAGTCAACCACATTGGCCTGCCTATCCTTGAGTACCGCGGCGGCAAGTCCACGCTTTGCGCGGGCTGCGGTCACAACGCTATCTCGGAGCGCATTATTGATGCGCTTTACGAGATGGGTGTTGAGCCGGAGCGCGTGATGAAGATGAGCGGTATCGGCTGCTCGTCGAAGTCGCCGGCTTATTTTTTAAGCCGTGCGCATAGCTTTAACTCCGTGCACGGGCGCATGCCTGCTGTTTCGACGGGCGCGATTCTCGCGAACCACACCATGACTACGGTGGGGGTGTCGGGTGACGGCGACTCGGCTTCCATCGGCATGGGGCAGTTCGTTCACCTTATGCGCCGTAATCTTCCGATGATTTACATCATTGAAGACAACGGCGTGTACGGCCTGACGAAGGGCCAGTTCTCGGCGACTGCTGATATTGGCTCGAAGCTCAAGACGGGCGTCATCAATGACCTTCCGGCTATCGATACGTGCGCGCTTGCTATCCAGCTTGGCGCTACGTTTGTTGGTCGCTCGTTCAGCGGTGACAAGAAGCAGCTCCTCACCATGCTCAAGGCGGCGATTGCGCACAAGGGGACGGTGATGATTGATGTCATCAGCCCCTGCGTTACCTTCAACGATCATGAAGGCTCGACGAAGAGCTACAAGTTCATGCAGGAGCATGACGAGCCCATCAATGAGCTTGGTTTCGTAGCCAGCTTTGAAGATATCGAAGTGGATTACGATTCGGGGCAGGTTTATGATGTGGAGCTGCATGATGGTTCCAGCCTGCGCCTCAAGAAGCTGCATGAAGACTACGACCCAACCAGCAAGATCAAGGCCGTGGAAACTCTCATGGAAGCTCACGAGAATGGCGAAGTGCTGACGGGCGTCTTCTACATCGATACTCAAAAGCCCAGCTTTATCGACCTGCTGAATGTGGTGGAAGAGCCGCTGGGGCAGCAGCCTGAATCCGTTACGCGTCCCTCGAAAGAGGTTCTTGCGAAGCTGATGGCGAATCTGCAGTAAAGCAGGAAGTAGAAACTGAAAAGCCCCGCGCTAGCGGGGCTTTTCTTTTGTGCCAGGTGTTCCCCTTGGGGAGATGCGTACGAACGTTATTGCTCCCGTGTTGAAGCTACGGTGGTTTTCACGCCCATTCCATTCAGCTTGCTCCGCGCCTGCATAGCCTCCGGAGAATTGGGCTTGCGGCGAATGAGGGAACGCAGTTCGGCGATTCCTGACTCGCGCTTGTTCTGGGCCAGCAGTGCGTATCCCTTGTGCAGTTGTGCTGCCGGAGCCTTGGAACTGGAAGGGAAGTTCTCTAACACTCCGTTGTATGCCTTCACCGCGTTCTCATAGTCCTGCGATTTGTAGGCAATTTCGCCGAGGTAGAACTGTGCGCCGCCTGCGAGGTCGTCCTGCGGGTAATACTGGATGACGTCCTGAAACTCGCCTTGCGCCACCTGGTACTTGCCGCCGTTGAAGTCGCGTACGCCGGCCTGGTATGTCTCCTGCAACGGGGGAGCGGCGTTGGCCGCTGGATTGGCTGCCGCAGCACCTGCGCCATTCATTGTCATGGCACCGGCACCTGCCGGAGCGCCACCGCCCGAAGGCATGGCCTGAGGCTGCTGTTGCTGCTGCAACTGTCCCTGCAAGTCTTGAATGGAGCGCTCCAGCTTGGCCAGGCGCGCTTTGACTTCATCAATGGAGTCATTCACGGACTGCATCTGCCCGGAGGTCTGGTCTACTTTGCCGCCCAGCGCTTCGTTCTGCGCTGCCACCTTCTGCTGCAGCGTGCCCATGGCCGCTGCCACCTGGTTGGAGTTGTCAGCCGTCTGCTCAATGAGGTGCTGCAGCACGCCAAAGCGCGAGTCCACGGTGGATTGCAGCCGCTGCACCAGGTCGGTGAGCTGCGCAACCTGCGCCTTCAGTTCAATCATGTCCTTCGACTCTGCGTGGGCAGGCGAGGGAGCAACGGCAAGCAGCGCCACGGCCAGCGACGCGGCGGCAAGGCGGGAACGGGTCAGCTTAAAAAAAGTTGGGCGGAAACTTTGCATGATTTCACCATTTCAAATGGAGAGGCCCACGCCGCTATTGCGAAAACGTGGACCGCTCCATTTCTCTCACCTTCAATTTTAGACGGACCTGATTCGGAATCAGGTTTACTCGTGGTTACTTGTCGAGTGCGAAGCCGCCACGACGATTCTGCTGCCAGCACTGTTCGTTCGACTCTGAGCAGAACGGCTTTTCCTTGCCGTAGCTGATAACGCGAATCCGGTTGGCTGCGATGCCGGCGTTAACCAGCGCAGTCTTCACGGACTCGGCGCGATTCTGGCCGAGGGCGAGGTTGTACTCGTTCGAGCCGCGCTCATCGCAGTAGCCGCCGATTACAAACCGCACATTCGGATGGCTGTTCAGGTAAGCGGCATCCTTCTGCAGCGTTGCCTGTCCGGGTCCGTTGATCTCGGCTGTGTCGTAATCGAAGAAGACGTCCTGCACGTTCTGGCGGAACTCTTCATCCTCGCTCAGGCCGCTGGAAGGAGCAGCAACAGCCGGGGGAGCGGAGACTGTTACGCGGGCCGTGTCGTCGGCTGTGCCGCCGTCGCCGCGAGCCACGAGGTGGTAGCTGGTGGAAGCCGTCGGAAGCACCGTTTTAACGCCCGAAGAGGGAACAGGGCCGATGCCGTCAATGGAGACGTTCGTTGCGTCCGTCGTATGCCAGGAGATGATTACCTGGTCACCGGAGGAAATCGTGGTTGGTGACGCCGAAATGTGCGCTGTTGGCGCTGGAGCCGTGGCAACGGGAGCCATTGACGAAGGCGGCAGCGGCTTTTCCTTCTTCTTGCAGCCGGCGACGGCACCAAGGGAAGCCAAAAGTAGAACAGGGGTTACCAGACGATACGAATATCTCACGACGCATCTCCTTCCGCAGCAGCGATCTTGTGTGCTGCCCACGCGTTAAAATTTTAGACCTCTTGGCAACAACATTTACCGCAATACGGAGCAGAGAAACGGTTCTGAATAGTTACGATGCAACTCTGGCAGCATTATTTGTTTATTTCCAGCTCCAGTTCGGCATAAAGTTGCTGCCGCCCCTGGTGAGCTGGTGCTGCTCGGTACCATCGGCAAGCATGGACCAGATTTCGGCATGCCCGCCCGAGCCGCGCTCGAAGACGATGTGCCGTCCATCGGGAGCCCAGCTTGGAAAATCATTGGAGCCTGACTCGTGCGTAAGCTGCATCCACCGCTTGCTGGCAATGTCCATCACATAGATATCCTGCCCGCCCGGCGCGCCCGGCCCGTACTTGCGATTCCAACTGAAGACGAGGAACTGTCCATTCGGCGACCACGAGGGTGAGATGGCATAGCCGCCATCGGTCAGCCGCTGCACGTTTGAGCCGTCCAATTCCATTGTGTAGATTTGCGGCAACCCGGTGCGTCCGCTTACAAAGGCGAGCTGCGCGTTGGTCTTGGGGTTCCATGTTGGCGAAACGTCCGCCTTGCGGAAGGAGGTCAACTGGCGGCCTCCGTTGCCATTGGCATCGGTTACCCAGATTTCCGGCGAGCCGGAGCGTGCGGAAGAGAATGCAATCCTGCTACCGTCCGCAGACCATGCGGGAGAGAAGTTGTTTCCGCCAGCGGAGCCGCCGGGGAAGCCTACGACGCGGCCAAGGTCGAGCGAGAACATGCGAATTGCCCAGCCTTCTTTGCCGAGTGAGGCGAAGGCTACGCGGCTGTTGTCAGGCGAGACGCGCGGCGAGAGCGAGATGGTTCCGAGGTGCGTGATGGGATGCGCGTTCTGTCCGTCGTAGTCCATTACCCAGATTTCTTTGGAGCCGGAACGGGCTGAGACGAAGTAAATCTTGGTTTCGGCAATGCCGTTGATGCCGCCGCCGAGACGCGCAATGATTTCATCGGCGAAGCGATGCGCAATGGTGCGGGCCATCTCCTGGCTTGCGGTCTCGCTGTACTGCTTGGTCAGCACGACGGGACTTGCGGCGTTGCCTGCGTCGTCCAGCCAGCCGTAGACAACCAGCTTGCCACCCATTGCGGAGAGCGCACCGAAGGCCACCATCGATGCAGAGGCCGGGGCGGCGGACCACTGCGGCAGGTGAATCTCCTGCGGCGAGCCGGGCGTTTCCTGCGGGGCGAGGCTCTTGGAGACCATGTCAAAGATACCTGCGTTCGACAGGTCGTTATAGAGCGTCGTGTCGAAGGTGGCCTTGAGCGCGGGTGTCTGCGGGTCATCGCCTACAGGCTTGAAATCTGCCGAGGCGACGCGAATGCGCGCATTGCCAAGGTTCGTGCCTGCGTGGACCCAGTCCTGCGCGGAGAGCGATGCGGCGCAAAGGCCAACGAATGCGAAAAGAACAGCGGGGAAGCGAAGAGATCTCTTATCCATGATGGAGTGCTTGCCTGAATTCATCTTCAGTGCGGTCCTTCCTGTATGACGGCCGGCCTCAAGAAACAGAGCCAAGAACTTTAAGTGCCAGCGTGTGAAGTCTGCTGGTGTATCTAAGCAATCAATACTCACAATAATACGAGACGTTCAACGTGCTCTGTCCATATCCCGGAGGAAGTGGACCAAATGTGTCTACACGGCGAGCCGCGTTGACGCATGAGCGGTCGAGTGTAGGGCTGCCGCTGGACTTGTCCAACTGCACGTTCGATGGGGTTCCATCGCGGGCGATGGTGAATGTCATGTAAACGCGCGCGCCCTTTGGCGTAGCGGGGTTTACCTCAAATTTGTTCCATGTTTGCCCCATCTTGCGGTTGATCTGGTTTACGTACCAGCCAAAGCGCGTGCCGAAGTCACCTTCGGTAACGGATGTGGGGCCCGGCGTTGTTACGCCCTGCACGGCGCGCGGAATATTATTGGCGGCCTGCTCGCCGTACTCGGCCTTGTTGGTGGGCTTTGTAATGGGCTGCTTGTTTGGCGTGGGGCGCGTGTCGGGCTTGACGGGCTGCTTGACCGGATTCGTCTTGGGCGCTGCCTTGGGTGCGGATTGCTTTTGTTTGCCGAGAACCGGAATCGCTGTCTCGTCGACCGCTTCCTTGGTTTTAGGCGCAGGAGCAGGGGGAGCAGGCGCGGGGCTTGGATGCTCGGTTGCCAGCACGTTCTCGTTGGGCGGCTGGTCGTTGGGCAAGGGAATTGTGCTTGTAATCTGTGCGCGAATTGCGCCGCCTGCGGCAGGTCCGCCCCATGTTGCAGGATGAAAGAGACCGCGCAGCAGGCCGAGGGCAATCACTACGCCAACAAGCGCAAGGTGCAGCAACACGGAGCCTGTGGCCGGGGCCGCAAAGGACTCTCCCGCCAGCTCTCGCTCCAGATGCTCGCCTTCGTATAGAGTGCTCATCGTCCTTATCGGGTCTTGCCTTCGAGCGGTTGCGTCACAATCGAGATATTGGTAATGCCGGCTTGCTTCACCGCGTCCATTGCGCTGGCAAAGACGCCGAACTGTACGCGCTCATCGGCGCGCAGATAGATGACCTTGTGCGCCGGGTCGGTTGTGCCTGCGCGCAGTAAATCCGGCAGTTGGTGAATGTTTACCGGCTTATCGCCGAGGAAGAGCGAGCCTTCGCGGTCAATTGACAGCACGATGCGCTGCTCGGTGATTTCTTTTACCGTGCGCGTCTTCGGCACGGCTACTTCAATGCCGGATTGCAGCACTGGCGCGGTAATCATGAAGATGATGAGCAGCACCAGCACCACGTCTACCAGCGGAGTGATGTTGATTTCCGCCAGCGAGGTCTGCGTTCGTCCATTGGCAGTGGTAAAGGCCATGCGGCTTAACCTCGCGTGGGCAGGTCACGCCCACCTTCCGCACTAAAGCGCGGCGCAGGGGCTGCCGGAGCAGCAGGAGCCGCGGCCCGTGAGGGAATCTCTTCCATCGAGTTCAACAGCTCGCGGCTGAAGTCATCAATGGTGGAGGCAAAGACACGCAGGCGCGACGCAAACTGGTTGTAAGCCACCAGCGCGGGCACGGCGACAAAGAGACCGGCGGCGGTGGTAACCAACGCTTCTGAGATGCCGGGAGCCACAGCGCGCAGCGTGGCCGCGCCCGCGGTGCCGAGGCCGTGGAAGGCTTCCACGATGCCCATGACCGTGCCGAAGAGACCGACGAAGGGGCTGACGCCGGCAATGGTTGCGAGCCACGTCAGACGCGATTCCAGCTTGGTGACGGCCTCGCTTGCGGCGGTCTGTGCGGAGCGCTCCAGCGTTGCCATGTTGCGCGGCGGGCCTGAGCCGCCTGTCTGGCGCTTGTAGGTCTCATAGACGTCTTCAAAGACTGCGGCCAGGGGGCTGGATTTGAAATCCGCAGCCAGCGTCGAAATCTCCTGCAGGCGCGTGGCCTTGCGGAAGGAGCGGACGAAGCGGCGGCTCTCATTCGTAACTTTTTTGAAGAGGGAAAGCTTGCCGAGGATGATTGTCCACGAATAGAGGCTGCAGATGAGCAGGACAATCAACACGAAGATGGCAACCGGACCCATGTTGTTCACCATCTCCATTAAGGCGGAGCTGTGAGCTGCCGGAGCCGCTGCTGCATCGCTGTCAGACTGCTGGAACAGAAATAATGCTGCGGTAAAAATAGACATAGACCTCTCGGATTTACGTTAACAGACGCAGCGGGTGCGTCCAAGTTATCGAGATGGTGCATCTTGTGCGATTCGTAGCCTATCGTAAAGAAAACATTGTGCCGTTCATGCTACGCTGTGCTCGGATTCGGTCAAAAAATGCTAGTTGAGTTGCGCGCGGAAAACTACGCTGTTATCGATCACGCCATCGCTGTTTTTGGCCCTGGGCTCAACCTGCTCACGGGCGAAACGGGCGCGGGTAAATCTATTCTCGTAGATGCACTTGCGCTGCTGATGGGCGGCAAGGCGTCGGCGGAAATCGTCCGCCATGGCGCGGAAAAAGCTGTCGTTTCCTGCGTTTTTGAGTCCACTGCTTCGGCAGAGGCTGTGCTGGAAGAGAATGGCATCGATTCCGAGGGCGCGGACATTATTCTGCGCCGCGAGGTGCTTTCCAATGGCAAGGGGCGCGTATTCATCAATAATCAGCCTGCAACGGTAACTGTTTTGAAGCAGCTTGCGCCGGAGCTTGCGCTGGTTCACGCGCAGAGCGAGACGCTTACCAGCTTTGACCAGGGGCAGCAGAAGCATCTTCTGGATCGCTTTAACAACATCTCGACGGATGCCGTTGAAAAGGCTTATGCGAAGTGGAAGGATGCCTCTGACAGGCTGCGTGACTTGCAGCAGGGCGAGGCGGAGCGGCTGAAGATGGTGGACCTGTGGAGCTACCAGGCCAAGGAGATTGAAGCGGCCAACCTGGAAGCCGGGGAAGACGATGCGCTCGAAACGGAAAAGCGCGTTCTGGCGAATGCGGAAAAGCTCTATGCCGCCGCGATGGGCGCGTTTGAGCAGCTTTATGAAGGCAGTTCTTCAGCAGAGGTGAGCCTGCGTGCGGCTGTGCGCAACGTGGAAGAGTTGGCCCGCTATGACAGCAAATTTTCAGAGGCTGCGCAGCAGCTTGAATCGGCGCGTGCCACTGTGGGGGACGTTGCCTCCAGCTTGCGCGATTATGCCGAGGGCATCAACGCCAGCCCTGACCGGCTTTCCGAGATTGAAGACCGCTTGGCTGCTCTGGACCGCTTGAAGCGCAAATACGGCAAGTCGGTTGCCGAGGTGATTGCATTTGGAGAAGAGATTAGCCGCAAGCTGGGCGAAGTGGAGAACCGCGACGAGGCACTGAAGACGCTGCGTGCGGCGGTTCAAAAGTCTTCTGATGAGTATCAAAAGGCCGCTTCCACCCTGACAGAAGCTCGCAAAGCCGCCGCGGAAAAGCTTGCGAAACAGGCAGAAGCGGAGATTAACTCGCTTGCGATGAAGGTGAAGTTTGAGATTGCTGTTCTTGACCTGCGCGACGAGCAGAACTGGAGCGCCAACGGCTGGGATGAGGTGGAGTACCGCATTGCCACTAACGCCGGGGAACCGCTGAAGCCGCTGCACGAGATTGCCTCGGGCGGCGAAATGAGCCGCGTCATGCTGGCGCTCAAAGTTGCGGTTGAAGAGCACTCGTCGAAGAACAACAGGAAGATTCCCACGCCTCGCACGCTGGTCTTTGACGAAATCGATATCGGTATTGGCGGGCGTGCCGCAGAAGCCGTGGGACAAAAGCTCAAGGCTCTCAGCCGGGGGCAGCAGCTTCTTTGCGTGACCCACCTGCCACAGATTGCCGCCTTTGCGGATCAGCACTTCCTGATTGAAAAGAGGGAAGCGGATGGCCGCACCAAGACGAATGTTCGCCTGCTCGACCAGCGCGCCAGTACGCATGAGGTTGCCCGTATGCTGAGCGGCGCCAAGGTTACCGATACCAGCCTTCAGCATGCCGCGCAGATGATTGCAGCTAGTCGCTAGCTGCGAAGGCTTTTATTTTCTGGACATTGTAGCGGTTTTCGCGAATTCGCATATAGTTTTAGGGTGTATCTTTCTAGTTTTAAATAACAAAGGCCGGAGCGATTGCTCCGGCCTTTGCTGTTATCCCACATTGAAGCAGGGAAGTTAGAACTGGAAGACTGCTTGCAGGAAGATTCGCCGTGCCGCTGAACCTGTCGGGCTGTTGAAGATGCCGCCAGCCAGCGTCGTCGAGTGCAGGAAGCCATCAGAGCCCAGTGTTCCATTGGGGCCGCCGTAGTTGATGTTGTTGAACAGGTTGAGGGCCTGTGCGCTGAGGTTCAGTGAGTAACGGTGGTTTGTGCCGCCATCACCCCCTCCGCGCATGCCTCCGCCTCCACGGCCACCACCACCGCCGAAGCCGCCTGGACCAAGGCCGCCTCCCGGAGCACCGCCTCCACGGCCACCGCCACCGCCGGGGCCACCACCGCCCGGAGGAGGTCCGCCGCCATTCTGGCCATTTCTGCGTCCGCCTGTCTCCGGACCGAATCCGAAGCTGCGGCTTACGCGAAGGTTGAAGGCAACCGCTGCCGGTCCCATGCCAATGTTGGCCGGAATCAACTGTTCGCCGGATACCGGGTCGGCGTCCATGCAGCCGAACGGCGTGGAGACATACTGTCCGCCCTGGTTACACTCCGCGTCCGTAGCTACGCCGGGGCGCTGGTTGCCAAAGCCGTTCAGGAAGTCGTTCTGCAGAACAACGTTGAAGGGCTTGCCAGCCTGCGCAATCAGGAAGGGGTTGAAGTGCAACTGCCATGGTCCTGTGTAGTTGGCCATTGCGAAAATCTGGTGCCGCGAAACAAAGGTCGCCGGGCCGTAATCCTCGCTGATGTTGTAGGCGTTCGACGCATTCGAGCCCGCGCCGCCGTCGCTGTGCGCAAAGCCCAGCGTGTAGAAGCCTACGAAGTTCAGCCGGGGGCTGATGCGCGCATTGACGCTGGCAATCAACTGGTCCTGCTTGAAGACAGCCTCGGGCGTGTACTGGTAGACATAACCGCCCGCGGGATTGACCGGGTAGACGCCATCGGCATCAGGCTGGTTGGCGTTGGTGGTTACCATCTGGTGCACGCCGAGCGAGTGCAGGTAGGTTAACGTCGCGCTCAGCGTCTTGGTCACCTGGCGTTCCAGGCTTGCACCGGCCTGTCCGGTGTAGGGCGATTTGTACTGTGCATCCAGACGGTAGCGCAGCGGAATGCCGCTGTTGTTTGCGGTTGCACCAGCGGTGCTGACCAGCGTGCTCAGGTCCATGTTTTCGAGCGACACGCCGGGAGCGGCGCAGGAGGTTGCGCTGGAGGGAGTTGTTTCGCCGCAGATGGGCTTGTTCAGCACAATCTTGTTTTGTATGTTGGCGTGCTGAATGCCGAGCAGGTTGGTGGTCTGGAAGCGGTCGTAGAAGATGCCCCATCCGGCGCGAAGAACAGTCTTTGGCTGTCCGCCCTTGTGGCCGTCGAGCGCGTAGGCAAGCGCAAAGCGCGGAGCCCAGTCATTGTGGTCGACAACGTGGTTCTGCGACTCAAAGCGAACGCCGCCGGAGAGCGTCAGGAACTGGTTCACCTTCCAGTCGTCCTGGAAGAACAGCGCGAGGTCGAACATGTTCGCCACGGCGTGCTGCTGGCCAGTGGTGTAGGTGGCTGTCGTCGGCGCGTAGCCCTGGTTGACCAGCGACTGGTAGGTCTGGCCTGCGAGCAGGCCGTTGGCCAGCGCGGCGTAAACCTGGCCTGCGGTGGTCTTGCCCTGGTCGGGAGAACTGAAACCGAACGAGCCGTTGAAGTTGGAGTCGGTAAAGTTGGCATCGCGTCCGTCGCGCAGGCGCGTGCCGAACTTGATGGCGTGCGTTCCGGCGCTCCACGTGGTCAGGTTCTGCAGTTCGAGGTGCGTTGTGTGGTCGCTGCTGGCCTGCGTGGAAGAGCCGCCGCCGACGAAGTCTCCGCCGCCCTGAATTGTGCGGGCGGTGGAGTAGGGCGTGACCGTCCCGTTGGTACGCTGATACTGCAGGCGCGTTTCGTTCACGATGTGGTCATTGATTACGTAGGAATCGCTGATCTGTATCGTGTGGTCGGTTGAAGAGGAGTGATAGGCCGCGCTGGGCAGTGCGCCGGATTTCAGGTTGTTTTCCTGCTCGTCGTCATAAAAGCCATAGCGAGCGGTGAAGGTGTTCTTCTCGCCAATCTGCCAGTCGATGCGCCCGGAGACGTTGGTGCGATTATGCTGCGTGGGCTGTCCGACGGAATAGTTGTCAAAAACCTGGTAGCTGCCATCCTGCAAAAATGCGGCTTCTCTCAGCAGAAAGGAGGTTACGTCGCCGATGTTGCGGCGCTCCGCGCTGGCAAAGAACGAGGTGTTCTTGTTGATGGCTCCGCTTACCGTGCCGTTGAACTGGTAGCTGTAATACGAGGGCACGCTCTGCACGAACGGATTGCCGGTGTTCATGCCGCTGTCATTGCCCTGGATGTAGAACTGGCCGTGCAGCTTGTCGGTGCCGGGCTTGGTCAGAATTTCAATACGGCCATAGCCGAGGCGGTCAAACTCAGCGGAAAACGGGTTCTGGTTGATGCGAATTTCGCGGATAGCCGATTTGGGCGGAAGCTGTCCGCCGGAGAAGCCATCGATATAAATCTGTCCGCCGTTCGGGCCTGCCGAAGGGCCGGCAAGTGCGGAGAGCTCGTTGGAAAGCTCATCGGGGTCGTCGGAAAGGGCATCGAGGTCTTTGCCCTTGAGCGTAATCGCGTTCGAGTTGCCGCTGGCCTCTACGTTGACCGTCGGAGCATCGTCGGTGACGATTACGTTCTGCTGCTCCACCTGGATGGCCATCTTGATATCGACGCGCTTGGCTGCGCCTGCGGCGATGGGAATCCCCGGCGACTGGAAGGGTGCGAATCCCGCGAAATCCGAGCGCACAACGTAGGTGCCCGGCTTCAGTCCGTGAATCTCGTAGTTGCCGGACTGGTCAGCGGTGGTGGAGGTTACGGTCTTACCATCGGGAGTGGCAATGGTCACCTTAGCGCCGGGAATCAGTGCGCCATCGGGGTCGGTGATGCGTCCGCGAATGGTTACCGTGGTTGCGGGAGTAGCGGCCTGCGATGCGGATACGGTGTCCGTCGCGGCGGGCGCAGGCGCCTGCGCCGTCAGTATTGCAGTGGAAGCTAGCGCCAGGGACAGCGGAAGCAAAAAGAAACGTTGAAATGCGGAATGCAAAGTTCCCCTCGTTATTCTCTTGAGACAAATCAAGTCAAGTGCACGTTGCCGTGCAAAATTTGGTACGAAAAATGGCCACCAAAGGTGTATTGCTGAATTACTGAACGCCGGCTGCACCTTCTCCGCCGCCCATGCTCCAGCTTGAGAGCAGGTCGCGGGCTGCGGGCGCTTCGAGCAGTGGTTCCACGCCCGCCAGCAGCATGATGGCGTTTACGTCCGTTGTGCCGTCCGAGGCTACGACCATGACGGCCTGGCCTTTTTGCAGATCGGAAAGTTGAATTGCGGGCGTGCGGTTTAGAAATTGCGAAGTATCGCCACCGCCACCGGGGCCGCGGCCATTGCCGCCGGGATTTTGTCCCTGGCCTCCGCCGCCTTCCGCCGTGCCACCTTTCAGGCGAGCAGCAATCATCTGCGCCATCCGGTCCGGAATGCGGTGCATCTGCGCGTCTGGTCCAATGTGAATGGTGAAGTTCTTCTTGGATGCCAGATCTTTAATGGAAACAGTCTTGGCCGCCGGGTCAATCGCGGCAATCGTTCCCGAAAGGTTTTTGAAGGTGCCGGAAACCACGGCATCTGCCGTGAGCGTTGCTCCATCGGGGCTCTTGTCGCCCCTGGCGCGCAGTTGGTCGCCTTCATGAATGGCGCCGATGGGAGCTGCCTGCGCCTGGTCGAAGTTCACCGAGTCCGCGGCATAGCGCTTCAAAACGGTGGAGGCCGTTGTCTTGATGGTGACCGTCTTCGCGGTGGGACCCGCGCCGGTTCCAACGGTGATTACGCCGCCGGAGGCATCGACGCTCTTTACGAGGCCGGCTATTCCGTTGCGCTGCCACTCTTCACGCTCTTTTTGCTGCTTTTGAGCAACGTCCGCCGCCTTGATGGCGACAATCTGACGGGCCGTGGGGGAAGAGGCGCTGGGGTCCAGCAGAACGAGCACGCGATCGCCCACGGCCAAATCCGTAAGAGCAATGGTTGCCGCAGAGCTCAGGCTTGTCTGGCCGGGCTCAATGCGCTTGACCACCACCGCTTCGGGAGTTGCTACATCATGTACTTCGCCTGCGTCAGTTTTTATGGTCAGCGTGCCGTTATTGATGGCGGTTATGGAGCCGAGAAAGCGTGCGGCGGCCTGCGCATGCGCGCCGGAGGTTGCGACAAAAATCAGCAGGGCGGCCAGTAGGGAAGCCAGCCCCGTAGCGGAAGTCGTAATGCGTGCCTTGCGTGTCATTGCTTCCCCTGCAGGCAAGCCCTTTACAACTGGCTCGCAACTGCAACTAAAAAATTCATTGCATCCAAACATGTAGACGTAGAAGTGTGCTAAAAGGACGACAACTAAAAGAATAGTTGAATTTCCTTAAGATCCCCTTAAGAACATGCCGGTTCGCTTGAGCCTTGCATGGGGTGAACAGGAAGGGCGCGGGGGAGTACTGACTTCATTATCAAGCTATATAGGTTGTGGTTCTGGAATGCGCCCCTATTACAGAAATTTTTCCGCCGCATTTGCGTGTTATTTCGACGGTTGTGTTCTATATATTTTCAGAGCAAAAAGCAGCCCGATCCCGGAGGGAATCTCTTCCCCTGTGTTTTAGCTAAGTCCTTTCGATTAAGCAGGTATGCGCTGTGGCTTGGGCGCATTTTGGGG
>NZ_JBZYWK010000006.1:0-229476 GCF_059115385.1 Occallatibacter sp. FHG110214_02 | reverse complement strand
TCTCTTTCCAGTGCGCAAACGTAACCTTCCAAGGGCCATGATGCTCGTCCTGATACTGGGACTGGCCGGCGGATTCTCCTTGTCGCTCACCGGATGCGGAGGCAATGGTTACAAGTATCCTGGGACCCCAACCGGAAGTGCGGTCCTGACCGTTACGGCGTCATCAGGAACCATAACGCAGAGCCAAACCTTCACCATCAACGTTTCGAAGTAATTGGGACGTTGCTGCAAGAGAGGCACGCAAGGATTTTGCGTGCCTCTCTTGCTATTTGCGAATATGCAACATCGACATTCATCCGATATGTAACGTGTCTCTTGCCCGTCCGAAGATCTTTCAAAATAGCTGAGTGCTTCAGGACAAAAAGGCGGAAGACACGCTCATTTGCGCGCCTTCCGCCCGGTTATGTCCTTCATGAGTGCAAGTACGGCAGTGATACTCAGTCAGCGCACAGAAGCTGACGGCCTATTGCTGGTGCGCCTCTTACTTTTTCGTCACATTGACCTGTACGAGAACGGCATTTGCAATCTGCGTCGTACCGGAGGTTCCCGTTGCGGTGATTGTGACGAGCGCTGTGCCGGTAGGAGTTCCCCGTGAAGAGGAGTCACCGCCGGAGCAGCCGGTCATCATTGCCAGCATACCTCCCATTGCTGCAAGCAGAACCAGAGCAGCCGGCAATCTCTTGCGGCGTATGCCGAGTGGAAGCGCTTAAGCCCTATCGTTCGTACGATTGCAAAGGGGACAAGAGTGCGGATGTAGACGACCTGTTTTCGACTACGGACAAAGGCCCTAAAAATATGATGCCCTGAATATATGTTTAACCTATATAACAAGTTGTTGATTTCTAGATTCCTGAAGTTTGCGGTTGCCCCTTAAACCACACAGTTTCGGTTGCGCAATTTGTCTACTCATTCTGGGGAGTTCAGGCACATTCGCAATTTAGATACAGACAATTCAAGCAAATCGCTCGAAGGAATATCTCTGTGCGCGGCCCATCGCGCTGCCGTTCATGGCCTATCGGAATGCTTCCTCTAGTCGGAAAGTAAGCGTTACGGCCTCGGGCCAGGCATGTTCGGTGAAGAGGTTCAATAGTCCGGCTACAGCAGTTGCTACGCTCGATTGTTTCAAGAGATCACGGAAATCAGCGATTGCCCTTAGCGTCAGGTGCTGCTCGAAGGGCAATGAGGCGAACTGAAAAAGAACAGGTTGGAGGACGCCACCGGCTGCCGGACCGAACTGCGCGCGTAAAAAAGCAAGAACTCATTGCCAAGTTCGTGGCCTAGCTTGTGAGCGAGCTGCAGGGGTGAATGCTGGTAGCGGTTTCGGATAAGGTCTACGTTGATCTCTCCATCCCGCACTTCCACGACTCTCGTCTCAAGCCTAGCAAGCAGTTGTGACCAAACCGGGTATCCCGCCCAGGAAGAAAGCCCCGCGCCGGTCATAGAAAACATCCGACGCGACCGCAGACTCTCTATCAGCCGCAGTATCGCTTGCTCGTTTAACTCTGGGCGAGAAATCGGCAAGATCGCGCTCCTAAACTTCACATTCTCTTAGGATAAATTGTTTATAAAGAATCCCTTGAAAGAATATCTTCTAACGACCGGTCATACGGGCTGCAGGAATAATAAAGTGTCATCCTCTTCAAAGCTCGTCCATGTAGTTGGTGCACTCATAGTCAACAAAAAGCCCCCGCTCTCTTCCGTCAAACTACACATTTTGTGTAGGAAAAATTACGCATCACCGATGTATCGGTCTTGCGTAGTTTGCAAAAACTCTGACTTATCCTATTGATTCTTCGCGTGTTGCGAGATGCAATGCGCCTTGAGTTTCCGACACTAGGAAGCTCGACCAACCCAGTCAACCAGCAAGAAGGCCACCCGTGAGGGTGGCCTTCTTTGTGCCTCTAAGCCAGGAGCGCGCACGATGTTCCGAGCTTAGGGCCAGCGGGCTCGTTGAGTTCTGCTAGCAATCGGCAGGATTCGTTGACAAGAAATCAAACAATTCTACAAAAAAGAGGAAATCATCATGGAGTTCCAGACGTACCAATACGCAGACATTTCGACCGCATATCTCGCCGAGTCCGATTTGGACTTGATTTCAAATTTCAATGCCCCTAACCATATCGCTGAGCACGACACCGGGCGCGCATCTTTTTTCTTCCCTCCGCCGCAGGATCAGGCCGTTCGCCAGCGTTTCGCAGAGGAATCCCGCGCATTTGGACTTAGTGAGCAGTTTATTACGATCATGCTTGAGTTAAGTCACCAGAGGATTCAATATGTGCGCTTCGACGCGGATGGCGGAACCGTCGAGGGACTCGATAGACGAGATGATGGCGATTCCAACTAGTATTTTCCGTCATCTGATGGGCCGACTCCTCCATGGGACGCTCGTCAGTCCGTCCAGTCGTTATTCAGAGATAGTTGTTGCCAACACAGCTCTGAGTTGAGGCGATGGACCCATCGCTTCACGTACTCCTGGTCTTCAGCGCGGTCGTGCATTCGCAATAACCTCGGAATCCTCTTAATCTTCACAAACCGTGATAACCGGGATTCTGTGTAAACGCTCCAGTGGCCGTAGCTCCAGATAAGGTTTCCCATGATTTCGTTGACATGACCAGCAACTTTACCAAGTGGAGTGGGCGTTTCATATCGAAGCAGTAAAGCAGACAATCCACTTCCGCCCGTGTGATCCACATCGATCAGAACTCGCGGATGGCAATTCTGGGCGGTAAAAACTGCCAGCAGATAGGTGCGACGACGTGGGCCGCAAAAGGAAAAGGCTGAGCCATAGTTCAGATAGTAAAGCCCTCTTGTCAGAGTCAACCCTGAATAGCTGTGTTCCACTTTGCCGAGCGTTTCATGCAGCAGTCCAAGGTCGCCGATTTCAGTCCACGGCGCCAGCGGGAGTACAGAGAAATCAACTGGGGGAAGCGCGTGGCCGAAAGCGACTTCCCCTACGCTTGCCGTCTGCGGGATTACTATTGGCCGCTTAGGAGTGACCTCTCGGGCTCCACTTATTTGCTGATTTCGTCGATTATTGGGCTCAGTTCCACTGCCAGATTGGAATGGGCTGAAACGGGTGCGGGCCTGCTTGACGATAAACGCATAATTGGCGAAGGAACCTCTTTTGCCGCCAAGAAGGAGCACATCCTGATTACGCCGTGTCTTGGACCCGACATTTCCATCAACAATATATTCACGGTTCCGGCGCGTGCGACCTGCGTTAACCTTGGACCGTCGCGCGCCACTGCCGGCATATAGGCTTTTACGCGATTTTTCATAGACGGCCGGATGAGTCCAGGTAATCGTCTCGGCAGGCAATAGCCGGCCAGAAATTGACAGTATCTCAAGCACGAGAGATTCTCCTTCGTGCTCAATGCCGCGGAACTCAATGCAACAGTTCTTTAACGCAGGCGGATTGAGGGCGAGAAAGTGCTCGCCTGCACTTCGTCTTCGGATGCTGTCCCATGCTCTGCGGCCGTCTGGATCGATGGCCAGCCACGCAAATTCATTCACGAATTCGAGTGAGATTGCTTTTCGAGCCAAGCGATCAGTAAATTCGATAGTAACTTCCTTATATCTGCCAGGGAGAGGCACAACTGCTAGATTCATCAGGCCCGACGGTAGCAGCAAATGCTCGGCCAAAACGCGGTTGTGGAGGAATAAGAATCGGATCAACTCAACAGTCGGCACGAGATATTCCTTTGAACCAGCCCTATAGCGCAGAATTCTCTGGTCACCACCACTGTGGCCAATCCGATAATGCTCTTTGAAGATATTGCACGTTTGCGCTGTGATTTCTTCTGCCAGCGACAAGTCCCCAAGGATAATTTGAGATTCCTTGCCTGTACGGCGTGCCATTTGTACTTCGCCCCTCGACAGAACAAGCCCAGGTGTAAGCAGTGGCAGCAGGCTAAATGGAAGTTCCACTCCGAACATTGCGCCACCGGTATGGCTGAGGAATTGGCCCTGAACTTGCAGCCCCTTTGCAGGATTGTCAATGTAACCGTCAATCCAGCGCAATTCCAGGTCGCCCCTATGACGGATTAACGATTTGATGACCATGCTGCGCTCCGTTCGGATGCAATCAATGCGGCCTCCACGGAAGGGGCGCAGTTATCAGACAATCCCGCAAGGCGCCGGATGCGCCAGGCGACTGTGGGCATTTCGGTGAGGCGGAGTTCATTAGCGGCCCACATGACACGACGACATTGAATTGCTTCTACTGATTCAGTTACCTCATTGAGTGCTGCTACGCAGAGAGGTAGCTTCTCCAGACGAGACTCAAACCAATTCGGTCTACCAAGCAGCCGCTCTAGCGCCGCTCGGGTAACTGGAACGGGTGGAGTCTTGGCACGAAGATGAGTCGCGCCGTCCTTCAATTCAGCAGCGAGCAGCGCATCGATTTTGGACCAGTTTTTCCGTGGCCTTGCTCCGCGTTTTGGCAACGGAAGAGGTGGCTGTGATTTCAGCCAATCTGCGTCATGGCGATAAAGCCAGGTGTAGACAGCCGGCATCTTCATACGGAGTTGCTGGCGTGACAAATTGGGCCAGACCTCGTGTCCCGAAGACCATTTGGCACGCATCCTATCTCCATCGTGCTTGGGCGGCTTGGGAACTACTGACCATCTCTTCCAGTTTGCTTGCAGGCCAAATTTGCTCGTATAGCGGCGAACGGTATTGGTATCGACTGACAAGGCACGGGCGGATGCACGTAAACCCGTTCCGGCGGCCACCAATTCACGCAGGCGCGCCTCGAAAAATGGCCCCAAGTCGAGAATCCTGATGCGACTTCCTAACTCAGTCGATTGACTGAAAGCATAGCCGCAAGTACAGCGAAACACTTCGATTGTCTTCCCACCTTCTTTATGAACGCCGCTCTTCGTCATAGAGAGTAGCTCAAAGTGCTTTGCTAAAGGGTTTCTACATGGCAAGAGGTCACGAGTGGAAAAGTACACTGGCTTACGCCGTGGCGTTGCTTCTAACAATAGCTGCAAGAGAATGTGCCGCAAAGGTGAGAACGATTTTCTATGCTTGCGCGTGATTGCTGACAGCCATTGATCTGGATCAGCGAACGGAAGAATGGTGATAATCGGGTCAAAATGCGACGTGTATGCCTCTAGCAATGATTCCTGATTGAGATGTGAGCTTCCTTTACAGAATCCGCGCTCCACCAATTCCGAACGATATAGGTTGCCCCACTGCTGTAATGAGCGAGGAGCCGGCGGATTAACCAGAACATCGACACTCTTCTTTGCTATATCAACTAGGAGCTTTACTGCCCTCGGGCTCCATTTTCGTCCTACTCGGCGCGGACGTGGCGGACAGTTGCTCACGTCGGCAACGATGAATTCATGTTGATTTGTCGCGGATGGAGTGACCGTACTATCGAGAAGAGGGACTTCGTGATGCGGACAAACAAGTACGCCGGGGAGTTGGTGAGATCTCATCCAATAGAGTTCTTTGAACTTAGCCAGCATTTCAGCTCTGCATATTGGGCAGTAGCGCAAATAACAGGAAAGCTGCACGTTTCCAGACACGAGTCCAAGACGGTAATGCACACCATCTGCTTTGCCTTCAGTTAAGAGCGAAAGCGCCCACTCCTGAACGTCTGGAGGATGAAATGCAGAAAGATAGGGAAAGAGAGTGGCACTCTTCGTGAGGCCTTCAGGCGTCAACAGCCTTTTAGCCGGAAGATTCCTGCAAAGGCGCGCCAGGTTGGTTTGCATTGCCACTCCCGCGCGCACACGCCTACTGCCAAAAAGATAGTCCAAGCTATGCTTAGGACTCTCGCTGCATGTAAGCCAATGGACGCGAGCCAGTAAGCTATACAGCAATTCATCAGGATGAATTGGGGGTAAGAAAACAGCCATTACGATGCTCGAAAGAGTTTCTCCGCTGGTGAAATCATGCCGGCAGATGCCAACGCTTCATGGGCCGTGATTTTCTTGCCTTTGCCATCCTTTACAATTTGACGGACATCACCATCCTGCAGGACAGGCTTTGGCTTTCGCTTGGTGGTAGCCGGCTTTTTAGACAAGGGGAATTTTGGAGTTGGAATTGATTTGGTAGGCTGCATTTGACTGAGAATCGCTGACATCAACATGGCCGGATCATCGGTCTGTACTTGCGCACAGGCTGTAGAAAGCAGCGTCTCAATGATGTCCTCGCCTATCTCAAGTTCTGCCAAGGAATTGCGAACCCTCTGCCGAGCATCCGTGGATTCTGCGGGAGTCCGAGGAGTACTCGGCGGTGCATACGGTGCATCCCTGTGGGCGCTTGACGGCACAGAGGTCATGAATATTTCTTGGATATGCTCATGAAAAGGTCTAATGTCGTCATATTGAGCAATAGCCTCCCTGTCACCTTTTTTCAGTGCAGTCAGCATCGACCCCAATAGCTTGAAATTCTCCTTTGCAACGTGCTTAAGCAACTTTGGAGTGAGTTCCTCTGAGCGAGGAGCATCGTGATTTGATTCAGAGTTAGTGATTACAGTCATCTGGGCAAGAATGAACAGCTTCACTGCCAAATCGAGAATTCCTTGCGTCTCTTCGTAAAATGTATTGATAATTTCATCGTTGATTTTGGTCTGCTTTGTTGTCCACTGGAATTTCCAGAGTTGATTAATAAAGTAGTCCCACCCTTCTGTGCGGTCGAGGCGGTCCCAAATACGGCTTCCGAGGCTACTGGCCCGGCGCGCCACTCGCAGCGAATCTATCAACAAAGGAGAGGCGGCCAGCGTGCCAACCAGCAACATCGGAACGCCAATCTTATTGATTAGTGTCAATAGGAAATTGAGCAGCTTTGCGCGCTCCTTATCACTCTGCCCTCTGTATCTCCGGTTGGGAGAATCCTTAGTGAGCAGGTTTTGTAATTCATCTATCACCAGCAATCCGAGCCCGTGTCGTGTCGCAACACTTCCCATCTGCGTTGCAAGCACGTCGAGATTGGATCGGTGATACTGGCGAAAATAGTTTGTGCCAATCAACGCATCCATTGCCTGAAAGAACTCAAGGCAGAGTTGACGGGCAGATCCGGCGTGCGGACATTCCAACTTTAGCCACACAACCTGCTGGAAGCTGAAAGGATTTACGTGCTCGATAACCTGTGGATACAACTTAAGGATTCTTCTGGCGGTCTCTGTCTTACCCATTCCAGAGCACCCAATCAGGGTTAGGCCCGCCGCAGTTGATGATGCTGAGTTTGCTTGAGCTAGCAGATTACGCTGAACGACTCGTGCATGGTTATTCTGCAGATGCTTTAAGTAGCTCCCGTCGCTGATATTCCGCCCATCATACCCATCGCGAATAAGATGTGCCAATAACGTCTCCAGTTCAAGATGCCTCCTCATCGGCCTAAAGAAGTGCCGATTTAGTCGCAATACGCACGCACGGCGCAGATGATGCGGATACTTTCTTTCTCTGACACTGAATATTGGATCTTCTGAGAGTTTCGCGATTGCATCTTGATTCGACATCAACGGAGGCAAACTTGCGATGAAGGGGTTACCTAAGTGCTCCGGCAGTATTGTCGTGGGAGTATTGATCTTCTTCATTTGCTTTTCCGGCTGAAATTGAGAATGTTGGGGGTTATTTCAGGAAGCCTATATTCATCTACATCAGGCTCCGACACGCCATTTTCTTTCGAGATCCCGAATTCGTGACCACGCGAATCACGCACAAATGCGTCGCGCTTGCGCAATGCCTTCTTTTCTTCTGCGCGGTTTGCTTGAATATTTGCAGTCTTTGCACGCTTACTCATCGGTGACGATGTTTGCCGGCCTTTTGCCGCACGCGCCTCCTTGACTACGCTTTCAACATGGCGCTTCAGATCGATTTTGCTTGCCATCTCCTTTGGGGCGTGATTGGCATTCATCTCTCGCTCTGACTCGCGTATTTCGTCGATTTCCCACAACGACATTGATCTAAAAACGAGACTGCGGTCAGTAAGATCGCATTTAATGAACTTTCCTTGGCCGTGCAGATAAATCGCATCCATGCAGCGCGGGTCATAGGAGATACGCACCTTCCAGACCCCGCGCTGACGCGCTCGCTCAAACCAGTGACTGCTCAAAGCCTCATTGCAGGAATAAAAGCATCCATAGAAGTCGATACCGGATGCCGTGATGGTTGCTTCGTCCGTTGGCAGTAGGCTCAGTTTGACTTGCTCATGCGGATACTGCAAAGATCGGCCATTGCGCCTCTGGACGCCCCACTCCCACAGTTCTACAGGGATTGGTTTAACCCCATCGGCAAGCATATCCAGATCACGAGGATAATCCTTGATTATGTGAGCATTATTGTGGTGCAGTACACAACCAATGACAACGCGGGTAAATTCATCGATATTCAACTCGGCGTCCAGTCGGTAGCAAGCATTCGCAGCCACTGTAGATTTTTTGTGAGAATAGGAGAGAAATCTTGTTCTGTAAAAATGTGAAGCGGAATCCCTTGCTCGGCCCACGCGCGGCGCTCGATTTCGAGTTTCTCCAGCACACGGTCTTTTTCGAGTTCAGAAGCCGGCTTCACAAAGCAGGCTTCCAGATTCGTCTTCCCATGTCGGCAAACGTCTACAAGGAAATCCGTAGTCATCACGATCTGCGTTTTCGTAACATTGTCAGCGGGATGGCGGACGCCTAGTTCCTGCGCAATGCGGCGAGTAATCTCTCGATTCAGTGGAAATTGCTCACGAATGTCCGTTACATAGTCGCACCAGTCCAAACGCAGGAACAAATTCCGCTCTAGGTCAGACAAAAAGTGATGAATGCGACCTGTCTTGCGGCCAAAAAACACGGTGTGAACGCCCTCTGGAGGAGACGTCTTGAACCGTGAGCCAAGGAAGATACTCTGCACCGCGCCCACGTCCTCTCCCTTCTTTTACCCACCGGGCAATTTTCTTTTCATCTATCCGTCGATTCCGATTAGCCATGACTAATCCCGAGCACATGGCATTCCAGTCGCGCCATCTTGTACATCACAAGTCTTTAATCTTCCTCTCTATAGCTTTTCCCGCAAGATTCTTTCTTCGGAGCGGCACGTACTTATTGTTCCCGATGTGAGAGGAACTTGGTTTCACAACTGTTTTCTGGTTATGGAGCAAATGCACTGAAATAATGCTGCGAGAATACTGATCCCGAATAACCGCGATATATGGCGGAAATATTTTGCCTTTGATTCCTAGTTCTCCCACAGTATCAAGGAGCATCAGGTCAAGCTGAGAATGTGTAGTCACAGGACACCTTGACGGCTTTCTATAACCTCAAATGTAGAGATTGCTATGACGAAGATCACATAGAAAAGTGCCCAATAATCGACCGATGTTGTCGGCTTAAGCTTGGAGCGTTGGATATTCTCGCTGCCAACTCCTCTCCCACCGCTTCCATGCCAAGGTTATTCGGATGCGAGTCGTCAACAGTTCGATTTCTCTGCGAAGAACCGAGCAGACCGGTGTTTCAATCGGGCGGAGGCACTTGTTTCTACAACGATTCGTTGCGCGCCAACCTGCCGGCGAGATCAGTGTCCCTATTTCTTCGACATTGGAAGTGATGCCCAATTATGCGAAACCGCATAATGCGATTTTGCATAATTGGTAACTGCTTCCAAGAATGGCTAGAACAACATCGGTGGTTAGTCAGGTGACTTAATCGGCTCGATTAGATCGGGATGATTGACGCGGACATTTTCCGCATCGGGCTTCACACGCCAGATTTTCATCAGCTCGGAATCGTATGGTCGCAATAAATCAACTGGAGGTTGCTGCGGACGCCGGGCTCAAGCCAGCGATTGTAGTCGTGCGGATCGAGGATATCGACATTGCCGCCGGCCTGCTCGGAGTAGACCTTTTCGATGGTGCCGCTGGTGGCGATGAGGTAGATGGTTCGCATGACTTCCTTAGCACTCAATCCTGTGGAGTTTGGCACTTTACAACTCTATCGCCGGCCAACTCCAAGTTCAGAATGAAACTTTATTAGTAAGGATGAGACTTTATTATCGAGGATGAAACTTTATTATTCTCGAACAGCAACAACGATTCGTCAGACACTGCTTATTCTACGGTTACAGATTTGGCCAGGTTGCGCGGCTGGTCCACGTCTGCTCCGCGGCGGACGGCGATGTAATAGGCCAGCAGTTGCAGGGGCACTACTTCGAGAAGCGGCGCCAGCAGTTCCGGCGCTGGTGGCACGAAGATTGTCTGCTCCACGAGGCCGCTGATTGTTTCGTCGCCTTCAGTGGCAATCGCAATGACGCGCCCTGACCTCGCTGTAACCTCCTGCACGTTGGAGAGCGTCTTTTCGTAGCGCAGCACGGAGGCTGGGTCCGATTTATCCCGCGTGGCCAGCACTACTACCGGCAGCGTTTCATCGATGAGCGCGTTGGGTCCGTGCTTCATTTCGCCGGCGGGGTAGCCTTCGGCGTGGATGTAGGAGATTTCCTTGAGCTTGAGTGCGCCTTCGAGCGCGATAGGGAAGTGGATGCCGCGGCCAAGGTAGAGAAAGTCGCGTGCGTTGGAGAAATGCACCGAAAGCTTTTCGCAGAGGTCGGAGGAAGTCTTCAGCAACTCTTCCAATTTGCCGGGGATTTTATTCAGCTCTTCCATCAGCACGACCGACTGCTCTTTATCCATGTGGCCGCGCAGTTGCCCGAGCTTGAGCGCGAGAAGGAACAGCGCTGTTAACTGCGAGGTGAATGCCTTGGTGGAAGCCACGCCGATTTCTGGGCCGGCGTGGGTATAGATGGCTCCGTGCGCTTCTCGCGCCACCATTGCGCCGACTACGTTGCAGATGGCGATTGTTTTTGAGCCTAGGGATTTCATTTCGCGCTGCGCTGCGAGAGTGTCCGCTGTTTCTCCTGATTGCGTGATGAGCAGGCCGAGCGCTGTTGGGTCGGGGATTGGGTTGCGATAGCGGTATTCGCTTGCGTAGTCCACGTCTACCGGCAGACGCGCCAGACGCTCAATCATATATTTGCCGGCAAGGGCGGCGTGCCAGCTTGTGCCGCAAGCTGCGATGTTGATGCTGGTGGCGCGTGCCAGTTCTTCATCCGGCAGGTCCATTTCGCCGAGGAAGACTTTGCCTGAGTCGAGCGAGATGCGGCCCATGGTGGTGTCGCGGATGGCTCTTGGCTGCTCCCAGATTTCTTTGAGCATGAAATGCTTGAAGCCGCCCTTTTCCGCCTGGATGGGGTCCCAGTGGATGCGTGTCAGCTCGCGCTTTACGGGGTTGCCGTCGAAGTCTGAGAACTCCACGCCCTGCGGGGTGAGGATGGCCATATCGCCGTCGGCGAGGAAGGCCATGTTGCGCGTGTAGTGGAGGATTCCAGGCACGTCTGAGGCGACGAAGGATTCGCCTTCGCCTACGCCGATGACAACGGGAGGGCCGGAGCGCGCGACGATGATTTTGTCCGGCTCAGAGGAGGAGAGCACGCCTAGCGCGAATGCGCCGGTGAGCATTTTTACTGCACGGCGCACGGCATCTTCCAGCTTTAGCGGGGCACCTGCGGATTCCGCGTCTTTCTGAATCTGCTCGATGAGATGCGCGATGATTTCGGTGTCGGTTTCGGTGACGAACTTGTGCCCCAGCGCTGTTAGCTCGCGCTTCAGCTCCAGGTAGTTCTCCACAATTCCGTTGTGGACGACCACGATGCGGCCTGTGCAGTCGCGGTGGGGGTGCGCGTTTTCTTCCGTGGGGCGGCCATGGGTAGCCCAGCGCGTGTGGCCGATGCCATAAGTTCCATCGAGGGGGTGCGTTTTGAGAACGGCTTCGAGGTTTCCGAGCTTGCCCGGGGCGCGGCGGAGTTCAAGCAGTGCCGCGTTGTGCCCGCCTACGGCGATGCCGGCGGAATCATATCCGCGATACTCCAGCCGACGCAGGCCTTCCACGATAACGGGAACGACTTTTCTGGGGCCCACATAACCGACGATTCCACACATGGGACGATTGTATGGGAGACCCGCTACTGAGTTGTAAGCGGAAAATAAATGCCGCTCGTTCTCAGCTAGTCCTCAATGCGGTACGTGTACTCTTCGATGACGGGGTTGGTGAGCACGTCGCGGGCAATCTGCTCTACGAGCGTCTTGGCCTGCTCGGCGGAGAGCCCTGCGGCGAGGTTCAGCACAAAATACTTGCCCTGCCGGACGCCTTCCACGTCGTTGTGGCCAATTTTGCGGAGAGCATTCTGGATGGTCTGGCCCTGGGGGTCCAGGACTGAGGTCTTCAGCGTAACGTAGACATGCGCCTTCATTATCCTTGATGATAGTAGGACGATACTCTTCACGTCCAGAACCCCAATAAAAATGCGGGTTTTGGCCGATAACTTTGCTGTCCACTGCTGTCCAGCAGCGTGGACAGCAAAAGGAGAGAATCGACCAGTGTTTTTCGATAGCCAAAGAAACACCTTTTTTTCGGTGCTCGGCCCTTTGGTGCGCGTCCAGCGCCGCCAAAGAGCGGCGGCACAGTCCGCGCAAGGGGCCTCGGTCAGTTCCGCCCGTTCGCGTCGCCGCACGCTGCGTCACCGAAACGCGCTGAACGCGCATTCGGCTCCTTGCTGCCAGTCGCTTCGCTCCCGGCTCGCTCACTCCCCTCCGGGCTGCTCGGCCCCCTCGCGGGGCGTCCGGCTCGTGCCTCGCCTACCTGCGCTCCATTCGTCGCGCCCCCGCGTCCCGCCTCGCCCCGCTCCGCTTCGCTACGCGGCGGGGCCGAAAAACAAAGACGGCCCCGGCCCTTCGTACACCAAGCCATAAAAGGCAACGGCAACAGCAACGGCAAAAGCCAAGACACTCGGCGTTGCCTCGCCACTGCGCCGCTTCGCGGCGCTGCCGCGTGGCGCGGTTCGGGTGCGCGTGTGTTCGCCTCAGTGTGTCGCACCTTGTCAAGGGCGCTTCGCGTGGCTTCGCCACTCCGCTGCGCTACGCCCCTGACTGGCGGCGCGGTGGGAAGCATCCATGAACACACGCGCTGTTGCTTCTCTCGTCACTCGTCGTCCTTGCCACTGGTGCTCGGTCCCAGTCGGCACGCACTCCCTGTTCGTTCGCACAGTCGGCCAGGTGTCCCGGGTCCGTCACTTCTGCTCAGTCGGCTGTCTTGCCGCATGGTCCCACATCACGGCAGGCCAGCCGCACCAGCCGCCATAGCAGCGCGGCGCTGGTGCGCCGCGCTGTCCAAAATAGTGCTGTCCAAAAATCTTTGGACAGCAATGGAAAAGCGCATAAATGCTGAACTTTACATTTTCCTCTTGACTCCTTGATGATAGTAGGACGGGTTGGGGCTGGAGATTCATCCAAATGCCTGGCCCGTGCATCTATCTATTCCGTACACTCTGTCTTTTGTTGGTCTGGCGGCAGCGCGGTAGTTGGAGGATGTGCAAGATTTCATGCCCCAGCCGGATAGAAAGAGAATCCCCCTGAAGAAGATAGGAGAAAGATTATGGTGAATTATCTGGAGTTGCCTATTGGCGACCGCTTTCCTGAGGCATTCCGCACGGTAATCGAGATTCCCAAGGACGGTACCAACAAATACGAATATGACAAGCAGCTCCATGTTTTTAAGCTTGATCGCAACCTGCACTCGCCTGTGCATTATCCCGGCGATTATGGTTTTATTCCGTCTACGCTGAGCGACGATGGCGATCCGCTGGATGTGCTGGTGCTGGTTCCGAATCCGAGCTTCCCGGGGTGCATTCAGGAAGTGCGGCCTATTGGCTTGCTGGAGATGCTGGATCAGGGCGTGCTGGATGAAAAGGTGCTTTGCGTTGGTACAAAGAATCCCCGCTATTCCAATGTGTGGAACTATACGGATATTTACCCCCACATGCTGAAGGAGATTACGCACTTCTTTTCGATCTACAAGGATCTGGAAGGCAAGCGCGTAGAAATCAAGGGCTGGCATGATGCTGCTTATGCTCGCGAGCATGTGATTCACTCTGCCAAGCAATTTGAAGAGAATGCAGCCAAGGTGGCTGCTGCTGCGGCGGCTAAGTAAAGGCTGTGTGGAAGAATGCAGGGCCGCTCCGAGGAGCGGCCCTGTTTATTTTTGGGGAATGTCTGCCGGGAGTTTGGGAGGCGGGCACACAAAATGCCGGAATTTGTAACTCCCTGGTACCCATATTGCGCGGTTCCGGTATAATCCAAGCAGACCCGGAGAGATGGCCGAGAGGCTGAAGGCGGCGGTTTGCTAAACCGTTATAGGGTTGTAAAGCTCTATCGAGGGTTCGAATCCCTCTCTCTCCGCCAGCGTCTCCCCTTCTGTCTATTCCCTAAATCCAAAAATACTGCGGCCGCGCTCTACTTTGGCGCTGTTTCTGTTGGGGCCGGATTGAGCCGGGCCTTGGCGCGCTTGTCCAGGCGCATGCGAATCCACGGAACGATGAACAGGCCGAGCACGAAGGTGAGCGGAACCAGCAGCCATGGGAACTCGCGCAGCCAGTAGCGCAGCATGTCCCACGGGGGTAAATAGCCAACATGATAGAAGCGATCGCCTACGCGGTAGGAAATAAATGTTGAGTCGTGCAGCACGCTTACGGATTCACTGATGTCGCTTGTTCCGGCGGATGTCCAGAAGGCGCTGATGAATGCGTCGGCAGACTCGTTTTGCTTGAGAGTGATGGTGACAACCGACCTGTTGTGGCTCCACGGAGATTCAATTCCCTGTATCAGCGCGTCTGGTGAAGCGCCGATGCTCTCAATCAAGCCGCTTCTCTGGCCCGACTGGCCGAGCTTGTACCACCAATCGGGGCGCAGCTCCGACACCTGCCACCAGGCATGCTCGATGGTCTGGAAGAATCCGCTTGTATCTTTGACGCTGTATCCATTTTGCTGCGGTACAACAGACAGCTTGTCTTTCAGGCGGTCAAATGCAGGCTGATCATTCGGCGTGCCAATTATCAGGTAATCCGAATCCTGACCAAGCTCTGCAGAGTTCCCTACTTGTACACGTAAAGCCGGATATCCTGTCTGCTCACTGAAGTAGCTTGTCAGCGCAAGATACGTTGCAATCTCATCCGCGGAAGCTTGCGCAGGCAAAATAACCCTCGTCTGCCCCAGATCCGCAAAGCGCGTGAATGGGAAGCCTGCGTTCGCGAAGAGCTGCAAGTTCGGCATCGGTGCCCAGTGCGGAAGCCCCTTAATATTCAGGTATGAACCGCGCAGAATTGCTCCCTGCAGGTTGATGGGTGCGGTGTCTTCGCATTGGCCTTTCTTGGCTATCTGGAAGTAGAAGTGGAACAGCAGCGTATTGGCAAAGGGCCGCATGTCCTGCAGTGGCACAGCTAAATCCGCAGCAAGTTGCTTGCTTGGATTGTCTTCGTGCGGCAACGGTACCTGCTGCACCATCGAGCCATTCGCATCAATGCGCAGAGTGGATTCATTGGCCAGCGCAATTGCGTTATAGCGGTAATCGGTGTGCAGTTGCAGCGTTTTTTTCTCGCCGTAATAGAGGTCAGGCGGGACGCGCAGGTAAACGGCTACCGGCGCGGAACCATCGCTTTGCAGTTCGGATATGCCTGCATAATCCCAGAACGGTACGATGCGGTCGGTCTTCATCCACAGCGGGGCATCGTCGGCCTGGCGCGCTGCAGGTAGCTGGAAATTGCTGATCTGTGCTGTGTCGCCTTGCAGAAGGATATTGCCGTTCGCAAGCGCCTGCGCCGCAGTCAGCATTTGCGCGGAGTCTGTTCCGCCAACAATCAGGATTTCGCCATACGGATCGTTGGGATTTGTACGCATGGCAAGCACTGGCCCATTGATTTGCAGATTGAGACCCGCTGGAAGTGCCTGCGCACTATCTACAAACAGCACGGCATGGCCTTTGGGGAGAGTTGTGCCTACCGTTATTGGAAAACGCAGCGGTTTGGATTTGACCTGCGTGCCAAACCAGGAGGCCACCACTCCCGCGGCACTGAGGGCCTGCTTGTTGGGCTGCGCTGTGAACATCACAGGGATTGAAACTGTGTCGCTGCCCACGGAGCCGTCATAAAACGGTAGCGGAAGGATCTTCAGATCGTCCGTGACATCTACTCGCGCGCCGGAAAGCTCAATCGAGCTGGTGTTTTCTATACGGCTCCAGAGAGACGAGTGCGATGGGTCTTCGCATTGCAGCGTGTAATGCCCAATAAACTGGAATTTTAAGTTGTTGTTGCGAACGATCATGTCCGTGGGCAGGGGAATCTCCGCATCCAGCTCTCTTTGCGATGGGCCGATATTCTGCGGAGCCGGCAGAGTCCCAACCAGCGTGTCGTTCAGCATCACGTTAATGTGGCTCAGCGAAGGAATCAGGCTTGGCGAGAAAGTATAGTGAAGCTTCAGAACTGCTTTCTGAACAACAGCAGTGTTCGGCAGCGTGAACGGAACATTCTGCGACGCATCTACTCCGCGAAAAACAATTGCCTGCGGAACCCCCACATCATGCAGCGCAAATCTGGTTTGATAGGTGCCGCCATTGTTGCTGTTGTCAAGCGTGCTTGCTGTCGCCGGAACCGGAGCAGGAAAGGCCTTCGGCGCATTTTGCCCATACAGCACTGCTGCTCCTGAAAGCAACATCCCAAGCACCAGCAGAGTCGCAGCCGGGGCAGTGCTCTTTTTCGGAATCCAATCAAAGAGTGCCCAGCGCACACCGTTCACCGAGAGTTGAACAAGGCGGAGGAAACTGTGCATCGGTCGATCCGTAAGACGATTTGCAGCGCGGCTTAACCAGGCATCAGCATCGGCATAAAGCACAAGCGTCAGTACCTCCTTCTCTTCTTCTGAGAGTGCATCGAACTTCACCTGCAGATCATTGCCCGGCGCTGCTACCACGCGCATCGGAAAGGTTGCATCACCATCTGCTCTCTGGAATGTAATGCGAATCTGGGTATCTTTCGCCAATGCAGTCGGTTGTTGAAACTTCAACCGGGCGCCGCCCAAGGACAGGTCCACAGTCTCTCCCGCTAGCTTCGTTCCATCCGGCAGCTCAATCTCGATCGGCTTCTTGGTATAAATACGAATCTCCGAGCGCACCTGCTTCGACTCGTAGGCAACCGCATTTGCCGTTCCCACAATAATCGTATTGAACAAAATCCAGACAACATTCATGATGACCGTGCCCGGCTGCCCAGGGTTCCACCAGAACATCCGAATCGGCGCAACGACCAGCCCCAGTACGTTCAGCAGAATCAGGAACACATACGGCCGCGCAATCGAAGCATCAAAGTAGCTGCTCTTCACAATGCCGCCCTTGGCCGTAACGTTAAACTTGCCCAACTTCGGATTGATCATCGCCATCAGCGTTGGCCCCAGGATGTAAGGCGCCAGCACTGTCTCATAGACCTCGTTCCAGAACGAGTAGCGATGTTTCCCTTGTACGCGGAAGTTTGTCAGGTTGGAAAGAAACAGGTGCGGCGCAGAGTAGACAAGAATCGCAGCCCAGAACCCCGGAATGTTGATCTTCCCCAGCAGCATATAAATCAGCGGTGAAGTAAGAAACACAAGCCGCGGTCCTGCATAGAGAAAGTGAATCATTGCATTGAAGTAGCACAGCCGCTGCGGCATCCGCAGCCCTTTTGCAAACAGCGGATTATCCGTACGCATGATCTGGATCATGCCGCGAGCCCAGCGGACGCGCTGGCCTACGTGTCCGGAAAGACTCTCCGTAGCCAGCCCAGCGGCCTGCGGAATGTTGATATACGCCGTGCTCCAACCGCGCGTCTGCATGCGCAGTGAAGTGTGCGCATCTTCTGTCACGGTTTCTACCGCGATGCCGCCAATCTCATCAATCGCGGTACGCCGCAAAATTGCGCACGAACCGCAGAAGAACGTTGCGTTCCACAGGTCGTTGCCATCCTGGATCACTCCGTAGAACAATTCGCCCTCGTTGGGAATCTTCATAAACTGGTGAAGATTCCGCTCAAACGGGTCTGGCGAATAAAAGAAGTGCGGTGTCTGCAGCATGCCCAGACTTTTATCCTTCAAAAACCATCCGAGCGTTAACTGCATAAAGCTGCGCGTAGGAATGTGATCGCAATCGAAGATCGCCGCATAAGGCGCATCAAGCTGCTGCAGCGCATGGTTAATATTGCCCGCCTTGGCATGCTTGTGCTCTGCGCGGATGATGTATCCGCATCCCACCTCTTCACAGAATGCGCGAAACTCTTCGCGCGTGCCGTCATCGAGCACGTACACATGCAGCTTGTCCGGCGGATAGTCCATATTCAAAGCCGCAATCACCGTCGTACGCACAATTGTCAGCGGCTCGTTGTAGGTCGGAATCAGCACATCCACATGCGGCCAGTCATTCACATCCTCGGGCATAGCCACCGGCGGACGATGCAGAGGACGGATCGTCTGGACATAGCCCAGGAAGAGAATTACAAACGCATAAACTTCCGCAGAAAGCAGAAGCAGCATGAAACCAATATTGATGAAGCCAAGCTTATGGCCGTCCTTCGAAATTGCTTCCACCACGCCGGAGATGCGCCAATACGCATAGCGGGCTGTGGACAGCATCGAAGCCAGCATCAGCGCAAGCGTAACGCCTTCCGAGTTCGAGATGCGGTGAATAAAATATCCCGCAAGAATGGTGGCCACAGCCAGCACAGCTTGCTCAGGCCATTGAAAGACAAGAGTAGCCACCTCGTAGCCAAGAAAAAGCAACGTGCAGTAAATGAACAGCCGTGTCAGGCGGGCAAAGTAGCCCTGGCCCGCACCAATCATGTCCCATCTTTCGATGATTCGAGTCATGCTTCACTCCACCGCCCAGAGTGCGTAGCGTGCTGCGTTACAGGTAAAGCTTTCTGAACCCACAAAGCCAACTCAGTAAAATCATTTGCGATTTCCGATTCCGATTCATAATCGACAACGGTCATTCTGCCCGAAATTGCCTCGGTTACAGCCGCGCTACGGCGAAGAGAGATAGGCAATAAACGGTCGCCAATCTGACGCTGAATCAGTTCCCGCCCCTGTTGTTCCCTCTCGCTCTGCTCATCCAGCTTGTTCAAAATGTAGAGAGGCTCGGGCAGGTCGGGCTGGCGTTCATGTACGGAACGGCTGAAAGCCTCCACGCGCGGAATACTCATGATGGAATTGATATCCACCACCAGCGGAATCAAAAACATCGAGCATAGGGGGAGAATTTCAGGCAGCAATCCAAGCGAAGCCGGACCAATATCGAATATCGTCCGCTGCGAGTTCTGCATCGCAGGCTTGACTTCTTTTTCCAGCCACTCGTGGGTAATGTTTTCTGCGCCCAGGATGCGGATGGGAGGAGTGTTTGACTCCGGCGAGTGAAACACGCGCATTCCGCGGCGCATATCCTCGGCACCAAAATAATACGGCAGCAAGCTGCTCCATGTAGCGTCCACCAGCAGCACATGCTCATTCCGTGCGCTCAGCACCCGCCCCAAGTTCGCAGCAATCGTAGTCTTGCCCACCCCGCCTGCAATGGACATGATTGCAATCGCCGGCCGATTCACGGCTTTGGGTTTAGTCGGGATCGGCGCAACCGGCGGCACAGAAACATGCACTGCAGGAGGCGCAACTGGTTCTACCACCGCAGGCTCTGCCTGCAGTGGTGGATCAGGCGCGGCTATAGGTGCCGCAGGTGCGGGTACAACTGCAGCCGATTCGGCCGGAGTCTCCGCCGGAGCCTCCGGCACGCTTACTTCCGCTACCGGATGCATCGTTGGGCGTGCTTTTTGAGCACGGGTAAATACACGATATGGCACATCTTCGGCATGGGCAAATGAGTATAGCCGAGCTACATCCCGTGCCAATCTTTCTGCCGATTGATCGTCCGTTTGAGGGTGTTCCGTATCTGCCACAGGGGAGCCTCTGTTCAGATTTAGCAGTACTGTCTATCAGTTTGGATGCACTCTACGACGTAAGTGTTGATTTCGTTAGGAGTTTCGGTGAAATTTCAAAACCCCTTTGGGCGGCAGAATAGCATGATTGCTATGCTGGCTGCGCGGTTTTCAGGCTATTCCGTGGCAAAGAGTGGCTCGGCTGCTACCTCTTGTGCCATGCGGTCCACGACGCTGGCCAGGGTTCGCGTCATGCGATAGAGGGCTTGCTCGCGCTCTGTAAACTCGTCTCCACATTCTTTCTTTAACGCATCGAGGTACGCGGCCAGGCCGCTCTCTGGAATGCTGGCTACGGGGCGCTTTCCTGTTTCCACTGCGGGTTTGCCGGGGAGCTGTTTTTCCAGACTTGCGGCAATCCAGCGCAAGTCGGCTACGCAGACTTCCCGGAAGCGGTCTTCTACGTGATAGAAGGCGCGGGTGCGCTCGGAGGAGTCGGCGAAGACGCGGAACTGCAGCAGAGGTGCTTGCAGCAGGTAGAAGGTTCGCTCCGAGGCTTGCCAGCGACGAATGCGGTCTCGCGCTGCCAGATGGCTGGCGCGCTGTGGGCCAGTTTCAAAGGGGATGGCGTCCATCTGCGCGTTTACTTCGCCGAAGTTTGCATAAATCTGGTCGCGCTGGCGGCGGAGTTTTACGATTTCTGCGGCGCCGGCGTTGATTACCGTCGTTTCTACGAGGTCGGCGAGAAGCCTTGTGTTGCGGACAAAGATGCTGACCATCTCCGCGGAGGCCTGCCGCGGATAAAACCGCTCAAAGACCAGCCACATCATGGAGATTCCGAGCAGCACGCCGAGTACGCGGTCTCGCGCTACGCTGAGCGAAAGGTTCAGCGTGGGTTCGCTCAGCGTAATCAGGTAATAAGCTAGTGCAATTTGCAGTCCTGCATAGGAGAGGCGGGAGCTGGAGGTGGAGACCCAGGACGCGATGGCTGTGACTACGGCGAATTGCACGACGAATCCGCCGATTGTGTCTACGTAGGGCAGGACAAAGATTTGCGTGCCCATGCCGAAGACGAATCCGCCGAGAATGGCTCCGGCTACGCGCAGGATTTGCTTTTGGCGGGATGCGCCGATGTTTGACAGGCCTGTCAGCGTGCACGTTGTGACCGAGGTGGCGATGGTGGGCCATGCGAGGCCCATGTAGAGGATGTAGCAGAGCATTGCGGCCAGCGTTCCGCTCAGTGCGTAGCGCAGATGCTCGGGATTGGAAAAGGCATCGCGAACGAGAATGGGAGAGGAGCTTTGCGCGGTGTCGAGAATCTGCAGGCGGGCGTCCAGAGAGGCATCGCCGGAAAGCACGGATGGGACCAGAGACATCATGGTCTCCAACTCATTGAGCAACGGCGTTGCGCCTGAAGCGCCTTCCGGTTCCCACTGTTCGAGATGCTCGTTTTGCAGCGTGGGTGATTGAAAGCATTGGCGAATCTCCGCAATGTGCGCGGCCAGTCTGCCTGCGCGCTCGCGGTCCGGCTGCTGCAGGCTGGGCGTGGAGGCGGCCAGGGCGGCTGCGAAATCAATGGAGCGGCCTACCAGCGAGACCAGCGCGCTCATGCGCATCCGATGCAAACGCTCGTCACTCATGCGCGCAAGATGACGGCGCAGCGAACCCATGCCAACTACCGCATAACGTGAGAGCTCGCGTACTGTTTCCGCAGGCAGCGGCTGATTGGCGGCGTAGGCCTTCATCAGGTCTTCCATCTGCTGGAGGCGCGCGCCGACGCCGGAGGTGACTTCATCTTCCTTGAGGAGGGCGTGAAATACGGCCTCAACACAAAGCGTTACGAATGCGCCAAGCGCTGCCGCGCAGACCTGCCATAGCGTGAGCTCCACATTTCGCTCTGCAGGGCCGGGAAGATACCAGATGGCCAGGATGTTGGTGACAATGAGCGGCAGCGTGGAGGCTACGGAAAAGTTTGCCACGACGCGCAGCGTGTAGAAGCAAAGAAAGATGCTTACCGCTTCCCACAAGAAGTGGGTGAGCGGAATGGACGCAAACATTCTGCCGCCGATGGGGATGAACAGGGCAGCCAGTGCGAAAGTTGCGACGCGCAGCAAGGCGGATTGGGCCGTGGCCAGGATGTCTTCGCGGGAGAGAATGAAGGCCAGCAGTACGCCGATTGCTCCGCCGGGAATACGAAATGCTGCTACGAGGATTGCCGTAATTGTGGCGGAAATTACCATTCGCGCTACAATCGCCCCGCGGCCCGGATAGGGAGCAAGCTCCTTGCGCAAAAAGTCCGGAAACCATGCAGTTAGTTGCGCTACATGGGGGATTCTGGGCGCGGTTGCGGGCGTTGTGCTCATAGTTGAACTCAGTGACGTTGATGCGGCAGTGGCGGCACAATTCCTGAATCGCCGCGAATTACGACAATTGCCGACTCGCCTAACCGGAAGATTTCCGATGGCGGGTTTTCGATTCGCACGCGCACCGGGAAGCGCGAGGCGAGATGTACCCAGTTCAGCGTGCGCTGTACGTCGGGCAGGCCGGGTTGCGTGAGCTTGCCGACCAGGTCGGCATCCGGCGTTACGCCGAAGCCAATGCTGTCTACTACGCCGGAGTAACGCACGGAGGGGTGCGACATTACATAGACATCCGCTTTCATTCCGGGGTGGATGTGTGACAACTGCGTCTCGCGGAAGTTTGCAACGGCCCACCATACACGCGTGTCAATCAGCGTAAAGATATGCTGGCCGGCTGTGGCGTATGCGCCTTGCGAGATGGTGAGATTGGTTACGCGTGCGTCGAATGGGGCTGTGATGCGCGTGTTCTCAAAGTTATATTGCGCGGTGTCGATCGCTGCTTGCCTGCCGCCAAGTTGCTCGCTGTAGGGCGCAATCGTGGTTACGCTGTGCGCGGCTTGCTGGATTCCATGCGTGCTGGCTTCTACGTTGGCCTGCGCTTGACGGTACTGCGCATTTGCCGCATCGAGGCTTGCCTGCGCCAGCGCCAGTTGCGAGCGTGCCTGTTCGACGGCCTGGCCATGCGCTACGGCGGAGGTACGCGCCTGGTCTACCTGGTCCACTGTTACAAATTGCTTTGCGAGTAGAGGCTCCAGACGCTTCAGGTTGTTATCCGCGTATGCCTTCTCGGCTACTGCGCGTTCGAGTGCGGCCTGCGCGTTTCCAACGCCTGCCTTGGCTTGCTCAATTGCTGCCTGTGCATGATGTACTGCGGCCTGCGCGCTGTCTGCCGAGGCCTTGGCTACATCGACGGCGCTGGCCTTTGCGGCGATGATCCGCTGCTCGTCGTCAATCTGCCCTTCGAGCGTGGCCTTGTCCGACTTTGCATGCTCCAGCGCGTACGCATAGGGGCGTGGGTCAATCTCAAAGAGCGGATCGCCTTGCTTCACCTGCTCGTTGTCCGCGACGTACAGATGCGTAATCGGGCCGTTCACAATCGGGGCCATACCGATGTAGTTAGCAAAAATCTCCGCGTCATCTGTTCGCGGATTATCCGAGACCTGCCGCAGCACCAGCAGTCCCGCAATCGCCGTGGCAAGCAGAATGCCGCCGCTCACCACATAACGAAGAAAGCCATGCTCTCCAACTGTCTCGTCAATCGCCATCGGTCGTTCTCACTAAACGAAAAATAACAGCCACAACACACAGGAAAAGAATGCTGCAATGCACGGATAGGTCAGTACCGGCCACGCAATCAGTTTTTCCAGCTTGAACCGCGCCAACACCAGATTCGTTATCGCGGCCAGAATGATGCCCAGAACGAGGCAAATAAGCCACGAAGGGAAAAAGGAGCCGAGGATGTTGAAAGTGGGCGCGTGCGAGCAGCCTCCCAGCGCCAACATCACCGGTATGGTCAGCGTAAATTTCAAAATCTGTTTCATGGAGTTCCTCTACCTGGCTTGGTCTCCAGCAAATCTCCTGTACGGAAGGCCAGCGTGGCCGACTGCAGCAGTAACTGCGTACGCGCAAATACATCTTCTGAGCGTGCAGCAGCAAGCGCCTTCTGTGCGGAGATTACATCAATTACATTGCGTACGCCGTAGCCGTAGGATTCCTGTGCGGCGTCGTAAGCCTCGCTGGACGAGGCCAGCAAGGCCGCTGCAGCCTGCTGCTGATGCAGGGCTGTCCGCATATTTGTGTAGGACGTCCATACTTCGTTGGAAATCTGGTCGCGCAGGGCGTCAATGCCTGCTTCTGCTGCTTTTTTCTCTGCCTGTGCGCGGGCCATTTCCTTCTCGCGGCGCAAGCCGTCAAAGAGATTCCAGCGCAGTTCCAGACCGGCGCTCCAGACCTCGGCCTGGGCATAGGTGCGCGGCAACTGGTCCAACTCGCCATAGGCGCGGGCCATGCCGCCATCGCCGGCTAAGGCGAGAGAAGGAATGTAGGCGGAACGCGCTTTTGTAATCTCCGCGGAGGCTGCCCGCAGCTTTGTCAGTTGTTCCAGCATCTCGGGGCGCTGGGCAAATGCGCGGTCAATCTCTTTGTCTACGGAATCGACCATTGCTTCCGGGGTGCGCAGCTTCTCAATGCCTTCTACCTTGAACTCGGCTTCCGGCGGCAGGCCCATGGTTGTGGCTAGTTCGCCGTGCGTAATCTCTTCCGCACCCAGCTTGGCTTGTAGGTCATATTCGGCTTGCGCTCGCGCTGCTTGTGCTTCGAGGAAATCCGGCTTTGTGGCCAGACCGTTGTCCAAGCGGCTCTTTACCTGGTCTTCTATGGCCTGCGCGTTTTTCAGATTTGCTTCGGCGGCTTCGCGCTGTCCGCGCGCATTCAACAGGCGGTAGTAGGAGGAGGCTATCGCGTAAATAATCTTGCGGTGCGTATCATTGAAGTGCAGATTGGCGGCGAGCAGGTTTGCTTTTGCTGCGTCAATGGTTCCGGCGCGTTCACCGCCGTCAAAAATCAGCCACGTTACATGCAGCTCGGGGATGAAAAGCCCTTCTGTTTGCCGGTCCCAGTGAGTTGATAGCAGAGCGGCCTGACGGATGCTTGATGCAAGCACTACCGCTGTCAGCGTGGGATAGTACGCGCTGCGTGCAATGCCTAAGCCATCTGCGCGGGCCTTTGCTTCCAGCCACGCTTCGCGTGTCTCGGGATTATGCAACTCGGCGAGGTCGATGAGCTCGGCAAGCGTGTACTCCTTACTGGCGTCCATCTCGTATTTCTTTTCCGGATGGGCTGCAAGCTCGCGGCTCAAGGACGGCTCGGCTGGGGAGTGCCATACTTTGTCAGGAGTGGGTGGGGTATTCTGCGCAGATGCGGATACAGCGCTGGCAATAAGAATAAGGGTCGCCGCTGTTGAGAGAAGTTTCTCCATTGCTTTCAAAATCGGAGCGTAGGCCAGAGTATCCCAAACCAATCCACGCAATGGATTGCTGCTGCCGAGGGGAAGCCTACTTCTGCTGCTGAATCCACCGCCAGGGGCCAGTGGGATAAGATGCGATGGTCGGGGCGAGAGGATTTGAACCTCCGACCCCCTGGTCCCGAACCAGGTGCGCTACCAGACTGCGCTACGCCCCGAACCTCTGCTTTAAGAAGGCGTTCCGTTAGCCGGCCTGACTAGCAGGTTGGCTTCTTGGTGCGCCTTGTCTAGTGTAACAGAATCGCGCCGGACGCGCTGCACTGCTATCGCGCTACAATTTCACCCAGCGGTGCGGAGCGCATCCAACCCAATGATGACAATGAAACGGAATTATAGATGGGCTGTCGCTCTGCTCCTGGGCGCTGCGGGAGCAGTCTCCATTGCAGCGCAAACCCAGCCCTGCTCCTCGGCACGCATTGCGTCTGTTCCTGCGCGCGCTACGGAAGATTGGAATGCTTCGAGCCCTGTGCGTATCGGCACGGCGGGAACAGTCTCCCGGAACCAGACGAATACCGTGCAGAACGAAAGCGCTGTGCCGGAAAATCTGCGGATTGAGCACATGATTCTGCTCCTGGAGCCTGACGCAAAGCAAAAAGTAGCGCTCGACGCTGAATTGGCCACGCAGCAGGCGCAGGGTTCCTGCCAGTTCCACCAATGGCTGACGCCGGAAGCGTTTGCCGCGCAATTTGCGGTCGCTTCGGAAGACGCGAAACAGGTTGTGGCGTGGCTGGAATCTGAAGGCTTTACGGTAGCTGCACTTCCTACCGAACGCGGGTGGATCGAGTTTTCCGGCACCGCAGCGCAGATCGAGCTGGCCTTTGACTCCGAAGTTCACCAGCAGGGCGGCGCTACAGGCCAGCGCTACGTGCTGAGTAAGGCTATTTCCGTCCCTGGCGCTCTTGCGCCCATAATTCATGGCTTGGTTTTGCCGGATACAGCAGCCACGGGGAATTTCTCCTGCAAAACCGGCACCAGCGAGGCAGGCCATGCGTACTGCGCGGCCCTGGACCGGCAAAATGCCGCCGAAGGAAGAAACACCGTTCAGGCATGGGCTGCGCAGGCAACTCCCGCGGCTACGGTGATTACCCTCACGGCTTCGCCCAAGACGCTCACTATCGGCATTCCGGAGGCTTTTACGGCTGTGCTTGCGCCGGCTGCTGGCTCTACCGGCAGTGACAACATTACCGGCACGGTTGATTTTTATGACGGAGCCACGCTGCTGGGCAGTGCCACCGTCAACTCCTATGCCGCTACGCTCTCCAGCATCACGCTCGATACCTCCAAGTCGCACACCATTACCGCTGTCTACTCCGGCGACACCAACTGGGCTGCGGTAACATCTGCTCCGCTAAGCCTAGCTTCCGCGCAGCTTGCGGATACGGTTACGCTCACTGCGGTTCCCGTTTCCGCCGGTCCGGGGCAGTCCATCACGTTTATTGTCACGGTTGCGCCTACCAAAACTCCTGACTCCACCTATGAGCAGAACCCCACAGGCACGGTCACCTTCTACAACGGGACCACGTCGATTGGCGCCGCTACGCTGGCCGCTGCAACCGGGAATTCCTCTACGGCTTCGTTCAGCACATCGAATCTTGCCGCAGGCAGTGACAGTATTACTGCCGTCTATGCGGGCGACACCTACTACGCTGCTGGAACCTCTAACGCTGTTACTGTCTCGGTGCAAGACTTCTCTGTCGTTCCTACCTCGTCCAGCAATCTGACGATTGTGAAGGGGCAGTCGGGGCAGGCGTCGTTTGCGGTGAGCGGGCTTGGCGGGTACAACAACCAGATACAGATTACCTGCACCCCGCCTCCGCAGGATGATATGACCTGCTCGCCGAGTCCTACGCAAGTTACGCCTAACGCGACCGTTACCTTTACTGTGCAGACTTATACGAAGGGCGGGCCGTCTGCTGTTGCGGCGCATCGCGGGAGCGGGACTGCTGTTCTTGCGAGGGCCGCGGGTGGCTTTGCGATTGCGTTTGTGTTGCTGCTGGCTCCGGTTGGGCGCAGGGCTAGGGTGCTGCGGCGTTCGCTGGCGCTGGTCCTGTTCCTTAGCGCGCTTGGTGGTGCGGGGATCGGGTGTGGGGGCTCCAGTAGTAGCAGTGGTTCGAGTGATAGCGGGACTCCGCTGGGCACTACTACGCTGACGATTACGGCGACGTCTTATGTGAACCAGGCTGTGGTGAATCACACGGTTTACTTGACGGTGAATGTGGTTCCGGGGACCTAATCTCTTCATCGAATGGTGACTACGGCGGTCTGCGTGGGGTGATAGGCTGCTCTTTACTGTCAGGAGTGCTTTCCCCGATGAGTTCAGGTCAGTCGTATCACTTTAATCTTGTGGCCGCTGCGCATGCGGCTATGTTGGATCGTGGTTTTCAGCCGGATTTTCCCGAAGGAACGGATAAGGAACTTGCCGCGATTGCGGCGGATGACTCCTTGCCTGAGGGCGTGACGGACCTGCGCAAGCTGCTGTGGTCCTCGATTGATAACGATACGTCGCGGGACCTTGACCAGATTGAGTGGGCGGAACGGCTTGGCGATGGGCGCATTCGCGTGCTGGTGGGCGTGGCGGATGTGGATTATCGCGTGCATCTTGGCTCGGTGATTGATAAGCATGCGCAGTCGCAGACTACTTCGGTTTATACCGGCGTGAAGGTTTTTCCGATGCTGCCGGTGGAGTTGTCGGAGGGTGCGACCTCGCTGAATGAGGGGCAGGACCGCGCGGCGATTGTGATTGAGTACTGCGTGGATGCTGCCGGGGGCGTCAGCGACGGCAAGGCTTATCGTGCGCTGGTGCATAACCGGGCGCAGCTTGCTTATCCGAGTGTGGGCACGTGGCTGGAAGGGCATGGAACCGCTCCTGCGAAGGTTGCTGAAAATGCCGAACTGGCGGCGCAGGTGAAGCTGCAGGATGAGGCGGCGCGGCGCATGGTGGGGAGCCGCTTTCAGCATGGGGCGCTGGATCTGGAATCGGTTGAGACGCGGCCCATTATGCAGGGCGAGCAGCCTACGGATATTGCGAAGCAGGAGAAGAATCGCGCTACGTCGCTGATTGAAGAGTTTATGGTGGCGGCGAACGGTGTGATGGCGCGGCACTTTGAAGAGGCGAAGGTGGCGTCGATTCGGCGGATTGTGCGGGTGCCGAAGCGGTGGGACCGCATTGTTGAGCTGGCGGCGGGGCTTGAGGCTACGCTGCCTGCGGAGCCGAATTCCAAGGCGCTGAATGATTTTCTGCTGGAGCAGAAGAAGAAGGACCCGGATCGCTTTCCTGACCTTTCGCTGTCCGTGGTGAAGCTGATGGGGCCGGGCGAGTATGTGCTGGTGCGTCCGGGTGTGGAGTCGCCGGGGCATTTTGGGCTGGCAGTGCAGGACTATACGCACTCTACGGCTCCGAACAGGCGCTTTCCTGACATGGTTGCGCAGCGGATTTTGAAGGCCGTGATTGCTGGCGGGGCTCAGCCTTACTCGAATGATGCGCTGGATGCGATTGCTACACGGTGCACGGAGATGGAAGACGCGGCGCGGCATGTGGAGCGCGATATGCAGAAGCGGATTGCTGCCGTGGTTCTGCATCCGCGGATTGGGCAGGTTTTCAACGGGATTGTTACGGGCGTTAATCCGCATGGGACGTTTGCTCGTGCGCTCGATCCGCATGTGGAGGGCATGGTGGTTCATGGAGCGAAGGGGCTGGATGTGGGGGATCGCGTGCGGGTGAAGTTGATTGGGACGAATCCGGAGCGGGGATATATCGATTTTGCGGCGGTATGAGAGGCAGGGGACAGGGTACGGGGTGCAGAGGAGGCGTGCTTACCTTTTGTGCTGATTTGCCTCAATAGAGGAGTTTTTCTTGTAAGTTATTGAAATTTAAAACTATATGTTTGGTTTTACCTATTTACCTATTCGTTAACAGGTTGGCGAAAAGTGGTTACTTTGCGGAAAAATGTCGCAAAAAAACTTTTTGGGGCGGAATGGCGAACGGCCCGATTCCATTGGAATCGGGCCGTTTTTCTACTTGATTCTTAGTGTGGCACAAAAGGGGTTAATTGAGCGCAAGAGTTATCCACAGATTTGGAATTTATTTTTTGGGGGCTTTTTACCTGAAGTTTGTGGGAGAACCACGACGAGGGGGCTGGCGGTACGGGTATCCCATGTCCCCAAATGCGAGGTACATGGGGCACCCGATATTTGTGGACTGACTGAGAAAAGGCAATGGTAAGAACAACTGCAGGTTCTTCGGCTTCGCTCAGGATGGATGACAAATATAACGTAAATAATTATAAATAAACAAGATAATTTTCTGATATTATCTGTACGAGTCCTGCACAGATACGAGGATTCAACGACTTACAAAAAAATCCTACACGGAATCTGCACAGAACGAGTCAAACGATGGAGGCCAATTATGGCATTCGTCACCGAAAAAGAGGAACTGAAGCCGGGCCTGATTCTCTTCCGGCGCGGCGACGTGGGGCATCGCATGTGGTATTGCCGCATGAAGATGCCGAAGGCCGACCGCTATAAAACGGTTTCGCTGAAAACCTCCGATCAAGACGCGGACATTCGGTTTCGCATCAAGCATGATGTTCCCGTATTCAATCCCCTTCCGCGAGGTTGGAAGAGAGTACCTGCTGACCCAGGAGGCGCGGGCGCAGCGCGGGGAGATCAGCAAGGCGCGGCCTAAGAAGATTCGCGCCATCATCGAAGGTTCATTAGATAAGTATGTAGGCTCCACGCAGGTTCATCTTATCGGGGATGAGCTTTGGGGCGGCTATCCCGCATGGCGGCGGGTGAACGGCGCGGGACGCAACAAGCGCAACGGGGTCCGGGAGGTCAGCGAAGAGATGGCCCAAGCCTTCGCTGACCATGAAGCTGAGCGTCGCACCAAAGTTCAGCACACGCTTGGCATCCGGGTTTTGAAACCGATTGAGGTCAAACCTTCCGATGAACGGGTGGTCCCCTTTATTAGTGATTCCACCATCCGGTTTGAAATGTCGATCTTCGGCGCGGTGATGAATTACGCCATCAAGAAGCGTTATGTTCCCGCAAGCCAGCGTTTCGACGAGCGCCCCAAGCTCAAGACGATGCGCCGTGACGAGTTCACGTTGGAAGAGTACCGCAAGCTCCACACCGTAGGCCGCAAGTGGATTGGTGAGGCAGATAAGCCATCCAGCACTTGGTATCACACCGTCACCTACAACATGATTCTGATTGCCTGCAATACAGGCATGAGGCCAGCGGAGATGAAGAATCTCCGCTGGCGGGACATTATGCCCGCGAAAGACCGCGAGGGCCGCGAGATCGTTGTGCTGTTCGTACAGGGTAAGGGCAAGTCCCGCAAGCTAGTCGCTCCTAAGAGTGTTGGAGATTATTTAGAGCGCATCCGTGCCATCTCCAAAGCTACGGAACCGGAAGATAGAGTCTTTACCAATATTACGGGCAAGCCCGCAAAATCTCTTTACAGCAGTCTGATTGCAGACCTTCTAAACGAGGCAAGTTTGCGCGAAGGAACGCAGGGCGTTCCGAGATCGACGTATTGCTTCCGGCATACCTATGCCACGCTCCGATTGCAGGAAGGCGTGGACGTATATTTCCTTGCCGAGCAGATGGGTACTTCCGTCCATATGATCGAGGAACACTACGGGCATGTGAACACCATCAAGCACGCTGACCGTGTGTTGCAGGGCATGGCGGGATGGGAGCTGCCGCACCCGGACGTGGACGTTACCAGGGCGAAAGCGTCGAAAGCTGCGGAGACGCACGATAAATCCAAGAGAGGTCAGCACCGCAGGGCAGGCTGACCGTGGAACCTCCCGGAGCCGTGGCGGAGGCTGGCGTAGGGAGTTCAATATCTTATATTCGTCTCTTTGGAGATTGGTTCTGATTTGCCGCTGCCCCACCGGGGCGTTCTTAGCGGCAAATCCCCGCGCACGAGCCGCCGCTGGCGGCTGTTCTTCGTGCGGCGCTGTGTTTGCTTGATGACAGACAATCCGCAAGCATCCCATACCTTCCAGAACCATTTATGAGCGTTTTTTACGGCTTCTCTTTGAAGCATCCCCGGCCTCTTTGAAGGGACGCCCGATTGGTTGCGGCACAAACGCCTCTACCTCGGACCGACGCACCACAATGCGCCCGGCGATTTCACGGGCTGCCAGCCGCTTTCGCTGAATCAGTTTGGCTATCGCCTGCCTTGATACGCCGCGCAGCCGGGCCGCTTCTGCCTGGGAAATCCAGTCATCGAGATTATTTCTGTCAATAATAGTTGACAATGACACCTATTGTTGTCATCTTTCACGCTGAAGTGGTAATGCCAAGCTCTAACTATAGAGCGGGTGCGCGGCTTCGCGTACTCATGCAGCTCCCTTTTGTCTCGAACGAAGACCATTTTGCGAAGGGGAAACCGAATGAAACGGGAGCGGATCATCAGCCCGGAATTACGGCGCAGGATTGAAGAACGCCGACGCTGCAATGCTCAGGTGGTTGCTCGCCTGCGGACCGAGAAGGGCTGGACGCAAGCAGAGCTGGCGGAGCGAGCCGGGGTTTCCCTTCGATGGCTCAAAGCGTTGGAGTCGAATCAACTCCCCCATGATTATCGGATGCAACACGAAATCCGGGTGGTGATGGCGTTGGGTTTTGGGCTCTACGAGCTTAAGGATTTCTACGGCCTCGTTGACGACATGGTGAACAAGAATCTAGGCCAGCGTCGGAAAGGCAAGCCATGAGCAAAAAACTCAAGTGGAAACAGCCCGAAGTTTTTATCGAGGAAGCCACCGGCAAACATATCCGACGCCTGGTTGTTCAGGGACCGCCTACTCCAGACTCCAACGATTTCGACATCCTCATTTTCTGTGACGATGACCCGCTGATAGTAATTGATCTTTCGGTGCTGTTCTGCTTCGGCGTCAACTACGAAATCACCGTCGATGGAGAACTGGAAATTGCCAAACAACATCCCAAGCAATTACTCGAAGGCTGGCGGAGAAAATGAGCAAAACACGGAAAAAGGCGATTGGGTTGGAACAGCAAGGTGATGTTGTCATCGAGTACGGAGCCAAGGGAAAAACGGTAGACCATATCCGATTTTCACGCTCAGATACTCGCACATTGTTTGTTGTGGTGGCCTTCACCGACCGTACAGAATGGGCCGTCACTCTCGATTCCGTTTCCGTGGCAAAGGTCACGGTTTCTGCTGCAGATGGAGGAGTGCTTGGAGACCTGGAACCTGTTGCTGAAAGCAACTATATACGGCTGCCGGGTGGCTACAGCCCCTTTCCATGGGATCAGATCGAAACGCCCAAGGCACACAAGCCCCGTAAGCGGTCCATGTAGAGGGTCAGCCGCCGGTATTCACCACCCCAAAGGATTCTATGAAGCAAGGCGACCCGGAATTTATCTCCACAGCTTCGGCCCTATCGCTCCAGCAGTTGGTTTTCCAATTCACGGACGGTATGCAGCGGGCAAATGAGGCATTATTAGGGCTTGCCAAATTCAAGCAATTTGCACACCAGATAAAGTCTTTACGCGAGGACGCGGCACAACTGCGAGAGTTTCGTGGCAACATACTCGACTATGTTTTGGAGACGTGGCGGGATATAGAAACAGACGAGGCGTATGACCTGCGAGCGAAACGAAGAGCACAGGAACGGCGTGAACATGAGGCTGATCTGGCCTCGATAGCGAAGGCCAAAGCCCGATTGAAGCCAGGGAAACTCTCTCCAGCCACCGGACACTTGCAGAACTCAAAGATCGTGCGAAAGTAGACCGAAATTTCTTCTTTCATCAAGTGCCCGCTTCATGCGGCTTTGTGGCAGAGCCGGTCGGAACCTGTCAATGCTCTCCGCTGCGCTGCGATGAATGCGCAAAAGAACGCGCAGCATTGACTGAACCCGCCTCGCCTCTGCCCGCCGCAAAGACATGAAGCGGGGTACTTAACGAAAGAAATTTGGTTGAGAGCCAAAGGCGAAAAACCCTCCTTCAGATTCCGCCCTACGCATGCGGCTCATTCCCGCGTAACCTTTACACCTGTAACCGTTGCATTAGATTGAAGCGGTTGTGCACTAAAATCATCCGTGAATATAAGGAAAAATGCTTGACAAGATTTTTCGGATTACCTAGTGCGCTTAGTGGGGCTCTCGGTTTCACACAAATCAAAATAAACATGGTTTCAGCATTGGCGCGAATTCGCGCTTGGTGGACTTGTCTATTCCTTTTTAGCCTGCTGCCAAGCAGGTTCGGAAAGTTGCCTTTCTGGTTCTGCGTACCTCTGTATCAATTTTTGAGAGCAGTTACGAGTAATTATTCGTGGCTGCGTCACACGTTCTGCCTGTAGAGACAGAAGAGAGGTTTTGCGCGCACTAACGGTATTCGCACTGCCGTCATATTCCTGATTTTTGTTCTGATGATGGGCACAGTGGAGGCATGGCCGCACAGGCACGGACAAAGAGCGCGGGGTATGCGACGAAGAGGACAATCAGGCTAAGATGCTCGGCGCGGTAATCGGTAAGGCAATGGGTTCTCTGGATTCGGGACAAGGGATCATCGAAGTGCTCGTGACGTTGCAGTAGTATTTGTAATTGCAGCGCCTGCTACGAATCTCGGTGAGCCACACCGCTCTCCTCAAATATTGAAGTTGGTTTAAAGATTGCTTGAGGTGTCTCTCATGTTTTTCTTGCACGTATCCTTCAAGAACAATCGAGCTTGCTGGGCGGATGTTAGGCGAAAAGGCTGGCGTAGGCTATCTGCCACATTACTTTTCTTCCTAGACATTGGTCATCGACGGCTGGTCGAAACTTCAACTTGCGAGAGGCAGCTGTTTTTCCTTCCAGGAGTCTTTCTCTTTATATTCCTAAGGGCTGTGGTATCGCCTGCCTCCAGTAGGCACAATTGCACCAGCGTCCGATGGCGCAACTGTCGGATTGACGGTGGCTTCCCGATCGGAAAAGGAGAAGCGTTGATTCAGCATATGATCAACGCGCAACCATCCTTGCCTCTGTCGACGCGCGATTACGCCACTCTCTATCTGCCTGACAAGGTTCCCAAAAACGTGATGACGCGTTTTCCATCTTACTTTGTTGTCGGATTTCTGGCTTGTGCCGGTCTCAGTGCAGCAGCGCAGGTTGTTAATCTGGACAACAATACCGTAACGCCCTCGTTTGGGGTTGGTCACTCGTATATCCAGGATGCGTCTGAGACGGTCAACCCAGCCAATGGATCAGTAAGCCTGCGAATGAAACTGCCAACACCTCCGGGCAGGGGCCTGAGTCTCCCATTCTCGATCAACTATAACTCGTCCACCGCCGTGCAGCTTCTACCTCTCGGGTATACTCCTGATCCAACCGCCGACGGAAATCCAAATGCTATCTGGTCGGAGCAAACGTCCTCCATTATGGGATACTCTGCGGGATGGTCCTACGGACTGCCAGAGATAACAGCGTACATTTTCACGGCCAATTGCCCTTCCAATCCAGGCAATACCTACGAGGGCACGGCAAACTACTTCTTCACGGATAGCAGTGGTAGCTCTCATCCGCTCAATATCTCCTCGAGCAATGACCAGTGCGGAACAGGCACGCCTCCCGGCACTCCAAGTAGCGGAGATAACCATTACACCGCGACTTTGGTCGGCGACTGCTATAACTGCACCACATATTGGCCACCACTTCTAGTGGCGGATTCTAATGGAACCTCGTACTACTTCTCAGAACCTGGAAATGAATGGTTCCAGATGCAAGATGCGGGGCAGAGCAACAATTTCATTGGGGGCTCTTTTCCGGACTATATAGAGGACCGGAATGGCAATAAGATCACTCAAACAACAAGCGGTCAAACGATCAGCTTTCAGGATACGCTTGGCCGGCCGCTCTTATCGCTTCCAGTGACCAATGGGAGCACGACGAGCATCCAGGTGGGTAATCTCACGTATCAGTTGACTTGGACCAACATCAGTGGGTCCTACAGCGTGAATCCTGTTCAGGAAAATGCGACTTCGGGCGTTCGCTGCGCGGGTGTCCCGCAAGTGACGTTCACTGCAACCGTGATTTCATCCATTACTTTTCCCAATGGCGATGTATACCAGTTTCACTACAATTCATGGGGACTGCTGTCGGAGATCGACTATCCGGGATCATGGGTGAAATATCAGTGGAAACTTAGTGACCAGCCATCAGACCATGCCGCCTTCGATGGCGCTTCCAATATTCCGCCCAATTGGAATTACTACATTGATGCTTGCCAGTACATCTATCAAAGTCCTGTCGTGGGCACACGAAGCGTGGGCTTGGCAGGCAACTCCACCCCTACAGAGACACAACAGTTTTCGTATGCGACCCAATGGGGATCGGACTACACTACCTGGACGTCCAAGCAAACTACGGTGGCGACGACTGACAACGTTCGATCTCTCACGAGCACGACAATCTACAACTACAGCCCAATGGATACCGGGAATTCGTCTACTGCGCTACCGTCGGGCGGACGTCAGCCATCAAACGTAGTCGGCTTTCCCCGCGCATTTCCTGGCCACATTGCAGTCGAATCGTCCATACAATATTTCGATTGGGGAAATACCTCCACCCCGATCAAAACCGTGAGTCAGACTTGGGCTGACCAGTTCAACCTTTCGTCCAGCACGACAACTCTTCCCACTGGGCTATCGTCTCAGCAGAAATACACTTATTACTCACCCTACTCGGTTGTGACCGAGAAAGACGAGTACGACTTTGGCCAGAGTTCACCGACTAGAATTACTGCAACGAGCTATCAGGCTCTTGCCGGAAATCCCGTTGCCCCGACTGGCAGTACGCAATTCTTTTACCTTCCCCAAAGTGATTGTCTGTTCAGGATCTGCCGGAGCCGGTAACTGCACGTCGTCCAGCACCTATAAAGTCGCTGAAACGGATTACAGCTATGATCAGACGGCGGTCGCGGCAGTATCCGGGTTGCCAACCGGCACTCACGATGAGACCTACTACTCCGCAAGCTCTTCCACGCCGCGTGGGAATGTAACTACAAAAACGAGGTGGTCGAGTTCAGGAACATCACCGAAGAGCACCTACACCTATGATGAGACAGGCCAGGTTCTGTCCATGACAGAACCATGCGGCAACGTAGCTTGTTCGGATATGTCCAGTGGCGGCGTCCACACAACAACCTATTCCTACTCCGACAATCCGTCCGGCAGTAATCCCGGAGGCGGCAACTCCAATGCATATCCGACCAAAATTATCTACCCAGCCGTCAACGGCGTGGTTCACCAGGAGAGCTTCTCCTACATCTATGGCACTGGTCTGCTCGCATCCAGCACGGATGAGAACTCGAATACAACCAGCTATGCCTATAACGACCCGCTGAACCGGATGACCAAGATCTCCTACCCCGACAGGGGCCAAACGCTCTACACCTATAACGATTCCGAGCCTTCACCTTCGATAACGACCGCGCAGACGATCAACTCCAGCACGACTAAGACCTCCGTCTCGATCATGGATGGCATGTGGCGCGTAGTTCGGACGGAGCTTACATCCGACCCGTCAGGAACAGATTATGTGGACACGGCCTACGACGGAATTGGACGAATTTATACGCAAACCAACCCATACCGAACCACTTCGGATAGCACCTATGGCATATCCACCAATACTTACGATGCTCTGGGAAGGACCGTAGCGCAGCAGCAGACTGATGGCAGCTTTCTTACATGGTGCTATGACGGTGTCGCATCCGTCCTGCCGAAGGGGGCGATGGCAGGCTGCAATAGCAAGATTGGCAGTTCGACGACGGGCACCTGGGTTGATTCGACGGACGAAAACGGAAACGACTGGCAGCGGACATATGATGCGCTTGGGCGAATGAATCTGGTAGTGGAGCCCAGCGGATCATCCCAGGCCCCTACGATGCAAACAAGTTATTCCTACGATGTTCTGGGTAATCTTCTTTCGGTAACGCAAAATGGTCAAAGCGGAAGCACTGCGCGTAGCCGCAGTTTCACCTATGACAGTCTTTCGCGGCTTATTCAGGCTTTCAATCCTGAATCTGGATGGACGTGCTATGGAACCACTGGAGGGGCGCTCCCCAATGGAAGCAACTGTACAGAAGGCTATGACGGGAATGGCAATGTAGCTTCCAGGACGGATGCTCGCGGCGTGACGACCAACTATTCGTACGACGCCTTGAATCGTTTGCTCTCTAAACAGTATTCCAGCGGTGATCCAACGGTTTTATTTGGCTATGACGGTAATGACGAGAACGGTAGCCCACTGAGCCCTGCTGTCGGTAATGCGATAGGACGATTAAGCGCTTCATCAAACGGTAATGGATTTAAAGCCCATTATTCCTATGATGCGATGGGTCGTGTTGTAGCCAGAACTATCTGCGTTCCTGGCAACTGCACCTATACCTCTGGCGCAAATGCAGCTTATGACCTAGCTGGAAACCTGACCGTGTCCACTCTGACAGGCGGCGCAATGGTTAATACCAGCTACGATGGAGCAAGCAGGCTAAACCTCGTCACTCTAGGACACTATTATTCGCAGGACGCGAACCCCGATACGCTCTGGTCAAATCCTACTTATGGTCCGTTAGGTTTGACAGCAGCGACGTTAGGCAATGGGCTTAAGGAAGAGTATGCCTATGACAAGCGTAGCCGCGTGATTGCCTACGCGGTCGGTAAGCCGGATGTTGCAACCAGTGGGAGCACAGTACCGAACGGATGGGTGGATTCCGTGAGCAATGCCAAAGGCGGCGGCATTTCGATTCCACAAGGCGGCAGCCTTAATGTTATCGGATGGACAGCCAGCGTGGAGAATGGTTCTCCGCTAGCACAGGTCGCGATCCTCATTGACGGTAATCCCATTGGCATGGCAACACTCGGGCTTTCACGTGCCGATGTCGAAGCAGCATACAATCAACCGAACTTCCTTTACAGCGGTTTTAGCTTCACCGGTCCCATCGGAAATGTATCTGTTGGAACACATACGGTGAGTGCTATTTCTTACGATTGGAACCAAAACTCGGTAACACTGAATAGCTACACCATCATCGTTACCGCAGATACACCACCGACAGGCCATATAGACATCGCTCAGGGTGTAGCAAGTGGTGGAGCTACAGTCGTGAGCGGAGGATTGATTCAGGTTTCGGGCTGGGCGGCAGACCAGGAAGATGGTTCTCCGGTTGCCAAAGTTGCTGTATTGTTGGATGGCCAACCGATTGGCACTGCCACGCTCGGAGGCAGCCGTCCTGACGTAGCCTCAGCAAAGAACAATCCCGCTTGGGCGCAAAGTGGATGGACATTCACCGGCTCTATTCAATCAGCCCCTATAGGAACACACCAGATTTCCGCTGCCACATACGATTCGAGCGGTAACGAGACGATTCTTAGCTGTTCCATCTCCAGTTCGTGCAATGCCACGATCACGGTAACAGCGAACAACAACACCATGACCGGCAATCTGGATTCGGCGGTGAACGCGTCAAACGCATCGAGCAATACGGTGCCGCTGGGTGGCAGTATCAAAGTTCAGGGCTGGGCGGCGGAGCCGGACGTAAATCCCGGCGCACCCCTCTCACGCGTCGAGGTCACTCTGGATGGTCAGCCCCTGGGGTTGGCTACACTTGGGGGGGCGCGATCAGACGTGGTGACCGCCACGGGACGCTCCGACTACCTGAACAGTGGATACACATTCACTGGGGCCATCACCAATGTCGATCCTGGTGAGCACCTTTTATCTGTAAGGGCTTATCAGCAAGGGGGCGGTTCGTATCTGTTCCCGCCGCTGTCCATCATCGTCGCCGGTACCATGCCTGCTCTTTCCAGCGGAAGCACACTCCCAGCCCGCTACGCTTACAATGTGGACTACATGCCGAACGGGAATGTAGCGGACGCCTCGGACACAGTGAACGGCAGTTGGGTCTATCAATATGACACACTGAACCGTTTGACAGCGGCGCGTTCCTCTAGCACGGGGCTTGCGTGGAATTACGATGCCTTCGGCAATCGCTGGGCACAGACGGCCTCAGCCGGTTCGGCTCCCCAGCCTCAGTTGACGTTTAACAACAGCAGAAACTGGATAGATTTCTACTGCTATGATGCGGCAGGTAACATGCTGGACGCGGGCGGTTGCCATGCATCCGTTGCAAATGAATACAGCTACGACGGCGAGGGAAGGCTGGCGTCATCGAACCAGGGAGCCTATCAGTACATCTACGATGCTGAGGGTAACCGCGTCGCTAAGTCTGTTGGCGGCACCATTACGAATCTGTATTTCTACGATATAGCCGGTCATCGTGTGGTAGATATGGACGGCACGATGAGTACGGTGCAGCGCACGGAACTGTGGGCTGGAAATCGTCATCTGGGCACTTTAGTGGGCAACTCGTATTACTACACTCATGCAAACTGGCTCGGAACAGAAGCGGCCCGCAGTGACGGCAATGGTAATCTGTGCGAGACGGAGTCGAGCCTGCCATTCGGCGATGCTGCGCAGACCAGCGGATCGTGTTCTCCTTCGCCCAACTTCTTTACCGGCAAAGAACGGGACGCAGAATCAGGCAATGACTACTTTGGGGCCAGATACTACGCCTCTACGATGGGGAGGTTCTTGTCCCCGGACCCAAGTGGGCTCATATATGCAGACCCAACGAATCCTCAGAGCCTCAATCTCTACAGTTATGCTTTGAACAATCCGCTTAAGAACACCGATCCAACAGGGCTCTACTGCTACTACGGAAGTACTGATGCTGATATTGGGGACGACTCGCAATACGACTTTCACTCGAGTCAAAGCGAGTGTGAAACTGCTGATGAGAACGGGAATAAAGGGCAGTGGGTTCCAGATGCAACGACGACCGTCAATGTAAACGCGGAGACTGGTGACACTGATACGTTGTCAACGTTCACCGGAAATGTGGGTAGCATTCAGTATCAGACAATCCAAAGTTTTCACACAACAGGTTGCCCTTCCGTCCCGACGGCCCCGAGCAATGCCAACTTGAACGCCAACATGAATGCAGCGTCAGACGCCGCGTTCTTGCCCGATCCAATAGGCCTTTTGTGGTTCAGGAATAAGGTCAATTACGGTGGCGTGTGGGACTACAAGACGCAGGGTGCGCAGTATGAGAATTTCGGCAACTTCAACTATGGGGCAACTGGGACCATGATGAACTTGCCTCCTTTTACACTGGACCGGGCGGCGGGAAGAGCACAGCGAGGACATCCTTCATCCCCTCAGTTTGGAGGCGATCCAGGCAGTCTTCCAAGCATCTTCTTAAATCCCAATGGCGGCGTCTACCCATACGGAGATGACCCTAACGATCAAAAATTCATCAATCTCGGTATCAAATATGCGCAACTAGGGTGTGGTGGCTAATGCGAGCGGAAATAAAAGCCCATACGAAGAAGTCGGAGATGAGCTATTTGATTCGGGAAATATTGCTTGGACGAATCACGCTGATGCTAGCGTTGGCGGTGGCTTGTTGTGGCTGTCGCAACTCTGCGAGTCATGAAGTGGCACGCATACCATCTCCAGATGGACGTACAGTTGCAGTCCTCATCGAGTCGAATGGGGGTGCCACAACCTCTTTCGGCTATGACGTTAGTGTTGGGCCAAACGGCAGTAAACAACTTGAGAAGGTTGCGACCCTTTATGGTGCAGTCAGAAATGATCAAGCCTATGGCGTAAATCTCCACTGGACAGACAACAAAACCCTACGTGTTGAGTATTTAAAGGCAAAAGCGATTCTCAATGTCAGAGGTACGGCCACAGTGAATGAACAGCAAATTCACGTATTGCTCGAAAGCGGAGTTGAGGATCCTAGTGCTCCTGCTGGAGGAATGCTGTTCAATCTTCAGAAACAACCCCACTGATTTTCTGAGGTTTACGTCTATGACGGCGAGGTCCACATTTATGATGTACTTCGCCGCATGTGCAACCAATGTGTGCTTTTCGCGATTGCATTCTTCCGCCAAAGAACGTGATACAGAATCCGGCAACGACTACTTCGGGGCAAGGTACTACGCGAGTTCGATGGGCCGGTTCATGAGTCCGGACTGGAGCGCCAAGGTTGAACCTGTTCCCTATGCGAAACTGGATAACCCGCAGAGCCTCAACCTGTACAGCTATGTACTGAACAACCCTTTGAGCAGAGTGGACGCGGATGGTCACAGCCCCCTCGCCGACAACAACCAGCACTCCCTCTGGGAGGGAGGTGATGGTCTCAACGGGCCATCCTGCCCAGACTGTGCTGCCACAGTCGCCGCAAGCAGCCCGCCGCAGGCCCAACATCAGAGTCCCTATCAAGCTGGCAATCGTGAAGCAAACGTGGTCTATCACGAGACCGCTGCACTTCGGCCAGTTCCTGGACAATCGGATGATGGCGACCTTCACGATGCAAGGGTTGATGCGGCACACGTCTATAACAACGTGACGAACAAGTCAGCATTCCAAGATTCCGGCACCCTTAGTGCGAGAGAACAGAAAGATCTCGCCGGAGGATATCCACCCGGAGTGCGAGCGTACAACGATTCTGTTGATGCAGTGAATGAGGCTGCTCATAGCGCTGACCCGACGAATGGATCAAGGCACTTTTTCGTGCGTGACACGACTCTTGGGGATGCCCAGAGAGTTCCCTCATGGGCAAATGGAAATCAGATCGTCTTTGGGCCTTTCAAAACTACCGCCAATGGTGACGGCGGTATAAGCAAAGGCGACACGATCTACATCTGGATCAACAATACGAGGTAAACCGATGAAATTGTCTTTTGTACTTTGTTTGATGGCTCTTGTCTTGCCGCTAAATGCACAGGTTACGTCGCAGAAAACGCGGGATTCTAAAGAGTTTCTACCCGCGATAGCCCAGGCCATCGAGGACGAACTGTACGACCTGCGACATGAGGCCCTCTACTTTCAAATTGACGATAACGGTGGAGGTGATAATAGCCCGGCGCAAATAAGCATGTACGTCAGCAAAACTATCGCGCCGAACGGTACAGGTGTCGTGGTTTACAAAGACATGCCTTATGGAGAGGTCTATCGTTATTTTGTTGTTGACGCCAATGGCGTGGTTGAACTGTCTGGAGAGCCGACATCAAAGTTTCCTCCACATGGGGGGAGCATGTTGACGGTTTACATGACGGATGAAGAAGTGTGTGACTTCATCCAAAACAAGGCGTATAAGGCAAAGTTCACCATCAATCCGAAAGCCTCTGCTGAGCGCATTCGTGATGCTGAAAATCGTCAATTAAAGCGTCTGGGGTATTCATTCAGGCTGCATAAAGGTCCAGGACACAAATGAGCCAAAGGGTCAGCGTGCGATGCCCTATGCCTATGATGCATTGGCTCGCTGTGTTGGCCCAACAGCAGAATGGTTCCTCAAAAGGTCCGGGTTTTTGGGGTCGTTTGGGGCAAAGGCTTGATAACTTCTTCCATGGCAATGGACTTGTCACGAATGCGGAGCTGGAAGGAATTGGTGTCCTCACAATCGTGCCAGGTTCAGTTCACGAGGTTGAGCCCGAGCCTAATCCATACGTTTCTTTGGGCTTGGATGCTCTCGGTACCGCTGCCACGCTCACTGGCCATGATGCTGTGGCAAAGGGAACTGCTCTCGGAAGTGGATACTATGATCCCAGTCCTTTAAACCTGCTCTTAAATGGCGGCTCGTTCATCCCGGGAACCTTTGGCGAAGCCTTCGGTCCAATAACGGTGGTAAATGACGCCGGAGGTCTCGCGGGAGGCGTTATCACGAATAACATCATGGCTCCGATGATCAACGCAATTCCCGGAAATACGATGGGCAACGGGAACGGTGTATCGATACAAACTCCTGAGGCACAGTGCGTGCTATCTGGAATGTGTTGAGGAAAGTCGGTGCTGTAGAGAGCTGGAAGTCGCATGAGCAGGAGGGCAAAAGGAGAGATGGTTCATGTCTGATCCGACCTTAAGGCCGTACGTTTCGTTGATTATTGGCGTGTTCCTAATGGGACTGGGACTAGCGTCGACGTTTTCCGGAGAAGCGTTGGGGCGCTTTGGCCGAACGGCCTCCCGCCTCAAAGAACCGACGAAATTCTGGAGCTTGGTCGCAATAGACTACCTTGGCGGCGCTTTCGGCATTGGATACTTCTTGTTTGAAAAGTACGTAGCAAAGTGAACTGATCTTCTATGGCGATCATAGACTTGCAGCGCCTTATATTCGGTGCGTTTCCACGGTTGCGCCCGCTCCGCTTCGGGGCAGGCTCCTATGTGTGCGAGATCGAGACTCGCACGCATCATTCTGGTTTGTATGCAGTGCCGGCAAAACCGACGAGGAGTGCGTGGTTCAGCTGGGTAATGTTCTACGCATTCTGCGTCATATTGGGATGCCGGACGCCCTCTCCGGACTGGAACGGCACATGGAAACTGAATCCTTCAAAGAGTAGCTTTCAGGGGCCAGCTTTTACGATCTCGATTTCAACAGACGGTGAGTATCGCTGGGATGACGCCAACTCGAGCTATGCTTTTTGCTGCGATGGACAGTTCCGATCGATGGGGAAAAATCGTACACAAGCTTGTGTCAGAAGCAGTGTCAATACATTAGACATGACCCGAAAGGAGAATGGGGTAAAGACAAACGTCTACCGGTGGGAACTTTCGGATGGGGGGAAGATTTTTACATCGACGGCGACCGCGTTCCGTGCGAGCGGGCCCGTGATCACAAATCAGATCGTCGCCTCACGAATATCGGGTTCCAATGATTTTGCTGGCCAGTGGCGGAATACGAGCTACCTGCAGCAACATACCGAGATGGCCTTGAGGCTAGATCATCAGGTTCTGCATATCGGTTATCCAAACGCCGGTCTGTATATGGACACGCCACTCGATGGAGCCGACACAGTAGTACATGGGCCTAGCACTGAAGAGGGAACGAGCTACTCCGCACGGTCGGTTGGACGACGCGAGATTCGTACTCTGACGAAGCGCAATGGCAAGGTTCTCACTCAAGGCTCGCTGAAACTGAGCAACGATGGTAAAACCATCACCGAATCGTGGTGGAATCCAGATCGGCCAGCTGACAAGGGTACGCTTGTCTACGAAAAGCAGTAGATGCCGCTCTGCGGGGAGGCCTGTGGCGCGTTTACATCTGTAAACAGCAGTGGCTCGTTCCCATCGAAGAGCAACGCCGCTAAGGCGGCGGGTGGAGTAGCGACACGTCACCCCCAAATGGGATGCTACCCGTAAACCGGCTTGAAATCTCAGGCTGGGTGACGTGAACGTACTTTGAATCAGCAATTTGACCATTCGCGCATCCGGCATAATGTCAATGCGTTTACGCGCGTAAACGCGCAGAGCGCCTTAGAGCGCCCAATGCGTAAACGCACTGATAGGCAAAGGCTTCCAGCATCCTTGCGCTTGACGGCCAATTTGCGGAGGTGCAAGCTGGTTTCGAGGCGGGTTTCCCCATGAGTACTCCCCGCATCCCGGCTCCCTTGCAGTCTCCGGCCTCTCCAAAGGACGAAGCGCGTTCGGTTTTGCGCGCTAAAACCATCGCAACCAGAGTAACGCCGGAAGAACTGGCCGAGGTAGAAACCGCCGCCGAAGGCGCAGGAAAAACCGTGGCCGAATGGCTGCGCGAGCTGGCCTTGAAAGCCGCCCGGCAACGTCCGGCAGACCCTACCGAATTGGTGCTGGCCGACGCCCGAAAGATTCTCGCGGAGTTTCTATCCAGGAGGGACAAGACGGAGGCAAACAGTGAGCCGCCCCATGCGTTTTCCGAGCCGGACAGGGCGGCTATTCTGGTTCCTTTTCTGGCTTGCAGTTGGCCCGCTTATTCTCATCTTCCCGGCGTCGGCATGGCTCTAATGGACACTCACGCCGTTGCAAAAGGTCTACCTCACGACCTATGCCGCCAGCTCCGTAGGGGCGGGGATGCCGCGCAGTGAGATGACGATCCGATGGGTGATGAAGACCGCGCCCAGGCGGAAGGCGATTCCTGCCTCAGCCGAGGATGTAGTGACCGGGCCGGACGCGAAACTGCCCGTCCGTCTCTCGCCCAAAGCCATCGCGGAGGGTTGGCGTGGAGTGGAGTTCAGCGCCCCGGAGCAAGTGCCTGCCGACGCGCTTGCCAAAGGATTGCAGGAGTATGTTTATGACGGCGTGAGCGTGTGGTGGTTGTTCGGACGGCCCATGCTCAACAGCCTTGCCGTGTTGATGCTGCTCTATGTGTTGCGACTTTGGATGAAGCAAGGTTTTGCTCGGAATCGGCAGCAGGAAGAACGCCACGGACGCAGGACCAAAGGCCCGGAGTTGGCATCGGCCTTGCGATGGAGAGGCGCAAAGACGGACGGCATCCATTTCCGTCTGCGCTTCGAGAATCGCTATTTGCGATGGCTTTCAGTCGGGCCAAGCTACCGTATTCCAAAGCGCCTTGAAGCCAGCCACATTCTGATGATGGGTGATACTGGCAGCGGGAAGTCGAACGCCATCCGGCAGCTTCTCCGGCAGGTGCGGGAGCGTGGTGAAACTGCCATCGTCTACGACCCGGCAATGGATTTTGTGAGTGAGTTCTACTCGCCCTCGCGCGGCGATTTAATTCTGAATCCTCTTGACCAGCGTTATCCTTATTGGAGTCTTGGCAAGGATATTGACCGCGACGAAACGGCAGCGACGATTGCCGCCGCGTTCCTGCCGGAAAAAGAATACGAGAAGGAGTTTTTTACCGATGGACCGCGCCGGATACTGGCCCACTTGCTCAAGCGGCAGCCTCAACCCAGGGACATTCTGAGCATGATGGCCGAGCCGTCACGGATCGAGTTTGCGGTGAAAGGAACACCGCTGGCCGCGTTGCTCGATGCAGGAGCGCCCGCACAGCGGGCCGCAGTGTTGGCGAGCTTAAACATGGTAGCCGACAGTTTGGAACTGTTGCCGGAGTGGGAACATACGAGGCCCACGTTTGCGACGGCGGAGTGGTACACCGAGCGTAAACGATGGGTGTTTCTGACTTCCACTCCGGCTTATCGCGCGAAGATTCTGCCGCTGCATTCGGTGTGGCTCGACTTGTTCATTCTTCGCATGATGGGGTACTGCGAAGACCACACCGCAAAGCCGGTATGGTTTGTGCTGGATGAACTGGCAAGCCTTAACAAACTGCCGCAACTCCATACCGCCGTAACGGAAAACCGCAAGTACGGCAATCCTGTTGTGTTGGGCTTTCAGGGCCGCAGCCAGCTTGAAAAACGCTACGGGCAGGACGCCGAGGCGATGCTTTCGCAGCCCGCAACCAAGCTGTTTTTCAAGACCACCGAGCCACGCGTGGCCAAGTGGATTTCCGATGCCATCGGGGAAATTGAAGTCGAACGGTTGAAGGAATCGCGCAGTATGAGGCTGTTCGGCAGCAGGAAATCGTATGCGATGGAGATTGCGACCAAGCCGCTTGTCATGGCTTCGGAAATCTCCGGCCTCGAACCGTTGCATGGCTTCATCAAGCAAGAGAATCGCGTTGTGCCGGTTCACTTCCAGTTCGCAAGGAAGCACGGCGGACAACCGCAGTTTATCGAGCGCAAGTTGCCGGAGGTTGCGCCCAGGCCGTCACCGCCGACGCCGGTAGTTCGCACAGAGCAACCCAAACCATCGGCAGCGGTCCAGACTACGCTTCCACTTTTCGATGCGCCTGTTGATACGCCCACCGACCAATCCACCGATAAACCCAAAGAGGCGTTTGTGTGGGATGAGTCTAAGGGAATTGAGTGACTGGAAGCCCGTTTTCAGGACAAATTTCGATCAAAGCGGGTTCACGAGTGCATTTGCCGGGAATCATAGAAACAGATTGAAACCTTCGGTTTGCCGTGATATGGCGCACCCTTTAAGGCCCGCTATTCCAGTTCCTTTAGTTTCCTTTGCATGGCTGCATCACATTCTTGTGGAGTAAATTTATGGTTCGCTTTCGATCCGGCGTTCCATTCGGACTCTGGGACATAAACAACATCTCCATGGTGTTTCTGAACCACGTCGATCCGCATGTCAATAACCACACCGTCCTCGTCACACTGGAAGAACGTACCTTGCGTATCGAGCAGATACATCCCTCCATGAAGTTCGTAATGATCCCCAAATGATTTCCCCTCCATGCTCTTAGTCAAAGCTGGTTGCTTTTCATCCATTTTGGTTCGATCAACTACTTCAACTTCATTTGCTGAAGGATGAATGAGCAGCGTCGTTGTCGTTGCGCCTGAGAGACCCCGTTCAGCATCCGTTGCGATCACTTCGTCAGGGTTCCAGGAAACAATATGGTAGGTTTGTGTGTCGTTTTGAATGCTTCCAAATCGGGTATAGCCCTCGGTTTCGGTGCAAATATTCGAGTCATCTCCTACCCGTTTACCGTCGGTATAGGCACACGTCAATTTCACTACGTTGGAGTCTGCGACCGATTGCTGGCCGGGATCAGGACTCACGGCTCCCCAATAGCCCTCTACGTAAAGATGATGCAAGTTGCCGTAATTCGACTGAATCACATGCAAAGGTGATTCGTTGTGGTGCCACTTCGGAGGCGCGACGAATCCGTATGTAAGATCACTAACGGTGTAATTCATGGCCCCGACATTCTTAGAGTCTGAAGTCACCTCGACCTGAACGCAGGTATGAAGCTTTCGACTAAAAAAGGATTGGTCGGTCATTCCCTTCTTTTCATCCGGAGAGAGCTTGGACAGATACCCATCATTCATCTTGCCAGCACAATAAGCGTCCATCTCTTGCTGAAAAGATGTCTGCGTAGCGGGTTGGGCACCTTTAGAAAGATGATGTGCCCCTACTAGGACTCCTGCGCCAAATGTAACCAGCGCCAAGGTCACAAGCAGCCAAACGCGGTTCGCTGAAGCCTTCATCTCGTTCTCCGAGTTGCTGTATGCGGTGGATTCAGCATAAATGCAAAATGCGAAGTGTAGGGGAGCATAGCGTAAAGCGGTTGGTCGCGGATTAGAATTTCCGTATGCTGACGATCTCCAAGCCGCTGTCAGCCTCGCAGGTACGGACGTACCATGAGCGGGAGTTTGCCTCAGAGCGGCAGAACTATTGGAGCCGCGACCAGCAGGGGTATAGCGAGTGGCAAGGCAAGCTGGCCGAGCAGTGGGGCTTAGAAGGCGCGGTTGGCAATGAGCACTTTGCGCGTCTGACCGAAGGCCAGCACCCGCACACGGAAGCGCAGCTTGTTCGTCATCAAGCCTCAAAAACCTACGAGGGAAAATTCGGCAAGGAAGTAACGAGCGTAGAACATCGTGCCGGTTGGGATGCTACGTTCTCCGCGCCGAAGTCCGTGTCACTCACCGCCCTTGTGGGCGGGGATGAGCGCGTAAGAGAGGCGCATCGGGAGAGCGTGCGTGTTGCCCTAACCGAGTTGGAGAAGTACACGCAAGCCCGCATCGGCAACGTCCACGCGCCGGAGACGACAGGCAAATTCGTTGCGGCGACCTTCGAGCACGATACCGCGCGGCCTGTAGACGGTTACGCCGCGCCGCAGCTTCACACCCATGCTGTGATCTTCAACGTCACCGAGCGCGACAACGGACAAACACGCGCCTTGCAGCCGCAGGAGCTATTTGCTTCGCAACGCTATGCCACCAGCGTTTACCGCTCCGAGCTTTCGATGCGGTTGCAGGGATTGGGTTACGAGTTGGAGCGCGGTAAGCACGGACAGCCGGAGATTAAGGGCTATACGAAAGAATATCTGGAAGCCAGCAGCCCGCGCCGCGAGCAGATCAAAGACCATCTGCGCGAGATGGGGATAGATGGAGCGGAAGCCGCACAAGTCGCAGCCCACCGTACACGGGACAGCAAAGAGCTAGTATCGCCGCAAGAGGTATTAGCGCGGCACCGTGAGCTGGCCGCGCAGTATGGACATCAGGCCGACCGCGTTGTGGCCGAAGCGCGGGCACATGAACAGCGCCACGCTTACGAACCTGACCGCATCGCGCAGCAGTCCGTCACCTATGCCCGCGATCATCTCTTCGAGCGTTCCGCCGTGCTGGACCGACGCGATCTTCTGGAAGCGGCTCTCAACCGTGGCATGGGTGAAACGACGTATGCCCACATCCGGCAGGAGTTCGCGCAGCGGGCCAGCAGTACACTACTGCCGCGATGCTTCGCATGGAACGCGAGATCGTTACACGGATGGAGGAAGGCAATCAGCGTGGGATGAGTGACCCGATGCTGGTTTCTCCGCAGATTCGGATTACGACGGAAGACCGCCACCCGGAGCTGAATGCTTCGCAACGCCAAGCCGTTGACCAGGTGTTTCTCTCCCGCGAAAAGATGGTGGGGCTGGATGGCGTTGCCGGGGCTGGCAAGACAACGGCGCTGGCCGTCATCCGGGAAGGCGCAGAGGCGCAGGGATACAAAGTGGAAGGCTTCGCGCCCACGTCCCGCGCGGCGCAAAAACTGGCCGACGCAGGCATGGAAACATCCACGCTGCAAAGACATCTTGCGCGTAGAGAAAAGCCCGATACTGGCGAGCGCCGCCTGTATGTGCTCGATGAATCCTCGCTCGCGTCCACCAGACAGATGCACGAGTTCGTGAATCGCTTACATCCGAATGACCGTGTGTTGCTAGTGGGCGACCGAAGGCAGCATGAGGCAGTCGAGGCGGGGCGTCCCTTCGCGCAGCTTCAAGATGCGGGCATGAAAACGGTCAAGCTCGAAGAGATCGTCCGCCAGAAAAACCCGGAGCTGAAACAGGTAGTCGCACAGCTTGCGCGGGGTGAGGTGCGCGAGGCCGTGCAGGGTTTGGAGCGGCAGGGCCGCGTCCATGATATTCCAGAGCGTGAGAATCGCATCGCCGCGATTGCGAAGGAATACGCGAAGTCGCCGGAGGGTACTCTGGTTGTCTCGCCCGACAATCGCTCCCGCGTAGAGATCAACTTAGCGATTCGTGCCGAGATGCAGGAGCGCGGCTTAGTCCGTAAAGAAGAACATCCCATTGCGGCGCTTGTGCCGCGCCAAGACCTCACCGGGCCGGAGCGGACATGGGCCGCACGGTACGAGTTCAACGATGTAGTGCGCTATGCCCGCGCGTCGAAAGAAACTGGCATGGGGCGCGGCGAGTACGCGCGAGTCAAGAGCGTGGACTCTGACAAGAACCTGTTGACGGTGGTGCGGGCCGATGGCTCAGAAGTGACTTACGATCCGCGACGGCAGCAGGGCGTCTCTGTATATCGGGAAGAACCGCGCAGCTTCGCTGTGGGCGACCGCATCCAGTTCACCGCACCGGCAAACGACTTGAAGGTTGCCAACCGCGAATTAGGAACGGTCGAAGCCATCGGCCATGACGGGCAGATGCGCTTGAAGATGGACGGAGGCCGCGACGTGCAACTCAATCCGCGCGAGCATCCGCATCTCGATCATGGCTATGCGGTAACGAGCCATTCCAGCCAGGGACAGACTGCCGAGCGGGTATTGATTCACGTCGATACCGAGTTGGCCGCGAAAGACTTGCTCAACAGCCGCATGGCTTACGTTGCCGTCTCGCGCGGCGCGGAAGACGCGCACCTCTACACCAACGACCGCGCGAAGCTGCCGGAGGCGTTAGGGCATGATGTTTCTCACGAGAGCGCCCATGTGCCGACGATGAAGCCGGAGCAAGCCATCAAGCCACCACAACAAGAAATCGCGCTGGTCATCGAACACGGCTTAGGGATGGGCCATAGTCTCTAAAAAGCGCATGTTCGCTACACTGTTTCAAGAAGGGCATAGCAGCGGAAACGACGAAAAATGCACAATTCCCCTGCACAGTTCCTACCCAGCCAAAAACAGGCTATTTATCTCCAAATAAATCAGCGATTTCTAAAAATAAACTCTCCCGATAAGGATGACAACTGCATATTTGATTGCTACTTCTGGTTTTGTGGGGGAACGGGGAGAGGGGCTTGCTGGGGGATAAACCTCCGGTTTGGCGTATCTATGCGGTGTCTTCCTTATCACAATTCATTTTGGATGCAAATTTTTTACAGGTTAGTGGGTTACCCTGAAGTTGCGGGAGGCTCTGTCTGGAGCGGTTGGCACGTTGTTCCACGCCGGCTGCCGGAATTTCCCCTTACTTCCGCCGCGCGCATGGAGACGGCCCCTGTGCGGCGCTTCTGGTGAAGAATGCAGCATTCCCTTCGGGCGATGTTTTGTGGCGCGGCGGTTCTGTTCGCGGTGGGTGCGGGTGCGCAGACGCCTACGTATGAAATGAATAACGGCAATGCGGAGGTTGCGCGTGCCGTGACAGGGTCTGCTTCTGCGGAAACGCAGGGGCTGGAAGAGGTTGTGCGGAACGGCGCGCCGGATGGCGAGTTGCCGGATGCTCCGGAGCCAGAGTGGGCTGGGGCGCAGAGCAATGACGCACAGCAGACGGGCGGCACGCAGAGCCAGCATGACAGGGCTGCGCAGGAGATCAAGAAACAGGAGTCGCAACGGGCGTTTGGGATTATTCCCTCGTTCAATACTTCGTTTACGGGCGATGTGGTTCCGCTGAGCCGGGGGCAGAAGTTGAGCCTGGCGTTTCATACTTCGGTTGATCCGTTTACCTTTGCCGAGGCGGCGCTGATTGCCGGGTATCGCGAGCTGGGGGATAACTACTCCGGCTATGGATGGGGCGCGCAGGGGTATGGGAAGCGCGTGGGCTCGGCATATGCGGACTCGTTCCTGGGGAACATGATTGGCAATGGATTTTTGCCGGGGGTATTGCACCAGGAGCCGCGGTACTTCCAGTTGGGACATGGGAATTTCTTCCATCGCGCGGCTTATGCGGCGCTTTCGGCGGTGCGGTGCAGGCATGACGGCACGAACAAGTGGGAGCCGAATTACTCGAACGTGACTGGGAATATTATTGCCGGTGCGATTTCCAATGTTTATTACCCGGAGGACGAAAGAGGCTGGGGGCATACGTTTGGCGATGGGCTGGTGAATACGGCTACGGGCATCATCGGGACGGAGTTCCAGGAGTTCTGGGTGGATATTGCGAAGAAGCTGCCGCACAAGAAGGACAAAGGGGCGCAGCCTGCGGGGAAACCTTAAAGGCAGGTGACAGGGTACGGGGTTCAGGGTACAGGGAAAAGCAAAAGCCCTGGGAGCTAATTGGCTTCCGGGGCTTTTGTTTTGCTGCGTGCTGTTTGGAAGGTTAGTCCGAGGCGGTGTTGGAGAGGAAGATGGCCTTGCGGTGGGACTCGCGATGGACGGCGCGTTTCCGCCCAGTTAGCAGGTTGTCAGCGCGGATGGTTCCCATGGGTTTGCTGGTGGCGCGGTCTACTACCAGCATTGTGAGCTGGCCGCCGGTGGCGGGTGATTTGCCGGAGTGCTTTTGCGAGCTGGGGCGCGGCTTCGGTTAGTTCGCGGGCGTGGCTTTCAGAAAGGCGGTTGAGGACGCGGCGGCCTTTGCGGGTGATGGAGAGGATGGCGCGGCGCTTGTCTTCGGGGTCAGCTTTGCGGGCGAGAAGGTCTTCGCGTTCGCAGCGGTCCACCAGCTCGACGGCGCTGTTGTGCTTGAGGCCGAGGCGTTCTGCGATGTAGGCGATGCTTACGGCTGTTTGCGGCGGGGCTCCTGCGATTTGGAGGAGTAGCTGGTGTTGCTGAGGCTGAAGTCCGGCTTCGAGTGCGGCTTGTTCGCTGAAGGAGAGAAAGCGGCGGAGGTGGTAGCGGAATTCGGCGAGGGTTTCTGTGAGTGTGTCAGGTGGAGTGGTGGGGTGCGGCATATTTATATCGTATCACGATGTATTTGAGGTAAGAGGAAAGGACGAGGGCTACTGCAGATCCTCAGGCTTTCTGTGGTTGCTGTCGAGGATTTTAGACGGGGGTTTCTACGCAGGTTTTGAAGTAGTCGAGGCTTAGCTTGAGGCCAGTTTTGAGATCGATTTTCGGCTCCCAGTTGAGCAGGGCGCGGGCCTTGGTGATGTCGGGCTGGCGCTGGATGGGGTCGTCTTCCGGCAAGGGGAGATAGACGATCTGGCTGGTTGAGCCTGTGATTTCAAGGACTGCTTTGGCGCAGTCTATGACGGTCCACTCGTTGGGATTGCCGATGTTGACGGGGAAGTGCTCGTCGGATTTGGAGAGGCGGAGGATGCCTTCGACTTCATCGGAGACGTAACAGAAGCTACGGGTCTGGGTGCCGTCGCCGTAGACGGTGAGGTTTTCGCCGCGGAGAGCCTGCGTCATGAAGTTGGAGATGATGCGTCCGTCGTCTTTTTGCAGGCGGGGGCCGTAGGTGTTGAAGATGCGGACGATGTGAGTGTCAACGCCGTAGTAGCGGTGATAGGCCATGACGAGGGCTTCAGAGAAGCGCTTGGCCTCGTCGTAGACGGAGCGCGGACCGACGGGGTTGACGTGGCCCCAGTAGTCTTCGGGCTGGGGGTGGACGTCGGGGTCGCCGTAGCACTCGGATGTGGATGCCTGGAGAAACTTTGCGTTGTATTTTCGTGCGATGTCGAGGGCGTTGCGTGTGCCTTGCGAGCCGGCCATGAGGGTTTCTATGCCGAGGCGTGCGTAATCGACGGGGCTGGCAGGGGATGCAAAGTTGAAGACGTAATCGACGGGGCCGGGGTCGAAGGCGATGGTGATGTCTTGTTCGAGATAGGTGAAGCGGGGCTCGTTCTGGAGATGGGCGAGGTTGGCGGTGGAGCCGGTGGAGAGATTATCGACGCCGAGAACGGAGTGGCCTTCGGCGAGGAGGCCGTCGGTCAGGTGCGACCCGAGAAAGCCTGCTGCTCCGGTGACCAGAATGTGCATCCAAAAGCCCTTTGTTGGGAAAGATTGCCGGTTTGCAGAGTGAAATTTGGTGCCGGGAGGGGGGGTCGAACCCCCACGACCGCAAGGGTCGGCGGATTTTGAGTCCGCTGCGTCTGCCAGTTCCGCCATCCCGGCTTTATGAGTGGCAGATTTGAGTATCGCATAGGCGTTGGTGGAGACGCTATAGGGCGGGGGAGAGTTCCTGCTGCGTTTTGGTGCTGGTGGGTGATGAGGTACGGCGCTTGAGCGGGGCGTTGGTGCGCTTGAGGAAGTCGTCGCCCCATTGCTGCATGGCGGTAATGAGGGGGATGAGGGATTCGCCGGATTTGGAGAGGGAGTACTCAACCTTGGGCGGCACTACGGGGTAGACCTTGCGGACGATGACTCCGTCGGCTTCCAGCTCGCGTAGTTGCGCGGTGAGGATGCGGGGGCTTAGGTCGGGCTTGAGGCGGCGGATTTCATTAAAGCGCATGACGCCGTTGGTCATGAGGTGAAAGAGAAGGACGCCCTTCCACTTTCCGCCGATGACTTCGAGAGTGGCTTCAACGGAACAGCCGGATTCGAGTTCATAGGAGGCATAGCGGCGCTTGCGTTTTACGGTTCCCATTTTGTAAGTATAGGATAAATTTGTAAGTACAACAAAATATGAAACTTATGACGTGCTGCCTTCATCTGACTAAGGGAAAGGGTGAGGGCGTGTCGGTGGACGGTCTTTGCACCTGATTGAGTGAAGGAGCTGGAAAGTGGCGGGTTTATTTGATTCCTACAGTTTGAAAGGCGCGAAGCTGCGCAATCGTATTGTTGTTCCTCCCATGTGCCAGTACATGGCGGAGGATGGGGTGGCGAATGAGTGGCATCGCGTTCATTATTCGTCGCTGGCGCGGGGCGGCGCGGCGGTGGTGATTGTGGAGGCTACTGCGGTTTCCGCTGAGGGGCGGATTACGTGGGGCGACCTTGGGCTTTGGAATGACGCGCAGGCCGCGGCGCTGGAGCCGATTGTTGCCGAGATCAAGAAGTATGGCGCGGTTCCGGGAATCCAGATTGCGCATGCGGGGCGGAAGGCCTCGGCGAATCGTCCCTGGGAGGGCGATGACCATATTGCGCTGGGTGAGCCGCACTCGTGGAAGACGATTGCGCCGTCTGCGGTGGCGTTTGGTGCGAACCTGGCACATGTGCCGGAGGAGATGAGCCTGGCGGAGATTGCTCGGGTGCAGGCCGACACGGTGAAGGCCGTGGAACGGGCGCGCGATCTTGGCTTTGAGTGGCTGCAGATGCACTTTGCGCATGGCTACCTGGCGCAGAATTTCTTTTCGCCGTACTCCAACCAGCGGACGGACCAGTATGGCGGCAGTGCGGAGAACCGGGCGCGGTATCTGCTGGAGGTGCTGGCGGCGGTGCGGAAGGTCTGGCCGGAGGATAGGCCGCTGACGGTTCGGCTGGGCGTGGTGGAGTTTGACGGCAAGGATGATGTGATGCTGGCTGAGGCTATCGACATGCTGCGGAAGATGAAGCAGGACGGGCTGGACTTTGTGGATGTTTCGATGGGCTTTAATACGCCGGATGCGAAGATTCCGTGGGGTCCGAACTTCATGGGAGAGATTGCAGAGAAGGTTCGCCGTGAAGTGGAGCTTCCGGTGACGACGAGCTGGTATGTGGATGGGCCGAAGGGTGCAGACGCGCTGATTCGCGAGGGCAAGATTGACCTGGCTTCGATTGGAAGGCCGATGCTTGCGGACCCGCACTGGCCATATTTTGCGGCGAAAGAACTGGGAGTGGAGAATCCTGCGTGGGCTACGCTGCCGGCTCCGTATGCGCATTGGCTGGCTCGGTACAGATGAACTAACTGAGCGGAGTGCGCCGTGTTCCCGGAACATGGCGCACCGGGAAGTTCATCTGTACCGCACTAGCAATGATGCCTTGGGAATGTCGCTCACTCCATAAGACTTGCGTGTGTGTTAGGATTCGCTGTCGAACAGCGAATTGCCTGATATCGCACGCCAAGGAGCGGCCTTTCCATGGAAATTATGAGCCCACGTTTTACTCGCAGGGATTTTACTCGTCTTTGTGCGATGGGGGTTGCATCGCGCTTTGTGCCTACACTTGATGCGCAGGGGAGTGGGCGCAAGACTCGCTATGCGGTGATTGGGCTGGGGCGCATTGCAGGGCACTTTATGCCAGGCGCGCTGGCCAGCACCAACTCTGCGATTACCGGGCTGGTCAGCGGGCATCGCGATAAGGCGGAGCGCATTGCTGCGCAGTACAACGTGCCGGCGAGTTCTATCTATAGCTACGAGAACTTTGACGAGATTGCGCACAATCCTAATATTGATGCGGTTTATGTGGCTCTGCCGAATTCGATGCACGCGGAGTACACGATTCGCGCGGCCAAGGCGGGCAAGCATGTGCTTTGTGAAAAGCCGATGAGCACCAGTGTTGCCGATGCCGAGGCGATGATTGCCGCGTGCAAGGCTGCCAAGGTCAAGCTGATGATTGCGTACCGCTGTCATTATGAGGCGACGAATCTGCGTGCGATTCAGCTTATTCGCGAGGGAAAGCTTGGGCAGGTGCAGGCGATTGAGAGCGCCTTTGGATTCAACATTGCGAAGGGTGAGTGGAGGACCGATAAGAAGCTGGCCGGTGGTGGACCGATTTATGACGTGGGTATTTATTCGCTGAACGCATGCCGCTATTTGACGGGCGAAGAGCCTGAGCATATCTCCGCTTATGTTTCCACGATTGACCATGACGGGCGGTTCGACACGGTTGAGGAGAATACTTCGTGGACGATGCGGTTTCCTTCAGGGATTGTGGCGAGCTGCGCGACTACTTACGGCGCGAATATGGATGGATACTTCAAGGTCTACGGCTCGAAGGGATGGATGCAGGTAGACCAGGCATTCGTCTATGAGGGGCTGCATCTGCATGCGCAGATAGGCAAAGAGACGATTGATGAGCCTAATCCCGCTCGTGACCCCTCGCAGTTTCAGGCTGAGGCGGAGCACTTTTCCCATTGTGTGCAGAACAATCTTGAGCCGCAGAGCCCCGGAGAAGAGGGGCTGCGCGATATGAAGCTCATTGCGGAGATTTACCGTTCGGCGGGTGTATCTGCGTGATGTGATGCGGCTGCGATAAGCTTGGACGGATGCTTACGCAACGTTTTTTGCGGACTCCTTTTCGTGCGTCGTCCTGGGTTATGGGGGCGGTGCTTGTGGCTTTGCTGTGCGGTGTGTCCGTGGCGCAGAGTCCGGTGGAGCGGGCTAAGCTGGCTGCGAGTGCGTTGCAGCGGTGGTACGACCCGCAGAAGGGGCTTTACCAGGCGCCGACGGGGTGGTGGAACTCGGCGAATGCGATTACGGCGCTGGTGGACTACTCGCGGATTACGGGCGACCGGCAGTACTTGAGCGCGGTGAAGAATACTTTCCTCCGGGCGAATGCGGCGTCGAAGGTTCAGGATTTTCTCAATGATTACAACGACGATGAGGGCTGGTGGGCGCTGGCGTGGATTGATGCGTACGACCTGACGCATCGCAAGGAGTATCTGCGGGCGTCGCAGGTGATTTTTGCCGATTTGGAGAAGCAGTGGGAGACGGCGACGTGCGGCGGCGGCATCTGGTGGAGCAAGAATCTGTCGAAAGAGCCGTATAAGAACGCGATTGCGAATGAGCTGTTTCTTGCGGTTGCGGCTTCGCTGGCGAATCGCGTGAAGGACGCGAAACAGCGAGAAGAGTACCTGAGGTGGGCGCGGAAGGAATGGAGCTGGTTTCAGCAGTCGGGGATGAAGAACGCGGACGGGCTGCTGAACGATGGGCTGGATGCGAAGAATCCGGCGGCGTGCGTGAATAACCAGCGGACGACGTGGACGTATAACCAGGGTGTGATCCTGGGTGGGCTGGTGGAGTTGTCGCGGGCGGAACATGATCCGAAGCTGCTGGTGGTGGCTGGGGAGATTGCGCATACGGCGATGGCGCATTTGGCGACGGCGGATGGGGTTTTAGAGGAACCGCCGGGCGGCGGAGGGGATTTGCCGCAGTTTAAGGGCATTTTTATGCGGAACCTGGCGCGGTTGAATGCGGCTGCTCCGGATGCGGCTTACCGGAAGTTTGCCAAAGTGAATGCGGAGAGCATCTGGGAGAAGGACAGGAAGAGCGATCCGGCAGGCGGCGAGCAGCTTGGGAATTTGTGGCAGGGGCCGTTTGACTCGGGGGATGGGACGAGGCAGAGCTCAGCTCTGGATGGGCTGCTGGCGGAGTTGGCGATGGAGAAGCACTGAAGGCTGGTTTCCACAGGAGTGGTGCGGTCAGGCTGCGGGTGGAATTTGTGAAAATCGTGCGACAATGGAGGTAAGTGCGATGACTTCTGCCTCCTCTTCTGTTCTTCCCGAGCCCTGTACAGTGACCCCGGAGCTGCTGGCGCAGCATAGTATTACTCCGGACGAGTATGACCGCATATTTAAAGCGCTTGGCCGCGTTCCTTCGTTGACGGAACTGGGCATTTACAGCGTGATGTGGAGCGAGCATTGCTCGTACAAATCTTCCAAAGTGCATTTGAAGCGGCTGCCTACCAAGAGCGACCGCGTAGTGCAGGGGCCGGGTGAGAATGCCGGCATTATTGACGTGGGCGATGGCTGGGCCTGCGCGTTCAAGATTGAAAGCCATAATCATCCGAGCTACATTGAGCCGCATCAGGGCGCCGCGACCGGCGTGGGCGGCATTTTGCGCGACATTTTTACGATGGGCGCAAGACCGCTGGCGGTGATGGATTCGCTGCGGTTTGGGCCGGTGACGGCTGAACCGGGCACGGAACCGGAGCTCGTAAATAAGAACCACTCGATTGTTGAAGGAGTGGTGGAAGGCGTTGCCAGCTACGGGAATTGCTTTGGCGTTCCGAACCTGGGCGGCGAGACGAAGTTCGAGGCCTGCTATAGCGGCAATCCGCTGGTGAATGCGTTTGCGCTGGGGATGGTCAAGCAGGATGAGATTTTCTATGGCAAGGCCAGCGGTACTGGGAACCCTGTCATTTATGTAGGCGCGAAGACGGGGCGCGATGGAATTCATGGCGCGACGATGGCCAGCGAGGAGTTCCACGAAGGCACGGATGCGAAGCGGCCCAATGTGCAGGTAGGCGATCCATTTATGGAGAAGCTGCTGCTGGAGGCCTGCTTGGAAGCGATGAAGACCGGCGCGATTGTCGGCATCCAGGATATGGGCGCGGCAGGGCTTACCTGCTCGACTTGCGAGATGGGTGCCCGTGGCGGCGTTGGCTTGGATGTGGAGTTGGACCTGATTCCGCAGCGCGAGACGGGGATGAGCTCTTACGAGATTATGCTTTCGGAAAGCCAGGAGCGGATGCTGCTGGTGGCGGAGAGCGGTCGTGAGAAGGAAGTGCTCGATGTGTTTGCGAAGTGGGGGCTGGATGCCACGGTTTGCGGCACGGTAGAGGCTGAGCCACGGTTGCGGATTCGGCATCATGGCGTGCTGGTGGCGGATATTCCGAATGAGTCGCTGACGGATGATGCGCCGCTCTATCACCGGCCTGTGGGTGTGTGGAAGTCGCCGCTGCCGGTGCAGCCGAGCGAGGCAGTGCTGGATGCGATGTCGGAAGATCGCGATTACACAGCGGATTTGAAGAAGCTGCTGGCGAGCGCGAATGTTTGCGACAAGCGCTGGGTGTTTGAGCAGTACGACACGATGGTGCAGACGAACACTGTGCAGGGGCCGGGCGGTGAAGCCGGCGTGATGCGCATTAAGGGCACCGGGACGCCGGGGCATGAGCGCGGGTTGGCGATGGCGCTGGATGGCAATGGGCGGTGGTGCTACCTGGACCCGAAGTTGGGCGCGCAGCACGCGGTTGCGGAGGCTGCTCGCAAGGTGGCGCTGACGGGCGCGGAGCCTGTTGCGGCTACGAATTGCTTGAACTTTGGCAATCCCGAAAAGCCGGAGATTATGGCGCAGCTTTCGGCGGCGATTGATGGCATTGCCGAGGCTTGCACGGTTCTGGGCACGCCGATTACGGGCGGGAATGTTTCGCTGTACAACGAGACCAAGGGCGAGGGGATTTATCCGACGCCGGTGTTGGGAATTGTTGGCATCCTGGATGATGTGACGGGCGCTGTTCCGGCGGACTTTATTGGCGAGGGCGATGCGATTGTGTTGCTTTGGCCGATTCCGCGGGGCGAGGAGCCGAATCCGGATTTGAAGGTGCCGTTTACGCCGGAGCCGATGCGATATCCCGTGGTGGAGACCGAGGCTGCGGCTGTGGCGGACGTTGATGTCGAGGAGCCTGAGGCTACAGCGACGGCGGAGTTGAAGGCGTTTGGCTCGTCGGAGTACGCGAAGGTGGTGCTGGGCGGGGTTTGGGGTACGCCTCCGCCGCTGGACCTTGAAGCCGAGGCGGATTTGCATACGCTGTTGCAGGCGCTGGCGGAGCAAGGGTTGGTGCAGTCGGCGAAGGACATTTCGGATGGCGGCATTGCTGTGGCGCTGGCGGAGAGTGCGGTTCGCTCGGGTGTGGGCGCGGTGGTGAACCAGGATGAGTCGCTGCTGGTGCATCCGCTGTTTGGGTTGTTTGCAGAACCGGCTTCGACGGTGCTTGTGACGGCGGTGGCGAAGGACCTGGAAGCGATTGACGAACTGGCGAAGGAGTATGGCTTCTTTGCGGCGCGGATTGGCTCGACGGGCGGAGATAAGTTGGAGATCAGCGTGGAGAAGCAGCCGTTTATTTCGGCAACGCTGGATGAGTTGAAGCAGCCTTGGTCAGCGGCGCTTGAGGCCGCACTTCATAGTGAGGTGACGGCATGAGCCGGTTGATGTATCAGGGCGTTCCGGGCGTGGAAGATACTTTAGTATCCACTTCACTTTCCGCGATGGATGATTTACGGGCCATGGAAGAAGACCCGAAGCTGCGTGAGGAGTGCGGGGTTTGTGCGATTCATGGGCATCCCGATGCGGCGCGGCAGGCTTACCTGGCGCTGTATGCGCTGCAGCATCGCGGGCAGGAGTCGGGCGGGATTGCTACGGCCGACGGGCATCAGTTGGCGAATATCAAGGGCATGGGGCTGATCTCGGAGATTTTTACCGATGATGTGCTGCAGAAGCTGCCAGGCTCGATGGCGATTGGGCATACGCGCTACTCGACGACGGGCGACTCGGCACTGCTGAATGCGCAGCCGATTCGCGTGGAGTCGACGAAGGGGCTGATTGCGATTGCGCATAACGGGAACCTGGTGAACCTGGGTACGGTGCGGTCACGGCTGGAACGGTCAGGCGCAATCTTTCAGACGACTTCGGATTCGGAGATCATCATTCAATTGATTGCGCATTCGAAGGCGGGGACGCTGGTGGATGCGATTGCGGATTCGCTTTCGCAGGTAGAAGGCGCGTTTTCGATTGTGATGATGACGCGGGACCGCGTGTTTGCGGCGAGGGACCCGCGCGGGTTTCGGCCTCTGTCGATGGGGCGGATTAAGAATCCAGATGGGCCGGATACGATTGTTTTTGCATCCGAGACTTGCGCGTTTGACCTGCTGCGTGCCGAGTATGAGCGCGATGTGCTGCCGGGCGAGCTAGTGATGGTGACGCAGGATGGCGTGACGAGCCGGCAGTTTGCAACGGGCGTGCCGCGGACGAGCTGCATTTTTGAGCATGTTTACTTTGCGCGGCCGGACTCGCGGATTTTCGGGCGCTGGGTGCAGGAGAGCCGTGACCAGATGGGACGGCAACTGGCGCGGGAGTCGGGTGTACCGGCGGATGTGATTGTGCCGGTACCGGACTCGGGCGTAACGGCGGCGCTTGGTTACGCGGAAGAGAGCGGGATTCGGTTCCGGATGGGGCTGATTCGCAACCACTACGTGGGGCGGACGTTTATTGAGCCGGAGCAGCGGGTGCGGGACTTTGGCGTGAAGCTGAAGCTGAACCCGGTACGGAATCTGCTTGAAGGCAAGCGTGTGATCCTGATTGACGACTCGATTATTCGCGGGACTACTTCGCGGAAGATTGTGCGCATGGTGCGCGGGGCGGGCGCGAAGGAAGTGCATTTGCGCATTAGCTGTCCGCCTACGGTTTCGCCGTGTTTCTATGGCGTGGATACGCCGAGCAAGCGGGATTTGATTGCGGCGAATCAGTCGGTTGAGGAGATTTGCCGGTATATCGAGGCTGATTCTCTGGCGTATCTCTCGCTGGATGGGATGCTGAAGTGCTGCGGCGGCGAGGAACTGGGATTCTGCACGGCCTGCTTTACGGGGAAGTATCCGACGGAGTGGGTGGATGTGGATGAGATTCTGCCTGCGGCGGCTAGTGTTTAGAGCGGAACCACGGTCACTTCTTTTAAATTTGCGGAAGGTGGATTTTTCTTCAGGAAAAATCCACCTTTTGTTTTTGCTGCGGTTATTCTTCCGAAGGATTGAAGACCGGTATTGGAAGGCCACGTACGTCGCGGGTGTTGCATGTTATCAGCGGGAGGTTGTGATGCGCGGCGGTGGCGGCGAACAGCGTGTCCACTACGGGACGGCTTCGGTCTGCGGACCACTTGCCCCATAGGTGGGCTATCGAGAGATTTACGCCGAGGATATTTTGGTGGTACTTCTCTTCTGTTGCTGCAACCCATCCTCTCAACCGCTGTGCTTCTACGGGATCTTTTCGCCGCTTCTTTTCGACGCCTTCGAGCAATTCGCCGATAGTCAGCACGCTGATAAAGACTGAAGCTGGAGTGAGCGGTTGGAGAAAGGCCATCACATTCGGATTGGCTCTTTTCTTTCGTGTTTCACTGAGTACGTTTGTGTCGAGCAGATAAGCGACCGATGCGCTCAAAGGTTAATCCTCCGGCCCCTGTCCTTGCTGCGCCGGACTTTGAAGTTGTCTACCTTGGGCCCGCTTAGCAGATGCTCGATGAAGTTGAGTTCAGCTTTGGGCTCGGGTTCTGTGAGCTTGCGGTACTCGTCGATGGAGAGAACGACGGCGCGCTCGGAGTCATGGCGTGTGATGATCTGAGGCCCTGAGTGTTCTGCTTCTTCCAGCAACTCGCTGAAGCGGGATTTTGCTTCCTGTACCTGCCAGCTAGCCATTGGACGCCTCCTGAATCTGACCAGAATTATAGTCAGAATCGGCAATAACGGCGGGTTTGCGGCGGAGGCTGCGTGAGAGCAGGAAGATCATAGCTGCAGCGCAGAGGCTGGAGAGGACGAGGCCGCGCAGACCTACGCGGTAGTCGCCGGTTTTGTCTTTCATTACGCCCATCCACCAGGGGGCCAGGAGGCCGCTGAACATCGTAATCATGTTCATGGTGGCGATTCCGGCGGCGGCGGCGCGGCCGGCCAGGAATTGCATGGGCACGGCGAGCGAAGGGCCCTGCAGTGAGTTGTAGAAGATGAAGCCGATGCCGAGCGGGAGAACGACGGTCCATAGGCCGTGGCCGTAGCTGGCGATGAGATAGCTGAGGCCGGTGATGAGCGCGGGGATGATGACGTGGAAGGTGCGCTCGCCGGTGCGGTCAGAGCTGGCGGCTCCGAGGAGCATGGAGACGGCTCCGGCGAGGCCGAAGATTGCGATGAGATAGCCGACTTTTGCGACGCTCCAGCCGGTGGCGGCCTGCAGGATGGCTGGTGCGGAGAAGCCGTAGCCGTAGTTGCAGACGAGCAGGAAGAACATGACGAGGCCCATCATCCAGACTTTGGGGGAGAGAAGGGCTTCGAGGATTCCGGCTTCGTGGTTGAGATGGGCTTCGGCCCCTTCGGCTTGCAGGGTGCGGGTGAGCCAGTTTTTCTCGTCTTGTGTGAGCCAGGAGACTTTGGCGGGACTGTCGGGCAGGCCCCAGAGCAGGACGAGACTGAAGAGGGCGGAGGGGATTCCCTCGACAAGGAAGAGCCATTGCCACCCGGCGAGGCCGAGTTTGCCGTTGAGGCTGAGGAGCCATCCGGCAAGGGAGCCCATGACCGTGGAGCTGAGAGGGAGGGCGATGTAAAAGCGGCTGACGGCGCGGGCTCGCATGCGGACGGGGAACCAGAGGGTGAGGTAATAAATGACACCGGGGAAGAAGCCTGCTTCTGCCATGCCGAGCAGGAAGCGGAGGATGTAGAACTCAAGCGGGGTGCGGACGAAGAGCATGGCGGCGGCGAGAAGACCCCAGGTGAACATGATGCGGGCAAGCCAGCGCTTGGCTCCGTAGCGCATGAGGAGCAGGTTGGACGGGACTTCGCAGAGCGCATAGCCGAGAAAGAAGAGGCCCGCGCCGAGTCCATAGACTGTTGCGCTGAAGTTGAGGGCGTGGTTCATTTGCAGCGAGGCGAAGCTGATGTTGATGCGGTCCATGTAGGCGAGGCCATAGCCGATGCCGAGGAGCGGGATGAGACGCAGGGCGGCTTTGCGCTGCGCGGAGGCGGCGAGGGCGGAGTCATCCGGAAGAGACGGATGTGCGGGCTGGTAAGGAGTTGCCAGAAGCTCACCTCAAATTTGTGCGGATGGGACGGCGGGGTAAGGCGAATGTACCACAAAGCCGATTTTGTCTGTGATGAAAACACTTGACCGCCAACCCCTCCCCCTGTGGTAGCATCCCTTTCTTAATAAAGCCGCGCTGGTTTGTGTTGCGAATGACGGCTGGCGTGCTGCGGAGGGTTTTCCGCATGGATGATGAGGGAGATACGAGACCCGGCAAGCGGGTTTCTCAATTCGGCTCGTTTGACGCCCCTCTGGACGCCCGGTTTAATCCCTGCCTTTTGGTTCTTCTACGCATTCCATCTGTCATGTCCAGAAAAAACTGCTTCAGGGGAATATTGCCATGAAAAGTTACCAGGGAAATGAGATTCGCAATGTGGCGGTTGTAGGCCACTCGCATAGCGGAAAGACTACGTTGATTGCGGCGCTGCTGCATGCGGCGCATATGACGACGCAGCAGGGGCGCGTGCAGAACGGCTCGGCGGCGACGGCGTATGACGAGGAAGAAGTGGCGCGCAGCATCACGATGCAGAATGCGGTGGCGTTTGCGGAGTGGCAGGGCGTGAAGGTCAACCTTGTGGATACGCCGGGGTTCCATATCTTTTGCCACGAAGCGCGTGCGGCGCTGTTGCCGGTGGAGTGCGCGGCGGTTGTCGTTAATGCGCAGAATGGCGTGGAGGCGGTCACCGAGCGCGTGTGGCGGTACGCGGAGGAGGCGAATATTCCGCGTGTGGTGGTGGTGAACCAGATGGACCATCCGAAGGCGGGCGGCAATGGCGGGCTGAATGCGCTGATGGAGGATTTGCACGAGCGCTGGGGACGGAGTTGCGTGCCGGTGCAGTTGCCGATTGTAGATGCACAGGGATTCCAGGGCGTGGTGGATTTGGTCACGATGGAGGCCTTTTATTACACGCCGAATGGGGATGGGAGCGGCAAGATTGGGGAGATTCCCGCGGCGCTGGTGCATCCCGCGAAAGAGGCGCACGAGGCGCTTGTGGAACTGGTTGCCGAGGGAAAAGATGAATTGATGGAGGAGTTTTTCGCAGAAGGGACGATTCCGGAGCAGCATCTGATTACGGCGCTGCATGAGGCGATTCGCGAGGACCGGATTTTCCCCGTGTTGTTTGTGAGCGGGGAGACGAATGTGGCCTGTGATCATCTGCTGGACTTCTTCAAGGTGTATGCGCCGGCTCCGGTGGAGCGGGCTCCGTTTGCGGTGCATGCGCCAGCGGTGATTGTGGCGGCAGTACAGACGCAGGTGAATGGGAATGGCGGCGTGGCGGTTGCGAATGGGAATGGTCATGGTGGAACAACTGCGGCAGACGCGGGGCCTGGGTCGGCGGCGCTGGGTGGGATTGGGTTTCGTCCGGTTGCGGATTTGGAACCCGCGGCGGTGGTTGTGTTCAAAACGATGACGGACCCGTTCGCGGGGCGGATTTCGTTCTTCAAGGTGGTGAGCGGAGTGGTGAAGAACGATGCGGTGCTGGAGAACTATACGCGGCGGGGGCAGGAGAAGCTTTCGCACCTGAGCGTGATGCAGGGGCGGAAGAACGTTGAGGTTGCTGAGCTGCATGCGGGGGATTTGGGCGCGGTAGCCAAGCTGCGCGATACGCTGACGGGCGACATGCTGGGGCAGAAGGGCGCGGAGATTCAAGTTGACTTGTATCCGCTTCCGGAGCCGGCGATGACGTATGCGATTGAGCCGAAGACGCGGGCGGATGAGGACAAGCTGGCTCCGGCGATTCACAAGCTGATGGAAGAGGATTTGCTGATTCGGTTTTATCGCGATCCGCAGACGACGGAGTTTTTGATTGCAGGAGCGGGGCAGCCGCATATTGAGGCGATTGTTTCGCGGTTGAAGAAGCGGTATCACGCGGAGGTGACGCTGAAGGCTCCGAAGGTGCCTTACCGGGAGACGATTCGCGGCAAGGCCGAGGCGCAGGGGCGGCATAAGAAGCAGACCGGTGGGCATGGGCAGTTTGGCGATTGCAAGGTGAGGATTGAGCCGCTGCCGCGCGGGTCGGGCTTTGAGTTTGCGAGCGAGATTTTTGGCGGGGCGATTCCGCGGCAGTTTGTTCCGGCTGTTGAGAAGGGGATTCTGGAGTCGGCTTCGCGGGGATTTCTGGCGGGGTATCCGGTGGTGGATTTCAAGGCCACCGTTTATGACGGCAGTTATCACGAGGTGGACTCCAATGAAATGTCGTTCAAAATTGCGGGGCGGATGGCGTTTAAGAACTGCATGGCGCAGGCCAAGGCGTGTTTGCTGGAGCCGATTATGAAAGTGGAGATTGAGGCTCCAGAGACGTTTGCGGGGGCGCTGATGGGGGATTTGAACGGGAGGCGCGGACGCGTGCAGGGGATGGAGGCGCGGGGGCGGAATACGGTCATCAACGCTGAGGTGCCGATGGCGGAGATGCTTTCGTATGGTGTGCAATTAACCGCGATGACGCAGGGGAAGGGAAGCTACCGGATGGAGTTTGACCACTATGATGTGGTTCCGCAGGCGGTGGCGGAAAAGATTCTGGCGAATGCTAAGAGGCCGGTGGAGGATGAGGAGGAATAGCCACAAGTGGACTTACCCGGTAAGTTGGGCGTTTCCAAGGGACTGTTTGCGGCTGAGACGCCAGAAATCCTCCAAATTTCTTTAAGCGATTCAGAATCCGGCAGGGCGGCTTAGACATCTGAGAGAATGATGGTTGTGAGCCTGACTGTTCCTTCTTTTGCCCGGCGATTGGGGGCTTTTGCTGTCGTTGCGGCGGCCTGCGCTGCGCCTGCGGTTTGGGCGCAGTCGAATCCCTCTTCTTCTCAGAGTCCGTTTTATGGCAGCGTGACGGCGCAGCCGATTACGGATGAGACGCTGCGGCTGTCGTTGGATGACGCGGTGCGGCGCGGGTTGGATAACAACCTGGGGCTGAAAGAGGCGGAGAACGACGAGAAGAACCTGCATGGGCAGTTCAACCAGGCTCTGCAGCAGTTTTTGCCGACAATTTCTCTGACAGGCGACACGGGCTACCACATGTACAACCTGGCGGCGCAAGGTTTTACGCCGAGCCTGCTTACGGAGTTTATTCCGATTCTGCCGCCGGGGACGAGTTTTTCGGGGCTGTCGTTTATTACGCGGGCGGAAGTGACGGAAGGGCAGATTCACTACGACCAGACGCTGTTTTCCGGGCCGGTGATTGCGGGATACAAGGCTGCCGGAGCGGGAACGCGGGCGGCGTATTATGCCAAGATGCGGGCTCGCGGCGAGGTGGTGCAGCAGGTGGCGACGGCTTATCTGCGAGCGATTGCGGCGGCGAGCGAAGTGGAAGACGCGAAGGCTCAGGAGCAGGCGGATCTGGTTGCGTATAACCATGCGCACGAGCAACATTTGGCGGGTACGGAAGCCAACCTCGACGAGCTGCGGGCGCGGGTGCAGTACCAGACGCAGCAGCAGGCTACGATTGCGGCGGAGAATACGTTTGAGAAGAATTTGATCCTGCTGAAGCGCGAGATTGGCGTGGCGCCGGGGCAGAAGGTTGAGCTGTCGGATCGTGCGCCCTACAGCGAGCTTGCGGCGCAGACGCCGGAGGAGCTTCGGGCGATTGCTTACAAGAGCCGGCAGGATTATCAGAACCTCATCAACCAGGTGCAGGAGCTGAAGGCGGTGCACCAGGCGTATCGCGCGCAGCGGCTGCCTACGCTGAGCTTTCATGGGAACTATGGCGTGACGGAAGTGACGAGCATTGGTTCGCATGGAACGTTTGCAGCATTTGGCGAGTTGAAGTTTCCCATCTTCCGCGAGGCGGGATTGCGCGGCGATATTGATGCTTCCAAGGCGCAGTGGAATGCGGCGGAAGACCAGTTGAATGATTTGCATGTGCAGATTGACCGGCAGATTCGCACGGCGCTGCTAGATCTGGAAGCGAACCGGAAGCTGGTGGATGTGGCGAAGTCGAATGTAGAGCTGGCGACGCATGAACTGAGCGATGAGACGGAGCGCGTGAACGCGGGTGTGGATGACACGCTGCCACTCGTGACGGCGCAGGCTTCGCTGGCCTCGGCGCAGAATAATTTTGTCGAGAGCTTGTATCAGTACAACATTTCCAAGCTGCAACTGGCGCGGTCGGTGGGTGTGCTGGAGCTGCAGTATCGGGATTACCTGGGCCGCTGAAATCGGAGCGGTTTGAAAACTTTCTTCAGGGGCTAAAGCCAATTGTGTTTTTCGTTCCTTAATGGCACGGCTGGCGCTGCGCCCTTTCAAAATAAGCTGACATTTCCAAAAACAACGCAATCTTTCAAAACAGTTTTATATTGATTCACTTGCGCTTTCATCATTGCAGCGAGTACACCTTGTAAGCTGAAGTTCAAGAGGAGCGTCATCTTCCCCAATGGCCAGCACACTTACTGTTCAATATTTTGTCGAGCCGGATCCGGCAGCGTTGGCGCGGCGCGCGGCGCAATACTTTGTTGAGAAGGTTCAGGAAGCGGTAGCGGCGCGCGGTCTTGCGCGCATTGCAATCAGCGGCGGCAATACGCCGAAGGATGCCTTTGCCCTGCTTGCTGATCCGAAAGAGCCTTTTCTTGCGGCGATGCCGTGGGAGAAGCTGCAGCTTTACTGGGTGGATGAGCGCACGGTTCCGCCGACGCATGAGGAAAGCAATTTCCGCATGACGAATGAGGCGTTGCTGTCGCATGTGCCGCTGAAGGCGGAGCAGGTTCACCGCATTGAGGGTGAGTTGGAGCCGGAGGTAGCGGCGGCGCGGTATGAGTCGGAGCTGCGGAACAGCTTCAAGCTGGAAGGCGCGGAGACTCCCACCTTTGATTTGATTGCGCTGGGCATGGGCGATGATGGGCACACGGCTTCGTTGTTTCCACATACCGAAGCGATTCACGAGATGGGCAAGCTGGTGGTTGCCAACAAGGTTCCGCAAAAGGACACGTGGCGCGTGACGCTGACGTGGCCGGTGATTAACCAGGCGCGCAGCGTGTTCTTCCTGATTGAAGGGGAGAACAAGGCAGAGCGGTTGAAGGAAGTGTTTCTGGGGCCGCGGGATGTGGAGACTTTGCCGAGTCAACTGATCTGGCCCTCAAGCGGTATACTCACTTTGCTTTTAGATAAGGCTGCCGCGGCGTTGCTTCCCGCATTGGATGCGGATGGCCGTGGAGCACTGGAGAAGACACGATGATTCTTGCCGGTGATGTGGGCGGCACTAAAGTAAGCCTTCTGTTGTATGACTTTGTGAACGGTCAATTGACGGCGGTTCGCGAAGAGAAGTATCCGGCAAAGGAATACTCGGGGCTGGAAGAGGTTGTAAAGGAGTTTGTAGCCGCCGATACGGTGACGGCAGCGTGTTTTGGCGTGCCGGGACCGGTTCGGGATGGGAAGCTGCGGCTAACGAATCTGCCGTGGACGCTGGACAGCCGCGAGCTGCAGGCGCACCTGGGAATTCCGCATGTGTTTCTCATCAATGACCTGGAAGCAAATGGGTATGGCATTGCGGAGTTGAAGGCGGACCAGGTCTTTACGCTTTCAGAAGGCGACCCGAGCCAGATTGGTAACCGCGCATTGATTGCGGCTGGTACGGGGTTGGGCGAAGGGCTGCTGACGTGGAATGGCCGGCAGCATGTTCCGTATCCGTCAGAAGGCGGGCATGCGGACTATGCACCTCGCAATGAAGACGAGATTGACCTGCTGCGCTATCTGAAGCAGAAGTACAACGGGCGCATTAGCTGGGAGCGCGTGGTGAGCGGCTTAGGTATGCCGAATATCTTTGAGTTTTTGCGCGATGTGCGCGGGCTTGAGGTTCCGGCGTGGCTTGCGGAGCAGATTTCCGAGGGCTCGGACCCGAATGCCGTGATTGTAGGCAATGCGCTGGCGGCGAAGAGCGAGATCTGCGAGAAGACGCTGGATATGTTTGTTTCCGCGTATGGCGCGGAGGCCGGCAACCTGGCGCTGAAGATTCTTTCGGTGGGCGGGCTTTATATTGGCGGCGGCATTGCGCCGAGGATTCTTGAGAAGCTGAAGGACGGCACGTTCATCAAGTCCTTTACGGACAAGGGGCGGTTGAGCCAACTGCTTATCAATATGCCGGTACGGGTGATTCTGGAACCGCGTGCGGCGCTGCTGGGCGCGGCTGCTTATGCTGAGGCACGTGCGGCGGAGATTAGCGGGGTTTCGCCGAGGGCTGCTTCACTGGGCCGTTAGTCATTGCATGGAGCCGCCACGAAGTCTTTGTGGTGCTCCCGTTGGACGCAAGCAGAATTTGTATAAAACGCCCTGGGCTTTGGCCTGGGGCGTTTTGTTTTTAGTGGCGCAAGGCAGTTCGGACGGTGCCGATGGTGCCGTGGTAGAAGTACTGGCCGAGGCCGATGGTGAAGAGCCAGCAGCCGTAGAGAGCGTGCTCAAAGCTGGAGGTGGCCAGCGAGCCGGTTTCCGCATAGCGCGAGGCGAAGAACAGGCCCCCGGCGAAGGTGAGCGCGACGGCGAGCCAGTTGCGGAAGATGAGGTGCATGAAGGCGAAGGCTGCTGCGCTGGCGACGATCATGGCCCAGTGCGAGGGGAAGAGTGTGCGGTAGCGCTCGAAGAAGAAGGCGCGATAGATGAGGCCTTGCGGGTAGACGGAGAGGATGGGGTAGGCAATCATGACGATTGCCCAGAAGCCGGGGTTGTTGCGGACGAAGTTCCATTCGAGGTTGGGCGCAAATTGATGTACGCCTAGCCAGAGAAGGAAGGCCGATGCCGCGAAGATGGCGAGGATGATGGCGACATGGCTGGGGAGTGTGCCGATGTTCCAGAGCTGTGCCCGGTTGAAGTGCGTGTCGCGGAGGAGCTGGATATAGGCGTAGATTGCAACGGCCCATAAGGCCGGTAGTGCGGGGATGCGTACCGGCGCGAAGCGGTAGGCGAGCGGCAGGGCTACGAAGAGTACAGCGAATTCGCAAAGCAGGGCAAGGCGAGGCATTGCGGAAAGGCTAGCATGAGCGCGCTCGATGGAAAATGAACGGCGAATTGCGGCTATGCTGGATGGAATGAACTTTGCGCACACGATTGGGAGTGTCCGGTACGGGTTTGCGGATTTGCGCGAGCTAATGGCCAAGGCTACGCCGGAGCGGAGCGGCGATGTGCTGGCCGGTGTGGCGGCGCGGAGTGCGGAGGAGCGCGTGGCGGCGCAGTGCGCGCTGGCGGATCTTCCGCTGGTGCGGTTTTTGAATGAAGCGCTGGTGCCGTATGAGGCGGACGAGGTTACGCGGCTGATTGTGGATGAGCATGACGTGGAGGCGTTTGCTCCGGTGCGGTCGCTGACGGTGGGTGAGCTGCGGGATTGGCTACTTTCGGATGAGGCCACGGCGGAGCGGCTGGCTGCGCTTGCTGCGGGGCTGACGCCGGAGATGGCTGCGGCGGTGAGCAAGCTGATGCGTGTGCAGGATTTGATAGCGGCGGCGGCGAAGATTCGCGTGGTGACGCGGTTTCGCACGACGGTTGGATTGCCGGGGCGGTTGAGTGCGCGGTTGCAGCCGAATCATCCGACGGATGATGCGGCGGGGATTGCAGCTTCGATGCTGGATGGGCTGCTGCTTGGGTCGGGCGATGCGGTGATTGGGATTAATCCGGCTGGCGACTCGGCGGAGATTACGGCGCAACTGTTAAGGCTGATGGATGCGGTGCGGGAGCGGTTTGGGATTCCCGTGCAGAGCTGCGTGCTGGCGCATGTGACGACGCAGATGAAGGCGCTGGAGATGGGCGCGCCGGTGGACCTGGTTTTTCAGTCGATTGCGGGAACAGAGGCGGCGAACCGGAGTTTTGGGGTTTCGCTGGCGTTGCTCAATGAGGCGAATGAGGCAGGGCTCGCGTTGAAGAGAGGCACGGTTGGGCAGAACGTGATGTATTTCGAGACGGGGCAGGGCTCGGCGTTGTCGGCGAATGCTCACTATGGGGTTGACCAGCAGACGCTGGAGGCGCGGGCTTATGCGGTGGCGCGGAAGTTTTCGCCGATGCTGGTGAATACGGTGGTGGGCTTCATTGGGCCGGAGTATTTGTATAACGGCAAGCAGATTACGCGGGCGGGTTTGGAAGACCATTTTTGCGGGAAGCTGCTGGGGCTGCCGATGGGATGTGATGTTTGCTATACGAATCACGCGGAGGCGGACCAGGACGATATGGATTCGCTGCTGACACTGCTGGGAACGGCGGGCGTGAACTACATCATGGGCGTGCCGGGCGCGGATGACGTGATGCTGAATTACCAGAGCACTAGCTTTCATGATGCGCTGTATGTGAGGAAGGTGCTGGGGTTGAAGCCGGCGCCGGAGTTTGAAGCGTGGCTTGCGGGGGATGAGTTTGAGAGGCTTGTGCTGGAGGCGGGTCGTCTCGACTCAAACGGACTGGAAAGGCTGCTTACGGCATGAGTGACGCTCTTACAATTGCGGCGAAGCTGCGGGCGTTGACTCCGGCGCGTGTGGGGCTGGGGCGCACGGGGGTGAGCCAGCAGACGCGGGATGTGCTGAGTTTTCAGGCGGCGCATGCGATGGCTCGCGATGCGGTGCATGCGCGGCTGGATGTGGCTGGATTGGCTGCAGAGTTGGAACGCGGGACGCATTGCGATGTGCTGCGGTTACATTCGGCGGCGAGCAATCGTGCGGAGTATTTGCAGCGGCCGGATTTAGGGCGTCGATTGGATGACGCCAGCTGCGCGTTGATTGCGCAGCAGAAATCAGACGGCACGGATGTGGTGATTGTTGTGGTCGATGGGCTCTCTGCTCTTGCTGTGGAGCGGCATGCGGGGCCGCTGCTGGAAGAACTGCTGCCGCGATTGACTGGTTGGAAGATTGGGCCGATTGCGATTGTGGAGCAGGGGCGCGTGGCGGTTGGCGATGAGATTGGCGAAGTGCTGAAGGCGCAGATTGCGGTGGTGCTGATTGGTGAGAGGCCAGGGCTGAGCTCGCCGGATTCGCTGGGCGCTTATGTGACGTGGCTGCCGCGTGTGGGCAAGACGGATGCGGAGCGGGTTTGCATCTCGAATATTCGCGCTGAAGGGTTGCCGGTGGCGCAGGCGGCGGAGCAACTGGAGCGTGTGTTGATAGAAGCCCGGCGGAATCGGTTGACGGGCGTTGCGCCGCGCGAGATTGCGGCGGAGGCTGGGGCGGAATGATTCGATTGCTGCGAGTGACGGCGATTGTGCTGCTGGTGTTGGCGGCGGCGCTTTACCTGGGAGACTGGGCGGTGTTTTTGCTGCGAGGGTCGCCAGTGGACAAGGTTACCGTGAGCTTGTTTGTGAATGCTCCGCTGAAGAACAACAAGATTGAGTCGGATTATCTGGGGCAGGAGCAATGGAGCTGCACGAAGACGTTGTTTCCGTTGCCGCCGTTTGCGAAGGACACGTCGAGCCCTTGCTGGTATTTGCAGAAGCATACGAACCAGGTGACGACGTATTAGGCAGGGACGAAGGACGAGTGACGAAAAGGCGGCTTCGTCCCTCGTTCTTAGTTTTGGGGTTTTGGCGCCATTTTTTGTAGCAGGTCTTCATCGACGGCGTGGGTGAGGTTGTTGGCTTTCTCGAATTCGTCGCGGGCTTCGCCGTTTTTGCCCATGGTTTTGTAGAGGCGGCCCAGGTGCATGTGGAGGCTGATGTCGTTGGGCTGCTGCTTGAGGGCTAGCTGCATTTCATGGAGCGCTTCGTCGTTGCGGCCTTCGTTGGCGGCGAGGATGCCTAAATCGAAGTGCGCGCGCCAGAAGGATGGGTCGGCGGCGAGCGCCTTTTCCAGCAGCGGGCGGGCCTTGTCGGGGTGGTTGAGCTGCAGGTAGGAGTCGCCAAGGTAGAGCATGGCCTGGGCGTGATTGGGGTCGTTCGCCAGTTCGGCTTCCAACTCCGGGACAGCCTCTGCCAGCTTCTTTTGCGTCCAGAGCAGGTAGCCGAGGCCGAAGTGCACATTGGGCTCGTTGGGGTTGGCTTTGACGGCGGCGCGGAACTGGTCGATGGCTCCGCCGCGGTCATGCAACTCGTCGGAGGCTTCGCCGGCGAGCATGTCGGCTTCGGCGGACTCGGCATTGAGAGAGAGGATTTCGTGGTAGGTGTCGAGGACGCACTGGTACTGCTTGGACCAAAGGCAGGCGTGGGCGAGCGTCATGCGCAGTGGGAGGTTTTGCGTGTCGCGCAGCGTGGCTTGCTTGAGCAACGGGACGGCTTCGGCGTATTGCTGCGCGCCATAGTGCGACATGGCAAGCAGGATGGCATAGCGCTGGGCTTCAGGTGAGTTTGCGGGAGCGGTTTTGAGAAGCTGCGCGAAGACGGGAACGGCTTCTTTCATCTCTCCGGCTTTGAAAAGAGCGAGGCCGAGGTTAAGGCGCACGCCTTGCTCGCTGGGGCCGAGTGCGAGGGCTTTGCGGTAAAAGGTGGCGGCGTCCTTGTAGTGCTCCTGATGGCTGGCGATGAGGCCGAGGTGCGCATAGGCTTCGGCGTTGTTTGGGTGCGATTTGAGGATGGCGTGCCAGGCGGCGTCGGCCTGATCGAGGTTGCCTTGCTGCTCGTAGGCTAACGCTGTTTCGCGCTGCGTGGTTTGCGCTTGCGCGGGGGTGAGCAGAAACGGGATTAGTGCGAGAGAGAAGAGCCGTTGCACGCTTGCCTCGATGAGTTCGGGAACCATTTTTGCAGTTATCCCATGCTTTGTGGAAGTGCGGATGAAAGCAACCGCAGATCCTTCCCTCCACAAGGTTGATTGGCGCGCGAAGCGCACAGTGGCTGCATGCAATGCAAGAAAAAGGGGCGCGGCAGACATAGCTGCCGCGCCCGCTGGGTTGAACGGGTTAGAAAACGATTTTTCCGCCGAACTGGAATTCGCGCGGGTCTTGAGCACCCGTGACGAAGCCGAAGTTGGCAGCGGATGCCGCGTTGTTGAATGCGTTGAACTGCGTGTGGTTGAAGGTGTTGAAGCTGTCCACACGGAACTCAAAGCGTGCGCGCTCGGTAAAGGCGAACGATTTGTAGAGCGAGGTGGTGAAGTTGGAACGGCCGGGGCCGACCACAGCGTCACGACCTTCGTTGCCGAAGCCGAGGTTCAGGCCGCCATCCCAGGCTGCGACCGGCGCGGAGAATGCGTCGCCCGAAACCCACTGGTAGCCGGAGTTGCTGCCCACGGTGGTCTTGGCCTTGGGGTACTTGATTTTGCCGGTGACGTCCGGACGGTTGGTGTAGCCGCCGCCGAGGCCAACGGTATCGGCATAGCCGCCGCCGGGGGTGTTGCTACCCGCCCAGGGAAGGCCCGATTCCGAGACGATGACACCGGAGAGCTCCCATCCGCCTAGCAGGCTGTGTTTCAGGCCGCTGGAGGAGTTGAAGAAGGGAAGCCTATAGGTGTAGTTGATGTTGAGGACGTTGCGGCGATCGAGCGAGCCTGAACCCTTGTCGTACCTGAGGTTCCAGGGGTTCGAGGTGGTGTCGAGGTCGTTCGAGCCTACCTGGTCGTCGATTTCGTGCGCCCAGGTGTAGTCGATTTCAAAGCTCAGGCCGTGGCGGCTCTGCTGGCGCAGTCCGATCTGGGCGCTGTTGTAGCTTCCGGTGAGGATGTTGCTGATCTGGTTCATGCCGTTGTAGCCAGGATAGGTGCGTGTGATGTTCGAGTTTGCAGAGGAGAGCTGACCAGCTGCTGCAATCTGGCGGCTGATTGCGCACGTGCCCTGCACGAAGTCGGTTTGTCCAGGGTTTGCTGTAATTTGGCAGCCTGCCTGAGGGAGGAGCGGCGTGGCGAGCGTGAAGTTGTTGATCGGCAGGAAGGTGTTCTGGTGCCAAGCAATGTTGCCAACGTACTGCGTGACGAGGATGAGCGAGGGGAGAATCTCGCGCTGCACGCCGAGCGAGTACATGGCCACGCCGGGAGCCTTGTAACGGGTGGCGAGGCTGTTGGGGCCGTTGACAAATAGCGGAGTAGTAGCTGCGCCGCCTGAGTTCCAGTTATAGCTGGTGTTGGTCAACTCTACGTTGGTGGCGGTTGGCGTGGCAACGAATGGCGCATTGCCGGCAACGTCGTAGATATCATTGCCCTGAATGCGTTCGTAGAAGGTGCCAAAGCCGCCGCGTACAACGGTTTTACCATTACCCGTCAGGTCATAGCTGAAGCCGACGCGGGGCTGCACAGTGTTGTAGTCGTTGGTGACGAGGCCGCGTGGTGTGCCGTTCTGGCCCGCGATGTCAACGCCGTTCATGTAGAACTGAAGGCCAGTCTTGTCGGTATAGATGCCGGGGCTGTTGGCTGCAAACGAGCCATCGTTATTGAAGACGGGTGCGAGAGCTGCCTGATAGTGTGCGGCGTTGAAGTTCGAGATGGAGTTGGTGCGCTCCCATGCGTGCGGCAGGGCGTCGTAGCGGAGGCCGTACTGCAGGCTGAGGCGGTTGGTTACGTGCCAGTTGTCCTGGGCGTAGAGCGAGATGGTGTTGTTGACGTAGTGGAAGACGGAATCGGCGTTGGCCTGCTGGTACTGGGTAGCGAGGCCTAGTTCAAAGTCGAGGTAGGAGTCGCCGGTCAGCGGGCCGGAGGGCTTGTGGTTGGTTGTGTCCCAACCGTCGCCGAAGGTGTAGCTGCCTTGCGTGAGAGCGCCGATGATCTGGTTCTTGGTGTAGCGGTTGTAGCCCGCACCGAACTTCATGGCATGCTTGCCATGCGTGACAGAGAGGGCAACGATTTCCGCGTAGTCCTCTGCGCCGTTATGCCACGGATTGGTGTTGACCTGCCAGTTGGTGCCGAAGGTGCTGAAGCCAAGGTTAGGCAGGCGGTTGCCTGGGATGGCGTCCTGGAAGTAGCTGGATGCGCTCCAACCAGAAGGCTTGTCATAGCCCGTTGCTCCGCCGGTGGAGACAGGGTAGATGCCGATCTTGTTGCCGTTGTAGCTGAAAGAGGCTTCGAGAAGCACTTCGGGAGCCAGCGTGCCGGTGAGCTTGATGGTGCTCATGTAGGACGGGTTCACGAAGTTGGAGCCGATGGTGGGATAGCTGTCGCCGGACCACAGAACAGTGGCGTAGTTGGTGCTTACCGCATCATGAACAAAGTGGCCGAAGATTTGCCATTTGTCGTTGATGTTGTGGTCGATGCGGAAGAGGTCTTCGCGCACATAGTTCGGCAGGGTAACGCCGGTGGGCGTGTAGGTGTCGTTGGAGTTGGTGGCCGCAGGCACGTTCTTGGTTGCGTTGAAGAGCAGTGCGTTGGGGTCGAGCAGCGAGCCGGGAATTCTGTTGTCAGGGAACGGAGTGCCCGGTGTGAGGCCCGCGGCTGCGAGCTTGGCGTTGAAGGCGGGGTCCGCAACAGTGGGAACGTAGAGCTGGTTGCCTACGCCCTGCGCTAGCTGGTCAGAGTTGTTAAACGCCGGAACCTTGTAGACGAAGTCCGCCGCGGCGGTTGGGTTGTCGCCTTGCGGCACGGTGTTGATGGGCGAAGTGGATGCGCCCTGGATGATGCGGCGCCATTCTTCGTTGTAGAAGAAGAAGGTCTTGTTGCGGTTACGGTTGTAAACGTGCGGAATGAAGACCGGGCCGCCAAGGTTGGCTCCGAAGACGTTGTAGCGTAACTCGGGGATGGGGGCGCGCTGGCCGTTGTTGTTGTCGAAATAGGTGTGCGCGTCGAAGGCGTCGTTGCGCATGAACTCCCATGCTTCGCCGTGGAACTTGCTGGTTCCCGACTTGAGCGACATGGAGACGGTGCCGCCGGAGGAGATGCCGTAGTCGGGCGGATAGTTGGAGGCGAGCACCTGGAATTCGCCGAGTGCGTCCTGCGAGGGCATGACGGAGGATTTGCCGCCGGAGCCGCGGTCATAAGCTTCGCCGCCGTCCAGAAGCCATACATTATGCGCCTGGTTGAGACCGTTGAAGCTGATGGCGAAGCTGGCGCCTACGGAGGTAGGCATGTTGGAGTCGGGCAGGTTGCCGCTGACGCCAAGGCCGAGCGCGGCAAGAGCAACAACGTTGCGTCCGTTGGTGGCGATTTCTGTAATTTGCTGTTCGTTGATAAGTGTAGAGACGACGTTGGAGTCGGCCTGCACGGTGAGTGCGTCCGCTTGTACGGTAACGGTGGTGGTGTCCGCGCCGACGGTCAGCTTCACGTCTACGCGGAAGGTGGCCGAGATGTTGACCACGATGCCGGTTTGCGCGTATTGCTGGAAACCTTTGGCAGTAACTTTGAGGTCATAGTTACCGGCGTTGAGGCCGGAGAGTTCATAGAGTCCGGTTGCGCTGGATACGGTGGAGCGTGCGACTCCCGTAGCTGGATCCGTAGCTACAACGGTTGCTCCTTCCACAACGGCGCCGGTCTGGTCCGTCACAATGCCTGTAATTGCAGAGTTTGCCTGTGCGTACGCTCCTACGCATGCAAACACGAGCAATAACGGCAACAAGATATGTCTCGCTGCGAGTCTTAGTGCTGTCATCTGACCTTCCTTTAGAAATCAGGTCCTGGTTGCGACTTGTTTTTGTTTGTTTACTTGTGATTCGCATACAACCCAGTCTGAGAAACAAGCCTTGCGTGGTCTGCCTTTCGTCTGCTGCCCGCTTGGAACGCGCCTTGCGGTGTAGCGTGGAGCGAAGGCAAACTCTGTGTTTATGTCTTTTGGTATCTGCAAACTAAATCGATTAAGTTTGCAGAGGCCAAAAAGGTGGTCTTTTGAACCGGAAGACATTTAACTCCCGATTTGAAGGAACTGTCAATAATTCTTTATGGACGTTGTGCGGGAGTTAGAGCTAACTCCCGTTATACGAGTAAATAAAACGTTTACAGTGATTTGCGGGGAGTTGCGGACTTGCGGCGGGGTACTTATCCGTTCAAACGAGCAAGGTCGCGGAGCTGGCGCGCGGTGGCTTCGAGGAAGGTCTCCACGCTGACGCCGGAGGGGATTTCGAGGCCGGATTTGGACTGGATGGCGGAGGCGATTCGGGAGGCCAGGGCAGAGCGGGTGTCGAGCGGCATGTCGAGGCGGCGGGTGAGGAAGTTTTCGAGAACTTCAAGGTCGCTGGCAGTGAGTTTCGCGACTTCCGCGTGAGGCAGGCTGACGAGCATGTGCGGCTCGGGCGGCAGGGCTTGTGGGGAGGCGCTGGCGCTGGTGAAGGTGCGGGAGTCGTAGCCGGTGTTCAGGCTGGACTCGTTCCAGAGGGGGGATTCCGGAACGTGCTGGCGGACGACGAGCGTACCGGCGGCGAGGTCGCCGAGGCGCTGGTGCTGGCGGGTTACGAAGATGGAGATGAGGCCGACGGCGTAGAAGCCGGGAATCTGGTCAATGTAGCGGATGAAGTTGCGGGCCATGGATTCAAAGAGCCCGATGGGGCGGCCGGAGCGCTGGATGACGCGAATTTTCACGGCTTTTTTGCCGGGGGTCTGGCCGTTCCAGAAGGTCTCGAAGAGCGTGAAATAGCCCCAGTTGAAGAGAAAGATGAGGAAGATGACGACGGCGGAGAGCCATTGCGCGGAGAGCTTGCTGAAGGCAGAGAAGGCGGGCGCCAGCAGGATGAAGACAATGATGAGAATCCAGAGCGCGGCAAACCAGAGGACCGTATCGAGGAGCAAGGCGATGAAGCGGCTGCCGAGGCCGGCGAGGGGCATCTCGATTTCGACGAGCTCGGGGGTGTCGATGAAATGCTCGTCAAGATTTCTCGAGACTGGACTCGTCGAGACTGGATTCAGCCGGATTGGGTTACTCTGGTTTGGACTTGTTCCCATGGCAACGATTGTCTCCAACCTGTGGTTGCAAAAGCGGCGGCCTTACTGGAGCCGTCTGGAAGCGCTGCTGGCCGCGGCGGACGCGGACGGCGTGCGAAAGTTGAGCCGCGCGGAGCTGGAGGAACTGGCTCTGCTCTACCGGCAGGTGGCCGCTGATCTTTCCGTGCTGCGTCGCGATGGAACCGCACGCAACTATGCCGCGCATGTAAATCAATTATTGGCTAGAGCCCACCATATTATCTATGCCGGACGTAAAACAAGTTTTGCAACTTTGTTCCGGTTTTTGCGCGATGAGTACCCGGTGATTTTTCGGCGAAACGTGGGGTATGTTGCGGTTTCGACAGCGCTGACGGTGGCTTGCGGCATTCTGGGCGCGATTTTGACGGCGACACGTCCGGAGTTCATGCGGCATTTCCTGGGGCCGGCGATGATTGCCACCATGGAGCGGCACGAGATGTGGACGCACTCCGTGGTGAGCATGGCTCCCATGGCCACGAGCGCAATTATGACGAACAATCTTACCGTCAGCTTTGTCACATTTGCGGGTGGGATTGTCTTTGGGTTGCTGACGCTGTTTTCGCTGTTCAACAACGGCATGCTGCTGGGCGTGATTGGCGCGGCCTGCGCTCACTTTGGCATGTCGGTGAGCCTCTGGAGCTTTGTTGCGCCGCATGGCTCGCTGGAGCTGCCTTCGATTTTGATTGCAGGTGCGGCGGGGCTGAGGCTGGGACGGGCGATGGTCTTTCCGGGCGGGTATCGCTGGAAGGATGCGATTGCGCAGGGCGGCATGGAGGCTTCGCGGCTGGTTTCGGGGATTATTCCGCTGCTGGTGATTGCAGGGTGCTTGGAGGGGTTCTTTTCGCCTTCGGATGCGCCGGTGTGGCTGAAGTTTACGGTCGGCGGGGCACTGTTTTTGCTGCTGAATCTTTGGCTGTTTGCGGCGGGGAAGAGAGAGCCGGGGAGTTAGCTGTATCGTATCCCAGGTCTCCAATTGCAGGAGACCCGGGTACCCAAAGTAGTTAGATTTTGACGAAAATCTTCTTCTTATAGAGAACCAGCACGGGGATGAAGCACACCGCGGCGAAGAGGACCGACCAACTGAAGGCGGCCCAGCCGGGGTTGGGGATGTGGGCGTTGAAGTGGTTGAAGATGAAGCCCGCCAGCGATTCCTTATGGCCTTTGTCGGTGAACTGGAAGAGGTCCATGATGCCGGGGAGCAGTTCGCTCACCATGTAGGCCACAATGGCGTTGGAGCCGAAGACCAGCCAGGGGAAGGTCCAGTCTTTGCGCCAGTTTTTCACCTCAACGGCGAAGAAGCAGACCGTCAGCAGCGCGAGCGACCACCCGGCGGCGACTAAGACATAGGAGCTGGTCCACATCTTTTTATTCAGCGGGAACCAGATGGACCAGAAGTAGCCGAGAGCAAGCAGGGAAATGCAGCCAATGGCGAGGCCAAGGGCCTTCTTGTTGGTGGGCGCGTTTTTGCGCAGGGCAATGCCGGTAATCATGCCGAGCAGCGCGGTGCCTATGGCGGGAATGTCGGAGAGGAAGCCTTCGGGGTCGCGGAGGTTGTGCGTCGTCCAGTCTTCGTAAAGGTGGCCGGGCATGAGTTGCTGGTCAACATAGTTCACAATGTTGCGTTCGCCATCGAGGATGGGGAAGTCACGGCCGGGCATGCCCGCTCCGGGAACGGGAACCAGCGTAACGAGCGCCCAGTAGCCGAGCAGGCAGGCGGCGAGCAGTGCGACTTTGCTGGCGATGCTCTTGTCCGCCAGATAGAAGAGGCCGACGACGAGGTAACAGACGCCGATGCGCGGAAGCACGCCGTAGAAACGCATGTGGTCCCAGTGGAAGAGCGGGAAGTTGTTAACGATCCAGCCGAAGAAGATGAGCACGATGGCGCGGATGACGGTGTGTTTCGCCAGTTCGGCTCGGGAGGCGCCTTTGGCCAGCCGCGCTTCCGTGGCAAAGACCGTCGAGATGCCGACGATGAAGAGGAACGTGGGGAAGACGAGGTCAGTGGGAGTCAAGCCGTTCCATGCGGCGTGATTCATGAAGCCCCATGAGCCGGGTCCACCGTTGTTGTTGACCATAATCATGAAGGCAATGGTGATGCCGCGAACGACGTCGAGCGAGATAAGGCGCTGAGGCTTGAGTGCGGCAATGCCGGCAGTGGACATGCGTGCTCCGTAAGTAGGGATTGCATTCCACCTTATCGGAGCGGAGCACGAAGGGCCAAATCTTTATTAGTTTCTTAGGGGCTGGTAGAGGCGAAGGCCCGGGCTATGGGGCTCGGGCCTTCTGGGTGAGAACGGCGCAGGTTACTGCGCAGCGAGCGTGGTGATGAGCGAGGCTGTCGGGCTGCCCCAGCCGGTTACCAGGTCATATCCGGTGACAGCCGAGTAGCTGCCGGACTTGCCGCTGGTGATGTCGTGGAAGTTGGCCTTGTAAGTGGCGGAGGTCAGGTTTTCCGGATAAATGAGCGGGTTGATAAAGCCGATGTTCGATTTGCCGTTGGCCACGCGCTGCTGGTTGACGAGCGCGATGAAGCTGGCCCACATGGGAGCGGCAAAGCTGGTGCCGCCATACTCGTTGGCGGTGCAGGTGGTCTGGTTGGCGCAGACGTAGAAGGTGAAGTTGGCGTTGGCTGAGACATCCGGGCCGTTGCGATAGGTTGTGGAGCCCTTGTTGGTGGAGGTGATGACGCCGGAGAGCTTTTGCCATGCGGGAATGGCGATTTTATCTGGCGAGATGCCTCCGCCTGAGTCGGTCCACGCGGTTTCAGACTTCCATGCCCCGGCTGCGGAAGCGGTGGTCAGATCGGTGCCGCCGACAGAGGTGACATAGGCATCATCGGCTGGCCATGCTTCATTGCGCGAGGACCATGTGGAGCTGTCGCCAGAGGCAGCGAAGAAGTTTTGGCCCTGTGCGGCCATTTGCTCAAAGTACGGGTCGAGGGACGTGGGATCGGCGGGCGTCCATCCCCACGAGCAGCCGATGGTGGAGACAAGCGGAGTATGCGTGGTCATGGAGCTGATGATGGAAGTGTCCGACGAGCCAACGAAGACCACAAGCCCGGAAAGCCCCGGCGCCATGCCTAGCGCCTGCGTAATGTCGAGTGTCTGCTCGGTGTCGTCGCAGCCATTTCTACGGCTGTAAACGCAGCTTGTGCTGGTGCCGTCAGTCGAGAGCAGGGTGATAGGTACGCTGTTGGTCTGCTTGGCGTTTTTGTAGTAGGTGGTTACGTCAGCCAGGTCGGTGCCGTAGTACTCCCACAGGCCCACGGTTTGGCCTGCGCCTGTGAGCGCGGTTCCGCCGTAGTAGGCGGCGCGCATGTCGCTGCCGAGGAAGGAACTGGACGGGCCGGAGCCGGTGGTGGCTTTGGTTGCCAGCGCAACAGGACGGCCGCCCTGCGCCACCGCGATCTCGTTGCGTACGATTGCGTCGCTGCGTTTGGAGTAGAGCGCATGCGGCGTGGAGAAGTTATCCAGGCCGGAGATATGCCACAGGCGGAAGGGCAGGTCCACGGTTGGCTCGCGGTCAGGGCCAAAGAAGGTGCGGTTTTCCGTGGGATGCAGGTAGTTGGCCATGCTGACATGGAAAGCGGTTTCAACCTTGTCCACGGAGCCTTTTACCTGCACGATGCGGCTGTCGCGAGAGCCGCCTACGACCTGGAGGTTGTAGGACTTTGCGAACTCAAGCACGCGGTCGTAGTCCTCTTGCGTGGGGCCAAAGCGTTCGGTGAACTCCGCAGGCGTGAGGAAGTGGTGGTAATTGGGGCTCTTGGGGTTGTAGATGTCGGCGAGGAGCTTATCGAGGCCTGCCTGGTCGCGAAGAGAGAGCACAAGGTCTAGCTGCAGGGTCTGAGTGGGGGACATGCGCTCCACGTAGGGAGCATCGCCGCGATTGATTTCTTCGCGGACGTGGTGAGTGAGCACGGACTGCGCGCGGCCTGCTATTGCCAGGGACAGCAGAACCGCCGGGATTGCGAGAGTACACCGTACTGCTTTGCGCATACTGGTCTCCTATGGTTCGAGGTTCCGAGGGGAGTTGGAGGAAAGCGCGCTGCGCCGGGGCGCGGAACGCGCTGGTGTGGATGAATTCTGCATGAAAAGGGCGCGGAAGTCGAAGAACGAAAGGACTAACAGAAATTTGCTACCTGCCGGTTACCCTCCGGGGAAGCAACAGGGGCAAGCGACTGATTTTGCAGGAGTCAGTACGTGATGGCAGACGGTTATACGTGACGGTGCGCCCTGCTACACTCGGCCTTTTGAGGATTTTTCACAACTTTGTTTTGCGGGTGCGCTGCTGTGTGCGGCGCGGGAGGTGAGCCGTGCAAGAGTTTCAGCCATTTGTGCCAGCCAGTGAGAAGCGGCCGGAGTTTACGTTGCGCGCCATTCTGCTGGGCGCGGTCTTCGGCATCATCTTTGGCGGGGTAACGGTCTATGTGGGCCTACGTGCCGGGCTGACCGTGGCGGCTTCCATCCCGATTTCGGTGCTGTCGATTAGCATTCTGCGCGCCTTTGGGCGGTCGTCAATTCTGGAAAACAACATTGTGCAGACGACGGGCAATGCGGGGCAGTCGATTGCCTCCGGCGTGATTTTTACTCTTCCGGCGCTGGTGTTTCTTGGTTTCGATCTGGAATATACACGCATCTTTTGTTTGGCCCTGATTGGCGGATGGCTTGGCGTGCTGTTCATGATTCCCCTGCGGCGGCAGTTGATTGTGCAGGAGCATGGCGTGCTGAGTTATCCCGAAGGTACGGCCTGCGCGGATGTGCTGATTGCGGGCGAGAAGGGCGGTTCGCTTGCCAGCCGCGTTTTTCTTGGGCTTGGTCTGGGGAGTGTTTACACCTTCTTTCAAAATGAGAATCTCTTTAAGGCGTGGCCGGGAACGCCGGAGTGGCAGCCGGATTTTGGTCCTGCGCATATTCTGAAAGGCTCGTCGATTAAAGCCGATGCCACGCCGGAATATCTTGGCGTGGGATACATCATTGGGCCGCGCGTGGCGGGAACAATCTTTGCTGGTGGCGTGCTGTCGTGGCTGGTGCTGATGCCGCTGATTTACTTCTTCGGCAAGTCGATTCCGGGGCCCGTGTATCCGGGTACGGTGCCGATTGGCGAGATGGGGCCGAGCCAGTTGTGGTCCACCTATATTCGTCCCATGGGCGCGGGTGCTGTGGCGGCTTCGGGCTTGATTACGCTGCTGAAGACGCTGCCGACGATTGTGAATGCGCTTACGTCTGGCGCGAAAAATCTGCGCGGCGCTGGTGCGGCACAAGGCAAGCCGAAGCGAACCGAAGATGACCTGACGATGCGCACGGTAGTGTTTGGCTCGCTGGCGCTGATTGTCTTTACGTTTTTGTTTCTGCAGTTCAAGCCGGTGCCGGGCGCGTATGTGGGCGTGCTGCCGAACCTGGCGGCTTCGCTGCTGATTGTTGTTTTCGGATTTTTGTTTGTCACCGTTAGTTCGCGGATTGTGGGCTTGATTGGCAGCTCGGCGAACCCCATGTCGGGCATGGCGATTGCCACGCTGATGGCAACCTGCGCGGTGTTTCTTGTGCAGGGATGGACGGCTCCTTCCTTCGGCGCGTTGGCCATTACGATTGGTGGCACGGTGGCGATTGCCGCGGCCAATGCGGGCGACACTTCGCAGGATTTGAAGACGGGATTTCTGATTGGCGCTACGCCGAAGTTACAGCAGATTGCGCTGATGATTGGCGTGGTGGTTTCTACCGTTGCAATTGGCTTCACGCTGAACCTGATGAACACCGGCTTGCAGCACTTTGATGCCGCGCCGCGTGCATGGGACATCAACGCGCAGCACTCCGGTGTAGCGATTCAGAAAGATGTGAAGACGTTGCCGGACCAGTTTCCTGTCATCAATGAAGACAAGACGACAACCGAGCATCATAAGAGCGAGTACGTGGTGTTGAACGCCGTTGGTTCGCCGGAGCTGGCGGATGGCAAGTATCTCTACTCGCCAACGACGGGCCGCATTGAGGTGCAGTGGGTGCAGGGCATTGGCAGTGAGAAGGCCGCGGCTCCGCAGGCTCGGCTGATGGCGACGGTGATTAGCGGTATCCTGAGCCAGAAGCTGCCGTGGGGACTGGTGATGATGGGAGTCTTTCTCGTTATCGCTGTGGAGTTGCTGGGGATTCGGTCGCTGTCGTTTGCTGTGGGTGCTTATCTTTCGATTGGGACCACGCTGGCGATTTTCTGCGGCGGTGTGGTGCGCTGGATTGTGGATCAGGCTGTGAAGCGTGCGGGTGGAGATGCTGCTGAGGCAGATAGTGAGATTTCGCCGGGGTCGCTTTATGCTTCGGGGCTGATTGCTGCCGGAGGTATTGTCGGACTGCTCGGCGTGGCACTCAAGGGATACGAAACCACTGTCGGCAAGGGGGATATTTTGAACTTCCCTGAGTCGAACTTCCTGAATCACTCGTGGGTTTCAGTGCTTGCGTTCGCACTGCTGGCGTTTTCGCTTTACTACTTTGCGCGCAAGCCGTTGAAAAAGTAGTTCCCATAGGCCGATACCGGGGCATGCAGCCCCGGAGTTATCCTAGAAGAGTATGAGCACTACGACCTCTCCCTCGACCGGCGTTTCGGAACAGCAGTATGGCAGCGACAACTACTCGGGCATATGTCCGGAAGCATGGGCGGCGATGGAGGAGGCGAATCACGACTCTGCTCCATCGTACGGCGAGGATGCGTGGACCGAGCGCGCTTCCGATGCCTTTCGCAAGTTGTTTGAGACAGACTGCGAAGTCTTTTTCGTCTTTAACGGAACGGCGGCGAATTCGCTGGCGCTGGCTTCGCTTTGCCAGTCGTATCATGGTGTAATCTGCGCAGACACGGCACACGTGGAGACAGACGAGTGCGGCGCGCCGGAGTTCTTCTCGAACGGTTCCAAGCTGCTGGTGGCGAAGTCTGACAATGGCAAGCTGACGCCGGACCAGATTCATGAGCTGGCGACCAAGCGTCAGGACATTCACTTTCCCAAGCCGCGCGTGGTGACGATTACGCAGTCTACCGAGACGGGCCGTGTGTATTCAACGGCTGAGGTGCGCGCCATCTCTGAAGCTTGCAAGCAGCGCGGCCTCTGGCTGCACATGGATGGAGCGCGTTTCGCCAATGCCTGCGCGCATTTGGGCGAGAGCCCGGCGGAGATGACGTGGAAGAGTGGCGTCGATGTTCTATGCTTCGGCGGTACCAAGAATGGTCTTGCCGTGGGGGAAGCGGTCATCTTTTTCAACCGCAAGCTGAGCGAGGATTTCGATTACCGCTGCAAGCAGGCGGGGCAGCTTGCTTCCAAGATGCGTTTTCTTTCCGCGCCGTGGGTTGGGCTGCTGGAGAGCGGTGCCTGGCTGCGCAATGGACGCCACGCGAATGAGGCCGCGCAGCATCTGGCGAAGCTGATTGCGGATATTCCAAGCGTGAGCATCACGGCGCAGGTGGACGCGAATGCAGTGTTTCTACAAGCGCCGGAGCCGGTGCTGGAAAAGCTGCGGCAGCGCGGATGGCGCTTCTATACGTTCATTGGCGGCGCGGCGCGCTTCATGTTTTCGTGGGATACGGACCTGCGGCGCGTGGAAGCGCTGGCGGCTGATCTGCGCGCAAGCGCAGAAGCCTGAAACTGACCTGCGCGAGTGCGCCAAGTAAAATTCAATTCTGATTAAGCGCGTGCGGGCTTTCCGTTGTAAAAGGCTGCGCGCGCTTTTTCTATGCGGCTGTGATATTTTTCCGCCCACACCCACACGCCGCAAAAGGCTTCGCTAAGCGTGCGGCCCATCTCGGTGAGGCTGTATTCCACATGCGGCGGAATAACCGGGTAGACAGTGCGTGTGAGCAGGCCATCGGCCTCCATCTGGCGTACGGTTTTGGTCAGCATCTTCTGGCTGATGCCGCTTACGTGGTCGCCTAGCTGCGAGAAGCGTAGCGTGCCGTGCTCTTCGAGCGCTTCAAGGACGAGCATGGTCCACTTATCGGCCACGCGGCCAATAATCTCCTGCACAAATTCATCAATTTCCGGGGTGCTGAGCTTGGATGCATAATGTTTTGCAGCGGACTTCTTTTTTGTGGCCATGCTTCACTCTCTTTTGGGTAAGTATAAAACTTTTTCGTGCCTACTTACCAATAGAAAGTTATCGCCGTATGATCTTTTTCGGAGGGAATCAGAAATGAATCCTACTGGAAATACAATTTTGGTAACGGGCGGCGGCTCAGGTATTGGCCGCGCGCTGGCCGAGGAGCTGCAGAAGCTTGGCAACGAAGTGATTATTGCGGGACGGCGCCGCGCCGCGCTTGACGAGACAACGGCTGCGAATCCCGGTATGAAGTCCGCAGTGTTGGATATTGAGCAGGCCGGCGCTATCCGGTCATTTGTACCGGAGCTGCTGGAGCAGTTCCCCAAGCTGAATGTGGTGATTAACAACGCGGGCATCATGCGGCCTGAGAATCTGCTGGGGCAGCCGGAAGATCTAGCCGATGCCGAAGCAATCATTACGACCAACCTTCTGGGGCCGATTCGCCTGACGGCTGCGTTGATTCCGCATTTTCTGAAGCAGCCGAATGCGGCGATTATCAACGTTTCTTCGGGACTGGCATTTGTGCCGCTGGCGCAGACGCCTACTTATTGCGCGACAAAGGCCGCGATTCACTCGTATTCGCAGTCGCTGCGTCAGCAGTTGAAGGACACGAAGATTGAGGTGCTGGAGATTGTGCCGCCATACGTGCAGACGGACTTGATGAACGGTGCAAGCGATCCGCGTGCCATGCCTCTTAAAGACTTTACCTCGGAGACGATGTCGCTTTTGACCTCGCAGCCCACGCCGCCGGAGATTATGACGGAGCGGGTGAAGTTTCTGAGCGAGGCGGTGAATCGCGGTGAGTACCAGAAAATCTTTGGGATTCTGAACTCGCAGACGCACTAAACAAGAATCGCTGGTTGATAGAACGCGCCGGAGTAAATGCTTCGGCGCGTTTTTATGTTTTGGCACTGCGTTTGCGAAAGAGGATGTGCAGATCTTGACGCCAATGCTCGCTAAGGCCGATCAGTTCCCATTCGATCTCTGCCGAGAAGTAATGCAGCACAGGCTCATTGGCAGGATGAATGCGCAGCGCTGGAGCGGCAAGCATCAAGCGCGGCGGTAGCGGCGAAACGGTTGCGCCATCAAAGTAGCCGTTGCGCTCAAATGCGGAGCGGGATGCGCCGCTTGCATCGATGGCGCGATCAGCGTTGAGGGCGCGGACGCGAATCCAGTAGTCAAGTGCCTGCAAGGGAAGATGCAGGTCTTCATTCGCTTTCAGCTCCATGATGACAAGGCGGTTGTTGCGGTCGATGGTGAGGATGTCGAGCATGCCGCGGTCGCTGATAGTGAGTGCGGGCACTTGCGAGTAAATCAGTTCGCCGCGCAGGCCGGGGAGCAGTTCCGGCAACCCGTGCCGCATGCGTGACTCCAGCCATCGTTCGGCCTGGATGCGAAAGAGCGGGTCTTTATGCTCGCCACCGGAATGACGGCTTGCGAAGAGGCGCGCGAAGAGCTTGCGTGCAAGCGATTTCGTTTCTTCGTTGAGCGGCGTTTCGTGTGGACCCGCGCCGAAGGTGATTTCGTTTTGCTGCGTGAAAGAGTTCGCAGCAAAGCCTTGCCGTACGTGGGCAAATTCAAGCCCATGCAAAGCAAGTGCAACTTCGCCTGCGGAGTGAGCTTGAATCTCGACGAGGCTCTTTCCGCCTTCAGGGAGCAGCGCCAGGACCTGGTCGATGCCACTCTTGCAGCGCTCGACGGCAGACTGTACAGAGAACGAACGGATGAGGCGCGAATCAAAGTTGCCGGTGTCGCGGAAGTCGATGGGGATAAGCTCTTCACTGCGTTCGTCGAGCGTGTATAGCTCAAAGCTTGCAGCGGAGTGGTTGAGCCATGCCATGCGCTCGGCGGTGGTGCGCCACGCGTTGGGCGGCAGAATCATTTTCAGCCCGGCAAAATGGCGTCGTGTGTCGGAGTGTTCGCGACAGTAGTTAAGCCACAGAATGCCAAGTGTGAGGACGCCATCGATGACGGCAGTAGACTCAGCTTCGCTTATGCCGATGACGGCATCGGCGGTGGTGCCTTTCAGCAGGCGTCCACGGATGTATGCGGGACCGAAGCTGTTTTCAAGGTCCATCGCATTGCGGAAGCCGTCCACTTTGTAGCCGAGGAAGTTGCGCGTGAGCACACGTTCCAGAAGCCGCTGATAGTTGCGGCGCGCAGTGTCACGAGCAGTGGGTGTGCGGATGTCGCGAGAGGCCACAAGCTCCAATGCCTGTGGCTTGGGCGCGCCCATTTTGCGGGTGAGAATGCGGAGCGAGTGCGCACGCGGCTCAATGCCGACGACGGTGCGCATGAGGTTGCGCTCGTCGCTCCACAGTTGCAGCAGGCAGCGGCCATGCGAGTCCGTAATGGAGTAGCGAGCCGTGCGCATCTCAAAGATGACGCGGCCTTCTTCAAGAAGAGCCGCGTTGGGATGCGCGGCGATGTACTCTTCGAGCTCATGGGCGAGCTTTTCTGGCGCTGCGGATTCTGTTGTGGTAGTGACTCTGTTTTTGCTGGCGAATGCCATTGCGTTACCAGCCCATCCGCTCACGCAGGCGCGTGATGTGTGCGGTGTGGTGTAGGGAGTGCCACTCATAGAGCGCGAGGTTTTGCGAGACGGTCATGGGGCCGCGTTCAGGGTGCCGGAAGGTTTTTGCGAAGTCGCTCTCGATGAGTTGTTCAAGGAATGCGACCATGCGCGCGTGAAGCCCTTCGAGGATGCCTAGTGAAATCTCAATTGGCAATCGGCTGTCAGGCAGCTCGGCCCACGCGGCTTCGTCGTAGGGCTTGATGGTGGGATTGGTTTCCGTCAACGCGAGCTTGAAGCGGATGTAGGAGTTTGCGTGGCTGTCGGCAACGTGATGCACAAGTTGGCGAACGGTCCAGCCGCCTTCGCGGTAGGGAGTGTCGAGCTGAGTATTGGTCAGGCCGTGGACGGCTTCGCGCAGTTTGCCGGGAAGCTGGCGGAGGGTATCAATCAGCTGGGCGCGAGTGGTGGTGACGGCATCGGCGCGGAAGTCGCCAATGGGATAGCGCAGGGACTCCAGATCAGATGTGGGGGTGGTCATGAGCACACATTACCACGAGGCACTGGAAGGCATGTGCTCGTGGATGGACCGCCGGGGGAGGTGGACCGCGTCAGGAAGGACGGCTCCGGCCAGTTGGCTGGTGCGGAGCCGTTTCCAATAGTTGCATCCCACGCGGTTTATACGTGGTGATGGTGGCGGTGATGACGACGGTGATGGTGGTGCAGCGCAAATGCCGGGGAGGCAGTGACTGCGAACGCCATGACCAGAAGGGCAGCAGCAAATAGCTTCTTCATGCGACGAATGTAGCATCTTTATGGCCAGCCGCAAGAGGGCTGTCTGTGGACAATCGGCGGCGCGGAACCAAAGGTGAAACGTGGCGAATAGGCGTAAACTGATAGATACCATGAGTTTTCCCGCTACCGTTTCTTCATCCCAGCCTGAGTCCGGACACAAACGTTATTTTTTTGAGAAATTCGGCATTACCGAGCGGCTGCTGGAGCGCTGCCTGGGTGAGGCGCTTTCTGCCGGCGGCGATTACGCGGACCTCTACTTTGAATCCGTGATGGCGACGAGCCTTGGCGTGGACGAGCAGATTGTGAAGTCGGCCAGCCAGGGCACAAGCGCAGGGTGCGGAATTCGCGTGCTCTCCGGCGAGCGGACAGGCTATGCGTATACTGACAACCTGAGCCCGGAGCGGCTGCTGCACGCGGCCAAGACGGCGGCGCTGATTGCCTCAGGCCCGTCGAAGCAGCCAGTGCAGGGATTTACCGAGGCTTCGGTGGCCAACCTTTACCCGGTGCCGGTGGGCGGATTCGATCTGGACCTGGCGGCGCGGCTGGAGCTGATTCTGCGGATTGACCGTGCGGCGCGTGCCTATGACTCGCGGATTGTGCAGGTGCGGGCGAGCTACTCGGAAGAGCTGCGGCGGATTCTGATTGCCGGTTCGGATGGCTCCTTTGCCAGCGACACGCAACCGCTGAGCCGCTTGAATGCCTTTGTGATTGCGAAGGATGGCGCGATAACGACGCGTGGCTCGGCGGGCGCAGGCGGACGCGCTGGAATTGCCCAATATGCCGGAAGCAAGAGCCCGGAGAACCTGGCGCAGGAGGCTGCACGCGGCGCGATTCTGCAGCTTGGCGCAATTCCTGCCCCGGCAGGCGAGATGGAAGTAGTGCTGGGTCCGGGCTGGCCGGGGATTCTGCTGCATGAGGCCGTGGGCCACGGGCTTGAGGCGGATTTCAATCGCAAGGGCACTTCGGCGTTCAGCGGATTGATTGGGCGTCCGGTGGCCAGTTCCAAGGTTACAGTTGTCGATAATGGCACAATGGCCGGGCGTCGCGGTTCGCTGAATGTAGACGATGAAGGCTCGCCCACGCAGGAGACAGTGCTGATTGAAAACGGAGTGCTGAAGGGCTACCTGACGGACAAGCTTTCGGCGCGGCTGATGGGTACGGCGAACACCGGCTCGGGCCGCCGCGAGAGCTACCAGTCGATCCCTATGCCGCGCATGACGAACACCTACATGCTGGCGGGCGAGGATGAGCCGGAAGACATCATCCGCTCAGTGAAGCGTGGGCTCTATGCGCCGAACTTTGGCGGCGGACAGGTGGATATCACCAACGGTAAGTTTGTCTTTTCAGCTTCCGAAGCGTATCTCATCGAAGACGGCAAGATTACTGCTCCAGTGAAAGACGCGACGCTGATTGGCAACGGGCCGGAAGCGCTGAAGTACGTTTCGATGGTGGGGCATGATCTCAAGCTCGACGAAGGCATTGGAACCTGCGGCAAGAACGGCCAGAGCGTGCCGGTAGGCGTGGGCATGCCCACAATCAAGCTGGACCGCATGACGGTTGGCGGAACGGGAAGGTAGCTCAGGCCGCGCTTTGTTTGTGTGCGATGGGCAACTGCAACTCAATCCGGTCGTGCATTACTTTGGGCGCAACTCGTCCGCGAGGTCCACGCTCAAGGCGCACCAGGCCGTAGTTCGCCATTGTTTTCAGCGTGCGCGAGAGATTGGACTTCCGGCGTCCGGTGAGTTGTTCCAACTCCTCCAGAGAGGTGGGGTTTTGCTCGGCAATAATGCTGAGTAATTCCCGGTTGCCCGCTGAAAGTACGCGAGCAAACGACTCCGTGGAAGGGAACCAGACACGCGGTTCGTGTGCGCCGAGCTTGCGTTTGCCACGGGCAATCTCCATGGTCAGCGCCTTCATCTCCTCATAGCTGGCAATTCCCACTTTCAGTGTCTTCATGGAAGCACTCCCTTCTCTTTCAATACCGCATCCACCGCCGTCCAAAAGTCGGCGAGTAGCGAGGCAGCATCGCTATAGGCGTAAGGCCGAACCGTGTGCAGGCGATGGCGATGATCCTGCGGATCGCCACGTTTCTGCTTGTCTACGCGGTGCGCGTTGTCAAAACCAGCCAGCCTGTTTCCGCTTTTGTCATGCAGCGTGAGGGAATAATCGAGCCCATGCGGTTTTTCAGGCGTAGGCGAAATGCGCGTAACGACAAATCGAACCCAGAACTCGCCTTTCTCATCCACAACTAAGGTGATCCCATTTAGGTCGAGCAACGTGTCTAGCGAGGGATCGGGTGGTTGCACGCTCAAATATTATCATTAAGTGATAACTAATTCAAGGCTGGTGAAATGTGCAGGTGTGCGGCCAATTTTGTTACCTTGGACCCATGCCGGAAGTTGTTTCGCAAGTGGAAAAGACAGAACTGGATTTTGAATCACTAGCCGCGGATATCGTCGCGATGGCCGTGAAGGCCGGCGCAAGCGATGCGGAAGCCGTAGTGAGTGAAGGCGATGAGTTCAGCGTGAACGTGCGCATGGGCCAGGTGGAAACACTGACCGAGTCAGGCTCGCGTGCGCTGGGGTTGCGCGTGTTGTTTGGCAAGCGGTCGGCTTCAGCTTCGACGAGTGACTTCACGGCAGACGGTATTCGTCAGCTTGTCGAAGGCGCTGTCGCGTTGGCGAAGATTACAGAGGAAGATCCGTTTACCGGATTGCCGGAAGCAGGTGAGTTTGGCTCGCTGCCGGGTGATTTGAAGCTTTACTTCGACGATGTCTACTCGCTGCCCGCGGAAGAGCGCATCAACATGGCGCGATGGGCAGAGGCTGCGGCGCTTTCCTACGACCAGCGCATTACCAACTCGAATGGCGCAGGCTTTGATGCGTCTACGGGCCGCAAGGTGATGGCCAACTCGCGTGGCTTTGTCGGTGGCTATCGCACCAGCTATGCGGGCATCTCGGTGGTGCCGCTGGCCAAGGATGAAAATGGCGCAATGCAGCGCGATTTCTGGTTCTCAGGAGCGCGGCGTATGGCGGACCTGGAGTCGCCGGAGTTCGTTGGTAAGGAAGCGGCTCGGCACACGCTGCGCCGCCTCGGCGCCCGCCGCATGCCGACGCAGCAGGTTCCCATTGTCTTTGCGCCAGAGACAGCCCGCACGCTGATTGGTTCGGTGTTTGAGGCAGCTTCCGGCGATTCCATCTGGCGCAGCGCTTCATTCCTTGCAGGCAAGCTGGGCGAGTCGATTGCGGTCGCCGGCTTGACGATCATTGACGACAACACAATGATGCTGCCGAATGGCGTGGGCGGTTTTGGCACGTCGCCGTTTGATGGCGAGGGCCTGCCTTCGCAACGTACTGTCGTCGTCGAGGATGGTGTTCTGCGCAACTATCTTCTCAACACCTACACGGCGCGTAAGCTCGGCATGAAGTCCACGCACAATGCTTCTCGTGGCCTTGCAGGCACGCCGGGAATTGGCGCAGGCAATCTCTATCTTGAGCCGGGCAAGCACACGCCGGAAGAGATTATCGCAGCGGTTCCGAATGGGTTTTACGTCACAAGCCTGATGGGTTTTGGCACGAATCTGGTAACGGGCGACTACTCGCGTGGCGCAATGGGTCTGTGGATTGAGAACGGCCAACTGACGCATGCGGTGGAAGAGGTCACGATTGCGGGCAATCTCGCCGATATGCTGCGCAATATTGTGGCCGTCGGCAACGACCTTGTCTTTCGCGGCGCAGTGGCTTCTCCCACGCTGCGCATTGACGGCATGACGCTCGCCGGGGCGTAATCGTTGCATGCGGCCTGTGTTTCAATCCATAGCCTTCGACCCGGCGGAGCCACAGACCGCTCTTAGCCAGTTGCCGCGCGAGACCGCCGTCTTCGCGCTGTATGGCGAGGACGCGAAGGCCGAGCCGTACATTGGCCGCACGCCCAACCTGCGCGGGCGGCTGGAACGGCTGCTGATTCCCTCGGCAAAGCATCCGCGGCGGCTGCAGCTTGCTGAGCGCGTACGGCGCATTGAATGGCGCATCACCGGCTCGGATTTTGAATCGCTGCTCACGCAGTTTTCGCTGCTTGAAGAGTCGTATGGCGCAAAGGCATTGGACCGCATGCACCTGCGCATGCCGGCCTTTGTCCGTTTCCTCGGCGGCAATCCATACCCGCGCATTACGGTGACGAACCGGCCCAGCCTGCGTGAAGCCGAATGGGCTTACGGTCCGTTCGCCTCGCGTACGCAGGCAGAGCGCTATGCGGATGAGATGCTGAAGCTCTTCCTGCTGCGCCGCTGCGTGGATGACCTCAATCCCGATCCAAGCCATCCGGGATGCGTCTACTCTGAGATGAAGATGTGCTTGGCGCCCTGTTACAAGGGCTGCAGCGATGAGCGCTATACCGAAGAGTCTGAAGCGGTAGAAAAATTCCTTGCGACTCGCGGCGAAAGCAAGCTGGTCACGCTCAAGACGCAGCGTGATGAGGCTTCGGTGAACTTGGAATTTGAATCCGCAGCGGCTCTTCATGCGCAGGTGCAGCGCGTGGAGAGCGTGCGCTCTCTCGCTGCCGAAATTGTGCGTCCATTGAACCAGTTGCGCGGTGTGATTTTGCAGGAGTCCGCGCAGCCGGACGAGGTTGCCGTCTTTTTGTATGAGGACGGACGTCTGCGTGGTCCCGCAGCTTTCTCTACGCTAGGCATGCGGATTCAGAACGAGCAATCCGGCTCCAGTTCGCTCTTTGCGCAGCCTGTAGCGTTGATGCCCGTGCCGGAATGTCCATCCGAAAAGGCTGCCGCGCCGCAGGCTTCGCGAGATGTGTTGGAAGACCGGATGCAGACAGCGTTGGCCGAGCTTTCGGCTGCCACCAATCCGCCAAGTGCTGCCGTTCGCCAGGGGCATCTCGCGCTGCTCAAGCGCTGGTACTACCGCCCGGAGGTAAAGCGCCCCGGCGAAATCTTCTTCCCGGATGCGGAGGGCCAGTGGCCCGTCAAGGCTTTGCTTCGCGGAGTGGGCCGCGTAGCTGCAAAACAGCTTGCCGCCGTGAAACCAGCGTAGAACAATGGCTTGCAAATGCCGCGCCCGGAAACCATTCGTGCCATGCTGCTGCCCGGAGCCCGTCTCGCCAGGGCCCGCGTGCCGGAAGTCGTGGAGCTTATCCGCGCGGAACCTAAGCGCATTGCAAGTCTCATCGAATGCCTATGGGACGACGATGCCGGCGTAGCCAACCGCGCCGCCGACGTGCTGGAGCGGGTAACAGTGAAGGAACCAAAGCTGCTCCAGCGGTATAAAGAACCTCTGCTGGGCCTGCTGGCCGAGGCCGCTGAAAACAAGCTGTGCTGGAATCTCGCGCTGACTATCCCGCGCATGGCGCTTACTCCCGCCGAGTGCCGCCGCGCCGCGCAAAGTCTGCACCGTTATCTCGAAGACAAAAGCTCCATTGTCCGCACGGCTGCGCTGCATGGACTGGCGGACCTCGCCCTGCAGGACACAGCCTCGCAGCCTGCCGTGCTGGATTTGCTCCGCGTGACGGGCCGCTCCGGAACCGCCGCCATGCGAGCCCGCAGCCGCATCCTGCTCAAAAAGCTGGAAAAGGCTGCCACCATCCAGCAGAAAAAATAGCGAGCAAATTTTTAGCTCATGCGTATACTTGGGGCGTGAACTTGCACGGAATCCCCATTCCCGCAATCCCTCCGCAGGAACTGCTCGCGTTGCTGGTGGCAGTTTCTTTCGCCGCCGGACTCAACGTGTACGCCACCGTGGCCACGCTTGGCCTGCTGGCGCATACGCACTGGCTGGCGCTGCCCGCGTCGCTGCAACTGCTCGGCAACTGGTGGATTATCGGCGCATCCGTGCTGCTCTTCGGCGTAGAGTTCTTCGCGGACAAGGTTCCGGCTTTTGACTTGGTCTGGAACGCGCTGCACACTTTTATCCGCGTGCCGGTCGCGGCCCTGTTGGCGTATCAGGCCAGCTCCGGGCTTTCTCCCATGGAGCAGGCGGCAGCCGCAGCCATCGGCGGAACCATCGCTCTGGCCGCGCACAGCGGCAAAACCGCTGCCCGCGCCGCCGTCACGCCTTCGCCGGAGCCGTTTTCCAACATCGCTCTCAGCACGGCGGAAGATGCAGGTTCCATCGGTCTGACGTGGCTGGCCACGGCGCATCCCTACGTTGCCGGCGGAATCGCTCTGGCGGGCGTTGTGGTGGTCGTTCTACTTATAGGGCTGGTCTGGAAGGCACTCAAGAGCCTCTTTCGCGGCGCCGAGCAGGTTTTTGCCATTAAGCCGGCGCAGTGAAATCTGCACTCCCCGGCTGATACACTGAGCTATCTGGTGAGATTCAGAGGGGAGAAACGCCCGAAAAGCCATGGTGCAACTGCTGCCATCCATTCTTTCTGCTGATTTTGCGCGGCTTGCCGACGAGGTTGCCGCAGCCGAGCGCGGTGGTGGAACCGTCGTCCATGTCGATGTGATGGACGGCCATTTCGTGCCCAATATCACTCTCGGTCCGCCGGTGGTCGCCAGTCTGCGCAAGCACACCAAGCTGCCGCTCGACTGCCACCTGATGATCGAGAATCCCGACGAATTCATCCCGGCCTTTGCCGACGCGGGCGCCAACTGGGTCAGCGTGCATTACGAGGCCTGCCGCCATCTGCACCGCACGCTGGAGCTGATTGCCCAGCACGGCATGCAGCCCGCGGTGGTGCTCAACCCGGCCACCCGCGTCGAGCTGATTCTCGACATTCTGCCGATGGTGCATCACGTCCTCATCATGAGCGTGAACCCCGGCTTTGGCGGCCAGAAGTTCATCGAGTTCTCGCTGGACAAAATCCGCAAGCTCGTGGAGCTGCGGAAAGAACTGGGTCTGGCATTTAAAATCGAAGTGGACGGCGGCGTGGCTCACGATACCATCGAGCGGGTCGTCCAAGCGGGTGCGGAGCTACTCGTGGCAGGCAATGCCGTCTTTGGCAAAGGCAAGGCTGAAGAGGATGCCCGTGAGTTGCTGGCTGCTGCTCGCAAAGCTGCAGGCGAATAAGTTTTTACGTTTCCCCCGGTGCGAAACAAGTCCGCATGGAACTGGATGGAATCGGGCGAAGGCGAAAAGAATCCTTCGCCGTCAATGAGGTGTTATGAACAGTTTTTCCTCGAAGATTACCGCGGCCGCCCTGGCCGCCCTGCTCATTCCGGGCACGCTGGCGTTTGCTCGTGAAAAGCAGCCCAAGAAAAAGAAGAACCAGGATCTGAGCGCCAATCCGCTGGCGAATGTGAACTCGAGGCAGCCCGATAAGGAGCTCTTCGACAAGGCGATGACGGCGCTCAAGAAGGGCAAGTTTGACGTGGCGCGGCTCGACCTGCAGACCATGCTGAATACCTACCCCGATTCCGAGTACCGCATGCGCGCCAAGCTGGCCGTCGGCGACACCTGGTTCAAGGAAGGCGGCACGGCTGCCCTTACGCAGGCCGAGGCCGAGTACAAGGACTTCATCACCTTCTTCCCGGACGCGCCGGAAGCTGCCGAAGCGCAGATGAAGGTGGGCGACATCTACTACCAGCAGATGGAAAAGCCCGACCGCGACTTTACCAACGCTCTCGAAGCCGAAAAGTCCTATCGGGCGATGATTAACATGTTCCCCGACTCCACGCTCATTCCGCGTGCCAAGCAGCGCCTGCGCAATGTGCAGGAAGTTCTCGGCGAGCGTGAAACGCAGATTGGCCTCTTCTACCAGAGCCACAACAACTACTCTGCTTCAATCGCCCGCCTGCAGACGGTTGTGGACGCCTATCCGCTCTACTCCAAGAGCGACCTGGCCCTGCTGACGATTGGCGATGCCTACGCCGGTCAGGCAAAGGCTATCCAGATGGCTCCCGGCCTGCCCGGAGCCATGCGTGAGCGCCTTGCCGCCGTGTACAACGACAAGGCAGCCGCAGCTTATGCCAAGGTGATTACCCGCTATCCCATGGCGCCCCGCGTGGAAGACGCCCGCGACCGCCTGGTGGCGATGAACCGCCCCGTTCCCGAGCCTACGCAGGAAGCGATTGCGGAAAGCGATGCCGAAGAGCGCAGCCGTCAACCAGTTCGCTTTACTGACCGCGCCTTTGACGTGATTCGCCACGGCCCAACGACGGTGGAAGCCTCGCACGTTGGCGAGCCGGACATGGAAGCTCCCAAGCGCACGCTTGCTCCGGATATCACCAAGGAAAACATCAAGATTTACACGGAAGCGGTAAACGCCAACCGTCCGCCGGCTCCCGCAGCCGCGCCGACTGGCGTCAACGAGCCGCCGCGCAGCGACGCTCCTTCCGCTGCTCCGCTGCAGGGCAACGCGCCCGGAGGCACGGGCGTAGGGGTTGAGGTTGTGAATGCTCCTTCCGGCGCAGCAGCCGACCCCAACGCGCTTGTTCCCGCAGTGGCCAAGCCTACGGACCCCAATGCGATTCCGGCTGCCGAAGCGCCTGCCGCTGCTCCTGACCAGATCAACGAAATCAGGCCCGGCACAGCACAGCAGACCAACATCGCTCCCGGAGCCCAGAACTCGAAGGAGAAGAAGCCCAAGGCCGACCTGAGCGACGAATCTTCGAGCAAGAAGAAAAAGAAGAAGGGACTCTCCAAGCTGAATCCCTTCTAATGTAAGGGACTATAAGAACCCAAAACGGGCTGCGTTGCACAGGCAAACGCAGCCCGTTTTGTTATGGAGCGGGTTTATCCTGTTAACTGAACATTATGGAATGGAAGAGCAGCCGTATTGATGCCCTGTTGGAGCAGGCACTGGTGGAAGACAAAGCCGCCGGCGACCTGACCACGAATCTCACCATCGACCCCAACCTGCGCGCAACGGCCTCCATTCTGGCCAAGCAGGACCTAGTTGTCTGCGGCCTTGGCGCCGTGCCGCGTTTTCTGGAAATCTTTGCGCGCCTTGACCATCGCCCGGAGGCGCAGACGCGCTTTGAAGTCGTCAGCCATCCGGAGATTTTTGACGGCGTGCGCGTCAAAGCCGGACAGGTGCTTGCCGTCATTCGCCACAACGCCCGCGTGCTGTTGAGCTGCGAGCGCGTGATTCTCAATCTAGTTCAGCACCTCAGCGGCATCGCCACCAACACGCGCCGTTATGTGGATGCCATCAAGGGCACCAATGCCCGCGTGCTCGACACGCGCAAAACCGTGCCTGGCCTGCGTGCTCTTGAAAAGTACGCCGTGCTCTGTGGTGGCGGAACCAATCACCGCCTCGATCTCGCCAGCGGAATCCTCATCAAGAACAACCACATCTCGCTCGGCGGCGGCCTGCGCACGGCGCTTGCCAACGCGCTGGAAAAGCGGCAAGGCTCGCAGCGCGTGCAGGTAGAGGTACGCACCAATAGCGAGCTGGAAGAAGCCCTCGAAGGCGGCGCGGAAGCTATTCTGCTCGACAACATGACGCCGAAGGAAGTGAAGAACTGCGTAGACCGCATCAAGCAGCGTAGTTCGGAAATCGAGAAGAGCTGGATTCCCACCGAAGCCTCCGGCGGCATTGTGCTGGAAAACATCCGCGCCTATGCTGAAGCCGGTGTCGATTTCATCAGCGTCGGCGCGCTCACGCACTCCGCCATTGCCGCGGATATTTCCATGAGCATTGTCGCGGAGTAGGACCACACATGTACGATCTCTCCGCGCTTGAAACCGCACTCGGCAGCACCATTTACACAGGCAAGCTGCATTTCACGCCCGTCACCGGCTCCACAAACACTGATGCGCTGGAAGCCGCGCGCGCCGGCGCTCCACACGGTTCCGTCTTCTTCACGGATGAGCAAACCGCGGGCCGTGGCCGTGGCGACCACGCATGGCTTTCAGCCTCCGCACAGGGCGTCTATGTCAGCGTGCTGCTGCGCCCGGAGATTCCCGCCGTGCGCCTGCCGCTGCTTCCGCTTGCTGCCGGTCTCGCAGCCGCAGAGGCCATTGCAGAAGCCAGCGGACTCACTGCCGACCTGCGCTGGCCGAACGATCTGCTTCTCGGCGAGCGCAAAACCGGCGGCATCCTTGCCGAAGCTCAAACCGATGCAGGCATGGTGAGCTACGCGGTTGTCGGCATCGGCATCAACGTGCACCAGGGCCGCTTTGCGCCAGACCTTGCCACTCCCGCAACCTCGCTCGATCTCGAATCAGGCCGCGTCATCAGCCGTCAGGCGTTGCTTATCGCCCTGCTAGAATCGCTGGAGCAGGAGACGCTGGCGCTGCGTGGAGCAGCCGAAGCAAAGACGATTCCCCTGCGCGTTGGAATGGCCTCCACATGGGTGCGCGGACGCCGCGTGGAAGTGCATGGGCCGCAGGCCTGCACCGGCGTTACCGAAGGCCTGGACGACAACGGCTTTCTTCTCGTGCGCACAGCCGATGGCCTGATGCGCGTACAGACCGGCGGCATTCGCGCCGCATAATTTACCTATCCGCCAAGGTGGAGATCACGGAATGCTGCTGACTCTGGATGTGGGCAACACGAACACGGTGCTTGGGCTCTATCGCATGGATGGCGAAAAGCCCGGCGAGATGGCTGCGCACTGGCGCGTTACCACGCATCGCACGCAGACCTCCGATGAGTACGGCGTGCTCTTCGTGAACCTCTTTAACATGAGCGGTCTCAGCGTGGACTCCGTCAAGCACATCATCATCTCCTCCGTTGTGCCGCCTGTGGAAACCACGCTGCGTCGCGTCTGCGAGCGCTACTTCCATCTGCACCCGCTCTTCGTCGAGCCCGGTATCAAGACCGGAATGCCCGTGCTGGTCGATAATCCCGCCGAGCTTGGCGCGGACCGTCTCGTCAACTCCATCGCGGCCTTCGAGCGCTACGGCGGCCCTTGCATCATCGTGGATTTCGGCACAGCCACCACGTTCGATGTTGTCTCGGCCAAAGGCGAATACCTCGGCGGCTCCATCGCTCCCGGCCTCGGCATCAGCGCCGACGCGCTCTTCGCACGCGCCGCCCGCCTTGGCCGCGTAGACATCAAGCGCCCCGCAAAGGTCATCGGCACCAACACCGTAACGCACCTGCAGACCGGCTTGTATTACGGCTACATCGGCCTTGTCGATGGCATTATCGAGCGCACCATTGCCGAGCTTGGAGCGCAGCCGCGCGTTATTGCGACAGGCGGCCTCGCACGCCAGATCAGCGAAGACTCGCGTTACATTCATGAGATTGATGACATGCTCACGCTCGACGGATTGAAGATTCTCTTCGAGCGCAACCGCTCAGCGCGTCCCCGCACGCGCCCGCACTGAGGCGAAATCTATGGTTGGTAAAGTGGAGGAAGCGCTCATTTCGCATATTCAGAAAGTGCAAAGGGCATGTACTGAGCGGCAAGCCTTGCATATCAATCAACTTTTTACAGATTCACCGGGAGAGTATGGAGGGGTTGCATATTTTGCGGTGTGCCCGGACAACATAGCAAAAGAGCTTTATTCCTTCCTTGACGAGAAGTTAGAGGAGTTCTGGCGTCAACACGGCCTCCGTTTCCGTGAATAAATTTGCGGATAGGAGTTTGGCAGTGCGGAACTACTTCAACTACTTCACCGAAATTGAGGAGCGCTTCCAGCAGCGTCGCGGCTCCTTGCTTCTGCTCTCTACGCTGGATTGGGCGCTAATCGAAACATGGCGCGATGCCGGTGTGCCGCTGGAAGCCGTGCTGCGCGGCATTGACACGGCCTTCGATAAATACGACGAGCGCAAGCAGCGTGCCAACATGCGCAAGGTCAATGGCCTCGCATGGTGCGCGCAAGCCGTCATGGAAGCTGCGGAAGAATTGCAGGAAGCCTCTTCCGGCACAAGCACTGCGTCCTTTGAATCACCAGAAGCCGAAACCGGCTTTGAACGCGAACGCGTTGCCGCACATCTTGAATCCGCCGCCGCAGCACTGCAGGCAACGCCAATCGCGCAAGAGTCTGCAACAGCCACAGCAACGCGTCTGCAGGAACTCGCAACCGAGCTTCGCGCAAACACCGGCAAGCCGCTCGATACAGAAGCACTCGAACGCACGCTTACGGTGCTGGAAGAAAAACTCTTCGCTTCGCTCATCGCAGCCGCACCAGAAGATTTGCTCGTAAAGTTAAAGGAGCAGGCAGCACGCGAACTAGCTCCGTATCGCAGCAAGATGAACGTCACGCAGTTGCGCCAGGTAGAGCATCAGTTCGTACAAAAGCAATTGCTCGCACATTACAACCTCCCGCGCCTCAGCCTTTTCTACATGAGTCAGCTATGAAGCCGCGCAAATCGCAATCCCGCAAACCCAAAGACCGGATGCCCCCGGTCCCTCGCACGTGGGGACCGGGGAAGGATTCGCGGGCAGCTTTGGCCCCTGTTTTGGGGCCAGGAATGGACGCTGTTTCGCATCTCGTGCAAATCGAAAAGCCCATCTATGGCGGCTCATTCCTCGCCCGCGACGCAGGCAAAGCCATCTTCGTCCCCTTCGCGCTTCCCGGCGAAGAGGCCCGCATCCGCATCGTAGAAGACAAAAGCAAGCGCGGATTCGCAACCGCTTCCGTAGAAGAAATCATCACGCCAGTCCCGGAGCGAATCGCCCCCGCATGCCCGCACTTCGGCTCCTGCGGCGGCTGCAACTATCAACACGCAGACTATGCCGCGCAGCTTCGCTACAAGCAAGCCATTCTGAGCGAAACCTTCGAGCGCAGCAGTGTCACGCCGCCGGAACAAATCGACACGCTATCCGCCGAAGCATGGGGCTACCGCAACCGCATCCGCCTCGCGCTGGATGCGCAGGGAAGGCCCGGTTATCGCGCCCACGCCTCGCACAGCATCATCCCCATCGAGACCTGCCCCATTGCCGCGCCGCTTCTCGTCAAATCCGCTCTCGCAATCGCAAAACACCTGCGCACAATACAGCCAAAGCCGCGCATCAATGAGATAGTTCTCTTCACAAACTTCAACGAAACCGAACTTCTCATCAGCATTCTTCTTGCCGCACCCGCAAAACTAAGCCTCGAACCCCTCGCAACCGCACTCCAACAAGAAATCCCCGCACTCACCGGCATAGAGCTGGCAGCAGAAAGCCGCGCCCCGCAACCGCCGCGCATCCTCGCGCAGTGGGGCGCAAAGTCACTCACATACAGCGTCGCCGGATTCAACTATCGCGTCGATAACGGCGCATTCTTCCAGGTCAATCGCTTCCTCCTCGACAAACTCGTCGAGTGCGTCATCACCAATCAGCGCGGCTCGCTCGCATGGGACCTCTTCGCCGGAGTCGGTCTCTTCTCCCGCCAGCTCGCATCGCAATTCAATCACGTCAAGGCCGTAGAAATAGCGCCTCTCGCCATCAAAGCTCTTGAAGCAAACCTCGCCGGAACTTCAAGTGAAGCCATCCGCGCTACCACGCTGGACTTCCTGCGCCGCAAGCACAGCGGCCCGCGCCCTGACCTCGTCATCGTTGACCCGCCCCGCGCCGGACTCGGCGCAGAAGTCACTGCCGCACTCGCGAAAGTCGCTGCGCCGTCGCTCATCTACGTCTCCTGCGATCCCACCACGCTAGCTCGCGACCTGCGCACGCTTCTCGCCTCCGGCTACACCATCGAGTCGGCCGCTCTAGCCGACCTCTTCCCGCAAACATTTCATCTGGAATCCATCCTCCATCTGCGCCATTCCTAACGCATTCCTGACACATCTCTGATACGCTCATAGCCAGAGATCCCATTCATCCTCACGATGCGCCCGGAAACCCCTACCTCCGGCAGGCCGTCCATGTTGCCGCTCTTCCACGCGGCCTGGCTCTTTGCGTCTGGAATTGCACTCAGCCACGCGCTCTGGTTCCGCCCCGCCCTGCTCTTCACTGGCGTTCTAACAATGCTCGCCATCTGCGCAGCAACAGCATGGCTGGCACTGCGCCTTCGTTGGCTGCCCCTTGCTGCGCTGTGGATGTTGCTAGGCCTCTTCTGCGCAGAGATGCAGCCCGCGCCCTCTCCCGCGCCGGCACTGCAGCGCGCATCAGACGGATTGCTGCGCAGTGTGGAAGGCGTTGTTATCGATGCAGGTTTATTGCGTAGTGATGCCGAACAAGCGCAATCCCTCTATACTTCTGCAATAGAATCGCAATCGCAGCGCATTGACCTGCAAGTCAGCTCGCTGGAAATCCTCAGCGACACGGAAGACGCACAGCAGCCCGCCGACGGCAACGTACGCCTCACCGTTCACTGGCCCAGCGAGCCCGCACAAGCCCCGCAAATCTTCCATTGCGGCGAGCGCATCCGCGCGCTCGTGCGCCTCTATCAGCCGGAAGTCTATCGCGACCCCGGCGCGTGGAACCGTTCGGAGTATCTGTTGGAGCAGGGAATCACTTCCACTTCCTCTGTGCATATCGAGCGCATCGACCGCCTCGGCGCATCATCGGGACACTTCTACAAATGCCGCTTGAGCGAATGGCAGCACGCCTCGGCAGCGCGCCTGTTAGCGCTGCCCGCAGCGATGCAGAAATTTCCACCCGCATTGCAACTAAGCCAGGAAGACGCCATCATGCTCGCCGCCATGATTACCGGCGACCGCACCATGCTTTCGTCTTCATTGCGCGCAGGTTTTGAGCGAACAGGCTCCTTCCACATGCTTGTCGTCTCCGGCCTGCACCTCACCTTCATCGCGGGCCTCGTCTTCTGGCTCGCACGCAAACTTCGCATTCCGCGCACACCCGCCACACTCATCACCATCGCCATTGCATGCTCGTATGCACTGCTCACGGGCTTTGCAACGCCCATACAGCGCGCACTCTGCATGGCGAGCCTTTATTTAATTGGCAGGCTCTTCTTCCGCGAACGGGGCGCGCTCAACACAATAGGCTTTGCTGCGCTTGTAATGCTGTGCGTCAGCCCCCGCAGCCTTTTTGAAGCAAGCTTCCAGATGACGCTGCTGGCGGTCGTGGCAATTGGCGGCATTGCCGCGCCCATGCTGGACGCCACCATCGGGCCATACCTCCACGCAATGAAGAACCTGCGCCGCATTGCTATCGATAACAAGCTGGAGCCTCGCCTCGCGCAGCATCGCGTAATTCTGCGCATGCTCGCCGCGCGCTTGCAAAAAGCATTCGGAAAATGGATTGGCTGGACGCTGTTTCCATGGGCCGTGCACGCCATCCTGCGCATAGCCGAACTGCTTGCCGTCACAGCCATTGTCGAACTCGCAATGACTCTGCCGATGGCCATATATTTCCATCGCATCACGATCTTTGCGTTGCCAGTCAACCTGCTGATCGTGCCGCTGCTCACCGTGCTGCTTCCGCCCGCGCTTCTCACGTGGGCGCTGCTATTTATCTCACCGTCCATCGCTGCAATTTCCGCGGCAGCAACCGCCTTCCTCCTGCATATCGGCGTAAGCATTGTGCATCTCTTCGGTTCGTTCTCGCTGGGAGATTGGCGCATCAGCACGCCGCTCTCCTGGCAAATCGCCGCATACTGCACGCTGCTTGCAGCCGCGTTGGTGCTGGCTGCAAAAGGCCGCTGGCCGCGTCGTGCCGCATGGGTTGCACTTGTGTGCGCCGCTCTCGCTGTCGCAACTCCGCGAGCAATCGACCATCCCGCCAATGCTCTTCTCATGGAAGCAATCGACGTAGGCCAGGGCGACTCGCTCCTGCTCATCACGCCGGACGGAAAGACGCTGCTCATCGATGGCGGTGGTTTTGGCGGTGGCCTGTCGCAAGCAAAACAACCCTTCGATGTCGGCGAGGAAATCGTATCGCAGGCACTGTGGGCACGCGGCATTCGCCATCTTGACGCAGTCGCGTTAAGCCACGCGCACGCCGATCACATGAGCGGCCTGCCCGCCATACTACGCAACTTCCATCCCGATGAGCTATGGGTTGGCAGCAATCCTCAATGGCCAGATTATGAGGTCCTGTTGAGCGAAGCACGTACCCTGCACACAACCATCCGCGCATTCCATGCCGGAGATTCTTTACAACTCGGCAGCGCACAGATTCGCGTCTTAGCTCCAACCGCCGGATATCAACCAGGCCCCGAGCCGTCCAACAACGATTCCCTCGTTCTTCGCGTTGCCTACGGGGAAGCCTCGGTACTGCTCGAAGGCGATGCGGAAGGCCCAGTAGAGCAGGCGATGTTATCGGAGCCTAACCTTGCCAGCACGCTGCTCAAAGTGGGCCATCATGGCAGCAACACGTCTACGCATCCTGAGTTTCTTGCACGCGTTGCACCCAAGTGGGCCGTCATCTCATGCGGATTGCAAAACCATTATGGCCACCCGCGTGAAGAGGTTCTGGAAGAACTGCAAGACGCAGGCGTACACACCTTCAGTACCGATCTTCACGGTGCAACCTGCTTCGCACTCGACGGCAAACAAGTCACCGCGCAAAGCAATTGTGGATTGCATCCCGGCTATTAAGGCTCCGGTTCCGGCTCGTTCTTAAAGCGCAGCCGCAGGCCAAAATCAATCTGCCGCGGACGGTAGAAGTCTGTCGCATTCACATTCAACGGCTGCCCAAACTCCGTGGTCCCGGTCGTCAACCCGGTCAAAAAGTTCAGCGTCGGCAGTCCGCCGGAAGAACTCCCCGGCTCAACGTAATAGCCCACCGTTTCAATCTCCGTTACGTTCTGGTGATTGAAAAGATTAAAGCTCTCCGCCATCAACTGCAGCTCGCCAACATGCGGCAGATTCACGCGTTTCCCAAGCCGCACATCCGCCTTCCACGTCCCCGGATAACGATACGTATTGCGACCAATTCCATACAGCCGATTGTCGCCGCCATATCCATTCATCCCCGGCCCAAGCCCGGCAATCACGCCGCTGCCGTTCACAAATTCTTCGGGAATCGAGCCCGCCGTGCGCATGGTAAATGGCAATCCGCTGCGATAATGCCCCGTGCTCGCAAGGCTCCAGCCATTCGCAAGCCAGCCGCTCATGCCGGTCAGCTTCCATGGCGACTGCCACATCACAATGCCTGACGCCGAATGCCGCATATCAAGGCTGCTCGTCCCATATTCCTGCCGAAAGTCCGTCGGGTCCAGTACACTCGCCCGCAAAATCTGCGTGCTCTCATTCGGATTCCAATCCAGCGCATGCGCATAGACATACATCAGGTGAAAGCTGAAACCCGCCTGCGCCGAGCGCGAAAGCCGCACCGTTCCTGCCTCATACGTGGAGTTCGCCCTGCTCACAAGCTGCGTAATCTGCTGGTAGCCCGGATTCAGCCTGCCATTCAAACCTGCCTGCACTGGTTGCGACGCAAAGAACGGCACCGTCACCTGCGGAGTCTTAATCGGCCCCGCGCCCAGCGCATCCACTACGTTATAAGTAATCGTGTCCGCAGCCGTCAGCGGCTCGTAGTTCGTGTCCACCGTGACTGGCAGCCTGCGCGCCAAACTCGCCACGCCGCTTACGCGCAGTTGCAGACGCCCCGGCAGATTCTCTTCCAAGCTTGCCACCGCCTGGTGAATCTCCGGATTACGAAACTGCTCGCCAAACTCCACCGCACCCGGCTTGACGAAAGTATTCGGCTCTCCCGCCAGCACATACGGAAACGGCGGCGCGCCTCCCGTGCCGCCCTGCAGATTATCCGTAGGCCGCAGAAAGAAATTCAAATCGCCATTCAGCGAACCCGTCTGCGTCAGCGCGGACTGCAAAACAGAGTTCGGCGTGCGGCCAAAGTACATGCCATATCCAAGCTGCAGCACCGGCCAGCGGCTCTCGCGCACACCCCACGCCAGCCCCACACGCGGGCTCCACTCATTGCCCAGCACCGGCGACCTCTGCGTCAACGGCAGGTCAGGATTATTCACCATCGCAATCGGCGGCGGAATCTGTTCCCGCTCCCACCGCAACGCGGCAGAAAGCACCAGCGTCTTCGCCGGCTGCCACTGCGTCGTCACAAATCCGGCCAGGTCATTCGTGCTCACCTTCCACTCCGTCGGCCCCAGCGTCTGCGAGTACCACGAGTAGCACGGCAGATATCCCAGTCCATGCAACTGCCCATTCGCATCGCGCCATGCCTTGCCGCGCTCGTCGCAGTTGTGTTGTTGCAGCGGGTTCAGCTCGCCGCTGATTCCATACTTCTCAAAGACCAGTGCATCCGCCGCAAAATTCTCCACACGCGAGTAGTGATAGGTGCCCGTGTGATTACGCAGCAAGCTCATCGCGTCGTCATTATGGCGCAAATCAAAACCAGCCTTTACCAGCAATTTCCCGTGAATCCAGTCCACACCCTCCTGCGCCTCATAGCTGTGCTCGTCCGGATAACTGCCCGCGCCAAACCACGCAGGATTGCCAATCGTAAACCCATAACGTGAGTCCACAACCATCTGCGGCAACTGCCCCCACGCATTGTTCTTCAGGAACGGAGCCTCAAAATCTGAAGGCGTGCCCGCAGGCCGTGCCACAATCTGCCGCCCGGCAGAAACCTGCGTAACCGCCAGCAGGTTCGGCGTAAGAAATGCTTCCCACCGCGCCAGCAGCCACGCATCGCTCGTGCGGCGCGCACCAAAGCTGTGGCTGCCGTAACTCTCTTCTGCGCGAGTCAGCCCGCCTCCCGGCGCGTCGGTATGCGCAACGCTGCCCTCAACCGTAAAGCGGTGCCGTTCCGCAGCCGCCCAGTCAATACGCGCAAAGCCCGCCCAGTGCGTAGACGTGCGCGGAGCAGGCCCCAGCAGCCCCGCAAGCGACTCCAGCATCTTCGAGTAAGCCGCCAGCCCTTCCCCAACCGGATTCGCACTAGGCAACGCTAGCCTCGCGCTCAACACCTGCATCTCATCATTCGCAGGCTGCGCAAAAAAATCTTCCGGATGCTTCACCGCGGCCACGCTCGGGTTATTGCGCTCGCTGCCCTGCAGAGACGCAAACCAGTTCATCCGCAGATGCCGTAGTGGTCCACCCACGCCCGCACTCCATATCGTTTCGCGATCGTCAGGAGTATACGGAGCCCCAGCAAACACCGGCACCGTTGTGCCAGTTGCTGGAGCCGTTTCCTGCACCCACTGTGAAAACGGATTCTGCGCGCCCCACAGATTCTGCCGTGTAAACAGCGATGCCTCCGCGTGCAGTTGCTTGCCGCCGCTGCGAGTTTCCACATGCGTCTGCCCATCGTTTGCAGCCGTCACCACATGCACGGCAGAATCATTCGCTCCCGTGCCCGCCAGTGATTCTCCCGCAGCCCGGCTCATTCCCCGCCCGTTAAAGGCCAGGCTACGATCCGCGCCATCCACAGCAATCGCACCTTCGCGACGCGTATTCTCACCCGGCTCCGCGCCTTCTGTGCCATTTGCCTGGTTGCCAGATGGCACCTTACCCGGCAAAAACTCCTGCCAGTTCCTCCCCGCCACCGGCAACGAGCGTACTTCCTCGCCCGTTAGCGAAAGGCTAGCCGTAGAAATCGGCGTACTATCCGTTGCAGGAGCCTCCACCGCAGCATTGGCGCGCAAAATCTCCTGCGCAACATTCAGGTTTGCAATCTGCGCATGCGCCTTCACAATGGCCGCATCCATCTCCGGAGCAAGCTCCGCATCCACAGGCTCAGCCGCAATATCCAAAGCCAGCGCAGGCTCCAGCGCACCCATCATCATTGGCACCCCCGGAGTCATCAGCGTGCGCGGCACCTTCGCCACCTGCATCGTGCGCGGCCCCGGCTCAGCCGCCGCCATCACTGCCGCAGGAGCCTGCGCGGCCCACACAGGAACCAACTGCACCGCCGCCTGCACGCGCTGCTCAAATCCGGCGGTAACCTCAATCCCTTCCAGCCGCCCTTGCCCCAACTGCGGGCTCACCGCCAGCAGCGTGTACTCCCCCGGAGCAAGCCCAGCAAAGCGGTATGCTCCATTTTTTGCCGTAGTAGCGCGCACTTCCGCCCCGGTCAGCGTATTGCGCAGCGTCACGGCCACACCGCCCAGCGGCTTGGAATACAAATCCGTAAGCTTTCCGGCCACGGCTCCGCTCACGCCCGTCTGGGCACCGGCCAAAGCCGCGCCCAGCAGCGCTAAAACCGCCAGACATCGCACACGCACACGTCGAGTTGCTGCCATTCACCACCTGCAAATGGCGGACCCGGGAGAAAGCGCACAGCTAGACTGTTCCTCTGGCTGCCCTCACGCAGCAGCTCCGGAAACAACTTTTTGGGAATTTGCAGCCATTTTATCTCATCCAGATATCCGGTAAACTGAAGAGACGGCATTTTCGTTCTGAAACCGGCAGTAGATGTAACCCGGTCTGAGCAATTCCAACTGGCCGGGAAGCAGGAAAACCATGTTCATCGATGAAGTAAAGATTCGCGTCAAGGCAGGCGACGGCGGCAACGGCTGTATGGCCTTTCGCCGTGAGAAGTTCGTGCCTCGCGGCGGCCCCTCCGGCGGCGACGGCGGTCGCGGCGGCGACGTCATCATGGTCTCCTCGCAGCGCCACAACACGCTCATCCATTTCCGCTACAACCCTGAGCACAAAGCCAAGCGCGGCGAGCACGGCATGGGCTCCAACTGCTCCGGTTCCGACGGCACAGACATCGTGCTGCAGGTTCCCGTCGGCACCGCGCTTTACGATCAGGAAACCGGAGAGCTGGTCCACGACTTCCAACACCCTGACGAGAGCGTCATCGTCGCCAAAGGCGGCCGCGGAGGACGTGGCAACCAGCACTTCGCCACACCCACACACCAGGCTCCACGCGAGCATGAAGAAGGCCGCCCCGGCGAAGAGCGCCTGTACCGCCTCGAACTGAAGTTGTTGGCCGACGTAGGCCTCGTAGGCTATCCCAACGCTGGCAAGTCCACGCTCATCTCGCGCATCTCCGCCGCCAAGCCCAAGATTGCCGACTACCCATTCACCACGCTCGAACCAAACCTCGGCGTAGTCACCGTAGGAGAAGAGCCCGAGCAGGAGTCCTTCGTCGTCGCCGACGTCCCCGGCCTCATTGAAGGCGCGCATCTCGGCCAGGGCCTCGGTGTACAGTTCCTGCGCCACATCGAGCGCACCAGCGTCCTCGTCCATCTCGTCGATGTCTCGGATGCCTCTGGCCGCCCCGACGCCGTCGAAGACTTCAAAATCATCAACAAGGAGCTGGAAGGCTTCGGCAACGGCCTCGACAAGAAGCCGATGATTGTCTGCGCAACAAAAATCGACTCCGCCAATCCCGAAAAGCTCAAAAAGCTTTCCGCCCACGCCAAGCGCCGCAAGCTTGAGTTCCACGCCATCTCAGCAGTAACAGGGCAGGGAATCGACGAGCTGAAATGGGCCTTGGCCAAGCGCCTGCGTCCGAGCGATTAAGCAGTGCCTGTCGAATCGTTTGGAAGGGTACGGGCTTCAGCCCGTACATAAAACGCGACCGTTGAATTCGATTCCTCAGGCACTCCCCAGCTCTAGCATCGAAACACCTCTTACACCATAGCCCGCTCTTTCACCTTCAAATACTGATTCAGCACAGCCGAAGTCAGCGCATCCGGAGCAAGGTCCAGCGTCAGCGCGCCTTGCTCCGCCAACTGCGCCAGCATCACCTCGCGCCGCCCCGCCGTCTCCTGCGCCGCAGCCGCGCGAAACATCTCATCCACATTCTTAGGCCGCGCCTCGGCAATGCGCTCTACCTCCGGCTGCGCCATCGCAACAAATAACAGCACATGCCGCCGCAGCAGGTGCATAGCACCCTCAATCACCTCAGGCCGCATCGCCGTCTCCGCAATATCCGTCACCCACAAAACCAGCGCCCGCCGCGGTTGCAGCCGATTCAAAACAGCGGTAGCCCGCAGATGATCCGCCTCGCCGCCCTCCGTGCGAACCTGCGCCAGCAGCTCCATCATCTGCCGCAAATGCGCCGCTCCACGCCCCGGCAACAACCTCTGCTGAATCCCATTCCCATAAGCCAGCAGCCCCACGCGGTCCCCGGAGTAAAGCGCCAGTTGCGCCAGCGCAATCGCCGTCGCGCAAGCATGGTCGAGCTTGGTGTGACTCGCCGCCGCATCTTCCCCCGGCGCAGTAGGCCGCGAACGCATCAACCGCCCGCAATCCAGCACAATCCACACCGCCTGGCTGCGCTCAATCTGGTACTGCCTTGTAACCAGACTCCCGCGCCGCGCCGTAGCCGTCCAGCACACATCGCGCAGATCATCGCCATCGCGGTACTCACGCAAGCTCTCAAAGTCGCGCCCCAGCCCGCGCTGCCGCGCCTGCCGGAGCTGCATCTCAATCTGCCGGCTCCGTGCCAGAAAAATATTCTGCTCCTCGCTCGTATGCAACGCCGGATACACCCGCACAGCCTGCGTCAGCGGAGCCTTCGCCCACTTCTCCGCCAGCCCCAGCGGCGAGCGATACCGCACATACAGCCACCCCGTCGCATAATCCCCGCGCTCGCCGGGCCGCACGCGATACCGCACCCGCGCCGCAACCCGTGGAAACGCCTGCACGCGATGCGTCGCCGGATTCGCCGTCAGCGCCGCAGGCAAATCATCCGTCAGCCTGCAATCCAGCAGCACCCGCCCCTGGTTTTCAATCGCAAGCTCAATCTCAGTTTCGGAATCCAACGCCGGAGCATTCGACCAGCTCCGCTCCGCAACAATCTGCGAAGCCTTCGGCAGCCGCAACCCATCCAGCAGCGCCGCCAGCAGAACCAGCCCATCCCAAACCAGCATCGCCCAGCTCAACCGGCTCACATAAAATCCCGGAATCAGCAGTAGAAACCCCGTCACAAGCAGCACAACACTGCGCGGCGTAAGCGCAAAACCCCACCACCGCCGCGGCTCACACGCCGCCCGCACCGCTTCTGGATGTAGCGAAGCCGCAATCATTGCCACTCAAACTTGTACATCAAGTGCCACGGACAGAGCGTAATTCAGTTTGCGTAACTTAGTAGGAGAAATAGAACCTACCCACTGGGTTAATGAAGACTTCGGAAGACTCCTCAGTTCGTCACAGTGAATCCAGCTTTCGTGTTTCATGCCTTCTTCAATGCCGATGCTGACTTGAGAAGCCAGCCCCTGCCCTTCCGTCATCACTGGTGCGCAAACAACGGAAGGAAATTTCGAGTCGATGAGTGCTTGTCGGCTCACGACTACAAATGTGCGATATTGTTTGGAATCGCCGCCCGGTTTGAAAACGCGATATAGCTCGCCCCTTTTCATTGAGCAGCACTTTCCCATTCAATAGGAGCCTGATATTCGTCGAGTTCGCGAGACTCGGTGGACAAATAATCTATGTTGGCGTTAATCAATTCCAGATCACGTGCATAAATTGCTTCTCGCACCTTTGCCTTGAAATACTCGCGCAACACCGTCTCGATGAAAGCCGAACGTGATGCTTTCGACCCAGCGTCACGGTCCACTTCAGCGAGAATATCCGATGAAAGTGTGATAGAAGTCTTCGTTTTCATACTACTATCATACTACCAAAATCATTGTCTCGGAACCGGAACCGCCGCCACCACATCCGTCAGTGCCCGGTCCGCATCAAAGCCCTCCAGCTCCGCCTCAGGCTTAAGCATCACGCGATGCCGCAACACCGGCAGCACAGCCTTCTTCACATCGTCAGGCACAAGATAGTCACGCCCTTCAAACGCCGCACCAGCCTGCGCCACCAGCATCAAACTCAGCGCCGCGCGCGGACTCGCCCCCAGCAGCAGAGTAGGCCACTCGCGCGTCTTCCGCGCCAATGCAACAATGTACCCATAAAGCTCCGGCTCCACACGAATCGCCCGCACCTCGTTCCACGCCGCCGCCAGCAGCCCTTCAGGAATCGCCGCAATCGACGCATCCTCCAGCAACCCCGCGCCGCCGCTCGCATGATGCCGCTGCAGAATCTGCAACTCCTCAGCCTCCGACGGATACGCCACGCGAATCTTCAGCAGAAAGCGGTCCAGTTGCGCCTCCGGCAGCGGATACGTCCCTTCAAAATCCACCGGGTTCTGCGTAGCAAACACCGTGAACCACCCCGGCAGCGCATGCCGCACGCCATCCGCCGTCACCTGCCGCTCTTCCATGCACTCCAGCAGCGCCGCCTGCGTCCTCGGAGGCATGCGGTTAATCTCATCCACTAGCAGTAAATCCGTAAACACTGGCCCCGCATGAAACGTAAACTGATCCGTGCCCGGCTTCAAAATCGTAGTGCCCAGAATGTCGGCGGGCATCAAATCCGGAGTAGCCTGCACGCGCTGAAAACCCAGTCCCAGCAGCCGTCCCAGCGTCTTCACCATCAGCGTCTTCGCAATGCCCGGCACACCCTCCAGCAGCGCATGCCCCTGGCACAGCACCGCGATAATCACCTGCTCAATTACCTCATCCTGCCCCGCAATCACGCGCCCCAACTCCGTCCGCGCATGCGCAATCAACTGTTGTGTAGCGGCAAGATTTTCTGTCTGGGGAAGTTCCAAGTTCTCGCTCATGAAGCCCTTTCCTGAGGCTGAAATTCTATCGTCGCAGCATGTAATCTCGCAGCCGCCTTCAACTCATTCATATGCTGACCGAGCAGCCGCACCAGCCGCAGCGCCTCGCGTGCAGCAAGCGCATCATTCTGCGCCCCCGCTTCCGCCGCCGCCAAATCCGCTTCCAGCTCTTGGCCCACATTCGGAAACCTGCGCCGAATCACAACCGCCATCTCGCTCGCATCCAAACGCTGCATCCGCATTCCGCACAGCGCCAGCGCACGCCGCCGGAACCGCCCCCACGCCACAGACACAGCCGTAGAAGAGGCCCCGGCCTTGCGATACAGCGACCCCAGCGCCTCCACAAACTCAATCGGCGTCGTACGTACCGGCAACGGCAGCGAGCGCACCGGCCCGCTCCTGCGGCTAAAGCTCCACACAATCAGCAACGCCAGCACCGGCAGCGACCAAGTCAGAATCCGCAGCGCCGTCGAATCCGCAAAGCTCCAGTTCGAGCGAATGCTCCCATGCAGCGACTCATCCCAATAAAACTTATGTCCCGCACGCGGTCCCAGCGAGTTCAGCAGCAAGTCCAGGTTGCGTGCACGCGCCAGCGAGCCATTTTCCAGCGGCGTCGAGCCCGCCCACCACACCGCATGCCCCTTGCCCCAATCAAACTCCACCACCGCAGCCTGCCCACCGCACGTATATTCCACGCGCTGCGTTGGCTTGCCCAACTGCCACCCCGCCTGCGGAACCATCCACACCTCGCCGGTATTCGCCAGAGCGTCCAGACCATTCGCTTCCAGCTTGCAGGCCGCAAAATTAAACTCACGCACCCCCTCCGGCGACCCCTGCGGCAACATAAATCCGCCCACCATCCCCGTAGTCAGCACGCGCCCGCCGCGCTCCAGAATCTGCCGAATCGCCTTGATATCCGATTCCTCATGCAGCATCGGCTGGGCAAAAATCACCACCGTCTCCGGCCCCGCCACTGCGGCAAGCTCGCTCAGAGGCCGCTCCCATCTCTCAATCGGATATCCAGCGCGTTGCAGCGTCTCATACGCCGCCTGCGCCCCATGCTGCCCGGCCAGGTAACTCGAAGGCAGCGGATTATCATCCTCGCCGCTCGGCGTCACAATCCCCGCAACCACGGCCAGCGCCAGCGCAATCCCCACGCACCAAGCCAGAAACTTGCGGTCCCCCGCATCCAACCCCGGAGTAATGGAAGCAAGCAAGCTCACCGCCCCTCACCTCCAGCCGCCGAGCCGCCCTGGATCAACGCCGAAGCCAGCGCATCCGCCTGCCGGTAGTCCGCCTCACTCGCAGCGCGCCCGCCATACCAGACGCGCTCAAAGCTCCCCGTAAGCGCCGCCAGCCCATCCTTGCGAGGATCTTCCGGCGCAACCAGCGCAAGATACTCCCGCGGCGTCCGCGCCCTGTCCGCAGGCCACAGCCGCTTCGATTCCAGCCGCGAAATCGCCGCCCAGTAAAGAAAGTGGATCGCCTCGCGCCACATCCCGGCCCCGGCAGACCGCTGCGCATCCGCCATCCAAAGCTGCCAGTCGCGAGCCGAAGCCGCCGTCGCCGCAGGCCCATTCCCATCGCCAACCAGCCGCACGCGCCAGCGCCGCTCCAACTGCAGCAGCCCCCATACCAGCCCCACAGCCACCGCCAGCAAAAATCCCCAAACCAGCAAGTGCCCAACCCAAGCCGCGCCCGCCAGCAGGCGTCCCACCCCGCTGAATATCCGGTTCAGCCAGCCCATCGTGCGCTCATACATGCTTTGCCCCGGATTCAGTGTCTGCAGCCGGTGAAACTCGCGCCGCGCTAGCACCTCCCGCATCGCGTTGCTCTCAACCACATGGGAAGAAGCCCCCTGCACCGCCGCTCCAGCCTGCGCTGCATCGTCCGCAAGCCGCTTCTGAGCCTCCTGCAACAGTTCCGTAGTTGTTTTCGGCGCAGGCAGCGTCTCATCGCCCGCAGGCTTCGCCGACACATCCGGTTTCGCATCCGGACTCTGCGCCTGCTCCAGCAGCGCGCGCAGCCAGCCATACCGCACCGTGCGTTTTTCAGGATTAGCAGTAGCGCCAACCGCCACGCGGTCATCCACGCCCACACGCTGCACATCGCAGCTCTTCTTATCGCGCCCCTTCGCGCACTCCGCAGTCAGCCCCGCCAGCTCCCCAAGATGCCTGCGGTAATCCTCCATCGAAGCATCCCGCACGCCCTGCGCCGCCGGAGCAGCAGAAGCCACAGGCGCATCCGCCCGCATCACCGGAGCAGCCACAGCCGACACAACCACCACAACCATCAGGCCCCGCGCTCTACGCCGCATGAACATTACTCTTGCGTATGCTCCACTTCACTTGGCGCGGAGGCTTCCGCAACAGCCGGAGCAGCCGTCATCCCCGCCGCCTCCATCATGCGCACAATGTCGTATCCTTCCTTGCGCACGCGCTGGTCGTAGTAAAACAGCGTCAACCCCGTCGCATAAATCGGTCCCAGAAAGGTGTTCGTGCAAAACGCCACAACCAACTGCAAAATGCGCGCCCACGCCGGCAACTGCCCCGCGCCACGCACCGCCAGCACAATAAACGGCGACTGCAAAATCCCCGCCAGCCCTATCTGGATCACCAGGCACAGCAGCGCCAGCACAAAAATCTGCCCACGCGCCCCTTTACTCAGCTCAATCGAGCGCTTCAGAGCCTCCCGCGCCTTCGACTTCTCCACCACGCACGCCGGAACCGCCAACGCATACCGCAGCCCCATCAGCACCGCGTAAACCACCGCCACAAGCACCAGCGCGAAAAACGCCAGCGCCAGCAGCCCAAAGAGTATCGTCTGCTGCGGGTCCGCCGCCTGCCCTTTTCCGGCATGCAGCACCGACCCAAACTTCAAAAATGTCACCGCCGCAAAGCCGCCATAACAAACCGCCAGCGGAGTCCACAGCACAAAGGCGATAATCGTCATCAGCCACAGATAAGTGCGCAGCCGCGGCCACACGCTCTTATACGCTCCGCGAATCGTCGCCGGCTCGCCGAGATACACCCAGGCCACAGCCCGGTTATTCGCCGCCACAGCCAGTCCGCCCAGCAAAAACATCACCAGCCACTGCACGCCGATAAACACGACGTTCAGCCAGATCACCTGTCCCGTCAGGTGCCATGCGCGGAACAGCTCCTGCAGACCCACCTGCAGCAGTCCCACCAACGAAAGAGAACCCGCATAAACCGCTGCAATCCCCGCAAACAGCAGGAAATTCGTGCGGTAGAGCTGGGCGGTTCTATCCAGAATCTCGCCCAGTGAAAGAGGACGCAGCTCAGTTTGCATCAGCGCCAATCCTTTGCTTACTTGGCCGGATACTAGCACAGTCGGGGTGAAGGCTCGAAAACCCGCGTGAATAGCGGGTAAATCCAAACGGAAGTGCTGTCCAACAGTGTCCATGCCGATGGACAGCATCAGGGAGAAAATCGAGCAATGTTCTATGACGCGGAACGGGGAACGTATTTCGCCGACTGGCGGGACCGAAAGGGTAAACGTCACCGGAAGGCCTTCAAATCATCGGCGGCGGCGCTTGCATACGAGGCAGAGGAAAAAGCAAAGAACCCAAAAGCACGAGCGACGAAACAAGTACGGGCCGCGTCATCGTCACTGCGTGGAGGACGCGGCCAAAGAAAAAACTCCAGTACCTTAAAACCTTTCTTGCTGTCGTCGGGGAAAAAGCGCCAAAGCGCATCACAGCGGCAGAGGTCGAAGAGGTGAACTACAGGCTAAACATGCAGGGCTATAAGCCATTGACGGTGCTGCTCTATGCACGAGAGACACGCACGGCATTGCGTTATCTGGCTGCGCATCATGGCGCAAAGCAATTAGAAGGGTTGGTCAAAAACCCGACAGGCATTCGACCACGAAACATTGTTTGGACGGATGACGAAAAAGACGCAGTTTTTAGGCTGGCGAGAGAGCGCAACAAGGGGCTTTTAATGTGGCTGCTGCTGTGCTCAGACTTAGCCATTCGCTCAGGAACAGCGTATCGAATCGGCTTCAATCACTATGACGCGATGCGGCAAGAGCTGAGGTTCACGACAAAGTGGCGCGAAACAGCAACGCTGCCAGTGACAGCAGAGATTGTGCAGCTTATCGAGAGCTGTAATCCGCGAGACAAAAGGCCATTCGTTGCGCAGTTGTGGGAGAACAAGCACGGGCCAAAGCCAAGCGGAGTGCATCGGCAAAGCGTGCAGCGTGCATGGACAAAACTGCGTGAAGATGCGGGGCTGCTGCGTAAGGTGTGGCCGCACGACTTGCGGAGAACAACAGCAGTAAAAATCTACAACCAGACAAGGGACATAAGAGTAGTGCAATCGACGCTGACACACATGCGTTTGGAGTCAACAGTGCACTACCTCGACCACGATTTAGCGCCAGTGCCTCGGCAGATTTTAGAAGCGGTGAAAAGAGGGCCATTCCTTGTGAAGAGGGAGAAGACAGCATGAGACGAGCAATCCAGCACATGGGAAGCGTGCGCATGTTCCACCTTGCGGCAAGCGCGGCGGCAGGTCCACCACGCGACCGCACGCCGATGACAGTGCGGGCCATGGACCACTGCCGGGACGAGTGGCAAAGAGCGCACCAGACAGGAATTGAGAAGGGCTTGAACGAACACAAAGCGGTTCGCATGGCGGCGGTGGCATACAAACTCGCCATGCCCAAAATGCGCGATTTGCCGTCCATCCGCGCCTACATTTCCTGCATCGCGCAGGGTATCCAACTCGAAGTGTTTGAAGGCCGCGACGGTTCCCAACTCCTTTATGCAGCGCAGGTTGCGCTGGCACTCCACCAGAAAGGCAGGAAGAAATGACCACCCCACCCCCCACCCTCGAGGGCAAGCTAGGCCACAAAACGCTCACAGTAACCGAAAAATGTCTAGTGGAAACTGACAAAAACCGGGTACTGATTGCGCTCACGGCTGGTGAAAACTTCACTGAAACGCCTTCGCCTTTCGGCATCGAAGAGCAGTCACCAGCAGCGCGACGGCTGGCATGGATTCTAAAGAATGCCGGGGAAGAATTGCTCGACGCTGCAACGCAAATCGACACGGGCTACATGTATGAACTGGCACGAGAAATCGCAAGCCGCGTGCTGGCCGTCTGCCCATTGGAGTAAGCCAGTGAATTACTTCCTTGTTGCTGTTGTGGTCGTAGTACTCACAGCCTTCACCACATACGTGAGAGAGAACATGGCAATCATCAAGCGACCAAAGAAAAAAGTTGTAGTGAAGGCGGTGGCATGCCCCGTGTGCCACCGCACGCACCAGCCAGATGTAGAGTTCGGCCCGTTCTGCTGCGCCTCATGTCTGCAAACCGTCATCCGGCCCCTCATTCTAGCTGACCCGCGAAAGCCGCGCTAACCACAACCTGTTGGGGTGGGGTCAGCTGACCCCACCCCAATATATTGCGGTCATAGGTTGACATCAATGTATCATCGCAAGCATGGAACTACAAGACGCATTAGCAGGGGTAGAACGTAAGCGGGAGTCAGAGACCGCCGCACCAGCGGCGGCGGCATGGCTCTCAAACCCAACGCAGCACAAACGAGTGCTCACACCCATGCAGGAGTTCTGGCTAAAGGTTCGCCAGTGGCAAGGGGAGATTGAGCGCGGGGAGATTTGGACCGATGACAGCAAGACAGGTAAAGGTGCTGGCAAGTCTGAAACTGTGGCTCTACGACCGGGCGAAGTTGAGGACGGGAAAGGTGAGCAGCATGCAGGAAACGGACGGGAGAGCGTCGCATAGGCGACGCGCCTACGATGCCCGCATCATCAGGGCAATCGACTTTGAAAAGTGCTTCAACGAGTTAGACACAGCGGACCGCATGCTGCTGGTTCACATCCATCGGGACGGCGTGACACAGGAAGAAATAGCGGAGATGCAGGGCCGTTCCCGGCGCTCCGTGTGCTACCAGTATGACGATGCGTTGGACCACTTGGGAGACCACTTGGAGTTGCGCAACCTGCTCTAAGCATCCCCCATAAAAATGCGCAAATTTTTGTTCATGGCCCAATAGGGCATTACGCGAAAACCGAAAAACGGGAGGGATACCCTCCCACCCCCCGGGAGGCAGAAAAAATCATGGGCTTGTCGCCAGAAGAAAGATACAAAATTCCAGCCAACACAAAATTTGCAGTCGTGGGTCGGGAGCTAGCAGACGCATGGGAGCGGAACAACTACGAGGACATAGAGCGGCACGTTAGGACACTTGCACTCGCACGCGCCGAAGAGTATGAACAACGAGACCATGCCGAAGTCATTGCGGCACTCGCCCGGCAAGTCGGAGACGCGGCACTGCAAAAGCGGGACGTGAGGCCGCTGGTGGAACAGATAGTCGAAGCCATGAAGCAAGAGCAGCGCGGCGGCACTGTGGTGGATTTGGAAGCGATTGAGCGCACAGTCACGGCGGCACTCGGTCGGCGGCTCAGGCGTTAGCGGAGTCCCACCGGTGGCACTTGCCGTGCGGGGCACGTCGCGTGCCACCTACCTCCGCGAAGTCTGCAGCAAAGAACCATAAAAAGCAATAGATAGAAAAACCTATACTCGGTGCTCGGCCCTTTGGTGCGCGTCCAGCGCCGCCAAAGGGCGGCGGCACAGTCCGCGCAAGGGGCCTCGGTCAGTTCCGCCCGTTCGCATTGCCGCACGCTGCGTCACCGAAACGCGCTGAACGCGCATTCGGCTCCTTGCTGCCAGTCGCTTCGCTCCCGTCTCGCTCACTCCCCTTCGGGCTGCTCGGCCCCCTCGCGGGGCGTCCGGCTCGTGCCTCGCCTACCTGCGCTCCATTCGTCGCGCCCCCGCGTCCCGCCTCGCCCCGCTCCGCTTCGCTACGCGGCGGGGCCGAAAAACAAAGACGGCCCCGGCCCTTCGTACACCAAGCCATAAAAGGCAACGGCAAAAACAACAGCAAAGGCACTCGGCTGCGCCTCGCCACTGCGCCGCTTCGCGGCGCTGCCACGTGGCGCGGTTCGGGTGCGCGTGTGTTCGCCTCAGTGTGTCGCACCTTGTCAAGGGCGCTTCGCGTGGCTCCGCCACTCCGCTGCGCTACGCCCCTGACTGGCGGCGCGGTGGGAAGCATCCATGAACACACGCGCTGTTGCTTCTCTCGTCGCTCGTCGTCCTTGCCACTGGTGCTCGGTCCCAGTCGGCACGCACTCCCTGTTCGTTCGCACAGTCGGCCAAGTATCCCGGGTCCGTCACTTCTGCACGGTCGGCTGTCTTGCCGCATGGTCCCACATCACGGCAGGCCAGCCGCACCAGCCGCCATAGCAGCGCGGCGCTGGTGCGCCGCGCTGTCCAAAAACGCTGCTGTCCACATTTTTTATGGACAGCAGAAAAAGACGCATGTATAAAGGGAAATTGAGCCGTTCTCACGACTTGGCCGGATACTAGCACAGTCGGGGTCATTAAATTGTGAGCGGATTCCACCACAGCCCTCAAGGTAACCGCGTATTTCTTACCGCACATTCTTACCTTGCAGGGGAAACTTTACCCAGCCCGCCAGCGCGCTCCAAACCGCAAAGCCACGCATTTCCCACATTCCGCATCAGACTCGCAACTGGAAGTTTTGGCACACCAGTTGCCATATCTCAAGCAGGGCGAAACCGCGATCCAAAGCCGGCAGCACCTCCGCACTGCCCTTCGGAACGCGGTTCCGTCCTGGGGACTAGGGACCTGTAAATGGATAATGCTGTGAAGACTCGTTGCAAACGATGGCTTTTTCTTGGATTCGCAATAGGCTTCGCCGTCTTTGCCGCGCGCCGCACATGGGACGAGACGGAAGACGAGCCAACTCCCCCAGCCTCTAATGGAGCGTCTGAACCTTCACGCCTGACGGAATCTCCAGGTGGAACGGATCGCCCTGCAGCTCCTGGTTCTCCGTCACCTTATCCACTGTCATCACGATCTGGAATTCCTCGAGTGGCCGTTTAATCGTCACGGTTGAGGGATACAGGCTGCCGCCAAAGTCTACATAGGAGCCATAGAGAACCTGCGTCTCCAGGTTTCCCTGCGCGTCATAGATATCCTGCTGATAAGGCCGCAGGTCCTCGCGGTGGAAATGAATCACGCGAACCGTCTTTCGCTCCGGGCTGTCCGGCTTGCCCCGCATCACGGTCAAAATATATTCCGGAATCAGCAGCAGATGCTTCCGCTTGGCATCCTCCACGGTATCCGTGTCCGCCATCATGGAGTACTCGTCGTCAGGGTCCAGTCCGCGCACAATCAACGCATCCAGAAAAAATCCCGGCCGCATATTTTCAATCGCGTTCTTGGACTTGTGCGTCAGCTCGTTCGGTCCCGTGTAGGCAACGTTCTTCGGCGGATTCACATACAGCGTGAAGGTCTTTCCGTCGCTCGCCATGCTGAACATCGGCGTGCCAATCACCGGGTAACGCCCATACACGCGCAGCATCTCCGGCTTCCGCATCAGGATGATGCCCGGAAACGAGGTGTAATCCTTCTCGACGCCATCCTTGGACTTCATTGTGCTGAAGCTGATATCCACCTTCGCATTCAGCGTGTTCAGGCCACTCCAGCGGTCGTTCAGTTGCTTCACCAGGTCTGCCGCGGACGCCGTCTGCGTCACCGTCGGAGGCTTTGGCACCGGCAGCTTCCGCGTAGTAAACAAACACCCCGTCACCGGCAGCAAAGCCGCCGCCAGCGCCACAACGCCTGCAACCCACCCAATATTGATACGCGCAGTCCTCATCGGCTTCCCGCCCTCTTCACCGCGCTGCGATACTCAGCCACGTTCTGGTTATGCTCCTCAAGCGTTGCGGCAAACAGGCTCTTCCCCTGCGGATTCGCTCCCGACGCAACAAAGTAAAGATAGTCCGTACGCGCCGGCTGCATCGCCGCCTTCAAGGAGGCAGCTCCCGGATTCGCCACCGGCCCCGGCGGCAGCCCTGCATGCAGATACGTGTTGTAGGGGGTGTCGTGTTTCAAATCGCTGGCATAAATTGTGCCGCGCCACGCGCCCTCCAGCTCCAGGCCGTAGATCACAGCCGGGTCCGTCATCAGTGGCATCTTCTTCTCCAGCCGGTTCTGAAAAACGCTGGCTACAAGAGGCCGCTCCGTAGCCACAGCCGTCTCTTTTTCAATCAGGGAAGCTTTCGTAACCACGGAATGAAAATTGCTCGCCAGCCCAAGCTGCCCCGCCATGACGCGAAAGTGCTTCACCATCGCCGCCGCGATCTGCTCCGGCTTGGACTTGGGAGCAAAGTGATAAGTGGCCGGGAAAAGATACCCTTCGAGACTCGTAGCCTTCGGGTCCAAATCCTGCACCAGGCTCGCTTCGCTCTTCGCCACCGTCAAAAACTCCTCCGCCGGACCAAAGCCCGCCTGTTCCAGCCGGGCCGCAATCTCAAAAATATTCGACCCCTCAGGAATTGCTACCGTAATTGTGTAAACATCCCCGCGCCGAATCCGTCCATACACTTGGCTAACCGTCGCAGGCTCCGCAAAGCGGTAGGTACCAGCCCGCAAACGCCCCGGCCTCAGCCATCGCAACACATCAAACGCATACTGCGAACGAACCACCCTCGCAGCCTCAAGCTGCTGGCCAATTTTCACCGCGCCTGAGCCCGGAGCAATCTCCACAAAGGTCTCCTGCGCAGGCCCAAACGGCGTAAGTGCAACAAAAGCCGCCACTCCCGCCGCGCCCAGAACCAGCAGCAACAGCAGAAATGCCAGCACTCTACCCCAGCCGGAGCGCTTTTTCTTTTTTTTACTCGTGGTTTTCCGCCTGCGGCTGGCCATCCTGTTGCCGTATTCCCTCTGAAGCCTTCCTTTATCTGACGCAAAGGATAGCCCTAAGATTCTCTTTTGCTTATATCTATTGTATCGGTCTATCGGTCTCGATGCTCCCGTCAGACGTAGCAAATCAGGTGCGGAAAAAGCGGCGGCTTCTGCCCCCTGTACCCCACACCCTGTACCCTGTACCCTGTCATGCCTCCTCGCTACCTAGCCCTCGACATCGGCACCAAACGCATCGGCATCGCCGTGTCTGACGAGTTGGGCCTGACCGCGCAGCCCGTCATGACCCTTGAAGTCCGCCGCAATCCCCGCGAAGACCTTCGCTCCATCGCCCGCCTTGCCCGTAAATTCAGCGTAGTTGGCATCGTTGTAGGTAATCCGCTCCACCTCTCCGGCGAGCAAAGTCCCCGCGCCGCCAAAACCCAGGCCTTCGCGGCAGAGCTAGGCGAGCTGACCGGCCTCCCCATCCACCTATGGGACGAGCGCCTGACCACGGAAGAAGCCCACCGCATCCTCTACGAAGCCGGCCACGCCCGCCAGGACCACGCCCCTCTGGTCGATCAGGTAGCCGCCACGCTGATTCTCCAGTCCTTCCTCGAAGAGAAATCCCGTACCCCTTCCTAGTTCCTTGCCTCTGCGGGCGCTCCCGGTCCCTGGCATTTGGAGACCGTGGATACCCATACCCAAGCTCTCTCCATCCCCGTTCACCACAAAATCCGGCGTTGTCATCCTGGTCGAAGCGCATTGGGGCCCCACGAAGTGGGGTAGGCGGAGTGAAGGATCTGCGGTTGCCTTTCGCTGCCCCCACCCCCATCTCGACCCCGACCACCGGGAGGGCCACAAAAGCCCCGTGGCGCGCCAAGCGCGCAGCCGCTGCATGCCATGCAAAATAAATCTCAAATCTGTGGATAACTCTTGCGCTCAATTAACCCCTTTTGTGCCACACTAAAAATCAAGCAGAAAAACGGCCCGATTCCAATGGAATCGGGCCGTTCATCATTCAGCTTTAAAAAAGTTTTTTCGGGCCATTTTTTCTGCAAAGTAACCACTTTTCACCAATCTATTAACGAATAGGTAAACAGGTGAAACCAACCGTATGGATTTATATTTCAACACCTTACAAGAACTACCGCCATATTGAGGCAAATCGACTCAAAGGGTAGGCCGGGGCCTCCACCCCGGCAATCAAGCTAAGCAGGCTCACCCGCAGCCCGAACCGCCTTGGGCAGGTGGTAACTCTCCGCATCCGACGGAAAAGCGCGATGCTCCACATCTTCCCGGTACTGCTCCATAGCCGAGCGAAAGAGCGCAGCAGCATCCGCATAGCGCCGGACAAACTTAGCCTGCGGCGAAAAGCTCAGATTCACAAGGTCGTGGAAGACAAGAATCTGCCCATCGCACTCTGGCCCCGCACCAATGCCAATCGTAGGAATAGGCAGCGCCGCCGTAATAGCAGCCGCAGCTTCCCGCGGCACACCTTCCAGAACAATCGCCCCCGCACCGGCTTCCGCCAGCGCAATCGCGTCCGCTTTAAGCTGCTCGGCAGCCTCAAGCGTGCGAGCCTGCACGCGATAGCCCCCCATCCGGTGTACAGACTGCGGCGTAAGCCCCAGATGCGCAACCACGGGAATCTCAGCCTCTATCAGCGCCCGGACCAGCTCCACGCGAGCCCCTTCAATCTTCACCGCCTCCGCTCCGGCTTCCTTCACAAAGCGAACAGCGTTAGCCACTCCCTCAGCAACAGGACCGTGATAGCTGCCAAAAGGCATATCCGCCACCACCAAAGCCCGCCGCACAGCCCTGCGCACAGCACGCGTGTGGTGCAGCATCTCGTCCACGGTAATCGCAAGCGTGTTGTCGTGCCCCATCACAACCATCGCCAGTGAATCGCCAACGAGGATCATGTCAATCCCGGCCTCATCCACAAGCCGCGCAGTGGCATAGTCATAGGCCGTAAGCGCAGAAATAGGCTTGAGCTGGCGTTTCATCTCAGCCAGCGCGGGAACTGTGATTTTGGTGATGGGTGTATTGGCGGGCGAAAGCCCACCAGTAGGAAAGTTCGTGAGGCTCATGTTGTCTCCAGTGCCGCTCCGTAAACTCAGGATGCTGCCCGTACGAGGCGAGTATACGCCCCCATGCTTGAATAGGTGCAAATCAGGCGGCCCATGTTGCGGGACTGCTTGCGAAGGGCAGGCACAGAGGCAGAAACTGGTACGAGCATGTTTGTGGCAGGGAACGGGTTAACGGAAGTTGCGATGGGTGCGGCGGCAGTAGGGCTGGTAGCAGGCAGCTGTGCCTATGCTGCAATGTGGCCCGGCTCGCAGATTTTCGGGCGAACGCTGATCGCCCCCAAAAAGCCGAACGAGATCGCGCTGACCTTCGATGATGGCCCAAATCCTGAATGGACGCCGCGCCTGCTGGACCTGCTCGACAAATACAGCGTAAAGGCAACGTTCTTCCTGGTCGGCAACTACGCAAGCGCGGAACCGGCATTGACGCGCTACCTTGCAAACGCCGGGCATGTCGTGGGAAACCACACGTGGTCGCATCCCAACCTGGCAATGACCGCTCCGGCAAAGGTCCGCGAAGAGCTCAGCAACACAAAAGACACGCTGGAGCAGATTACCGGCAAGCCAGTGCGGCATTTCCGCCCGCCATTCGGCGCACGCAGGCCAGACGTGCTGGGCACGGCGCGAAGTTTAGGCATGACCCCAGTGCTCTGGAACGCAATGACCAGCGACTGGAGCGAACCGGACTCCGAAAAGATTACAAAGGCCCTGCTGGCGAAGATTGAAAAGCTTGACGCGCACAAACGCGCCGCAAACGTAGTGCTCCACGATGGCGGCCACCTGGAGCGCACCGCAAATCGCGGCCCCAGCGTACGCACAGTAGGAGCGTTGCTGGAGCGGTTCGCAAACCAGAAGAAATTCGTGACAGTAGCCGAGTGGGCGTAACGCTTTCCGCATCCTAAAGACTGCGGAAAGCGTTCCCCGCGGCTTCAATAGTCCGCTGAATTTCCGCTTCGCCGTGAGCAGCACTTAGAAAGGCAGCCTCGAACTGCGAAGGCGGAAGCCAGATTCCCTGGTCCAGCATTGCGCGATGAAAGCTCCCGAAAGCAGCGGTATCACTGGTAGCAGCTTCGTCATAGTTAGTGACTTCGCTTCCGGTAAAGAACCAAGTCCCCATGGAGCCGACGCGATTGGTCGTGAGCGCAACGCCAGCCTTTTGGGCTTCAGCAGCCACGCCTTCAAAGAGTGCCTTCGATGTGGCTTCAAGCCGTGGGTAGATCTCCGCAGCATGCTCTCGTAGATAACTGACCGTTGCAATACCAGCAGCCATAGCCAGCGGATTTCCGCTAAGAGTTCCAGCCTGGTAGACAGGTCCAAGAGGCGCAAGCTGATCCATGAATTGCCGCTTGCCACCGAATGCCCCAACAGGAAGACCGCCGCCAATGATTTTGCCCAGCGTAATGAGATCAGGATCGAGTTTGTAAAGCTCCACCGCACCGCCAAGAGACAGCCGGAATCCAGTCATCACTTCATCCACGATGAGAAGCGCACCCTCGTGGCTTGTAATTGCGCGCAGCCCTTCAAGATAACCCGGAGCAGGCGGAATGCACCCTGCATTGCCAACGACCGGCTCAAGAATGATGGCTGCAATTTCGTTCTTATGCGAGGCAAATGCCTCTTCGACGGCTTGCAGATTGTTGTAAGGCAGAGCGAGCGTAAGTGAGGCAATGGCTTCCGGTACACCTGCAGAGCCGGGGATGCCGAAAGTCGCAACGCCGGACCCTGCTTTAACCAGGAGTCCGTCAGAGTGCCCGTGGTAGTTGCCTTCAAATTTCACGATGATGCTGCGGTTAGTCGCAGCGCGGGCCAGTCGAATCGCCGACATCGTGGCTTCCGTGCCGCTCGAAACAAAGCGCAGCTTTTCAATCTTCGGATAGCAGGCTACAACCAACTCAGCGAGGTCAGCTTCGGCCGCTGTTGATGCCCCAAAGCTGGCAGAGTTGCGTGCGGCGCGTTCAATCGCTTCGACAACCGGCGGAAAGGCATGCCCCAGAATCATCGGGCCCCACGAGCCAAAGTAGTCGATGTAGCGGTTACCATCGGCGTCGGTCAGGTATGCACCCAGTGCCGATTCAATAAACGGAGGATGACCGCCAACAGCGCGAAAGGCGCGTACAGGCGAGTTCACGCCGCCGGGAAAAAGGCGCTCGGCGCGCTCTTGAAGCTGATGCGAACGGGTGTGCGAAGGTGCGGCTGTCGGCTGGCTCATGTTGAGTTCAGTATAGAAGCGGAGCCAGCAGCCGAATCAGTGATTGCCGCGCTTGCGCAGGCGGAGTGCGTAGAGATTGAACGCGACGGATAGGCAGAGCAGCAGGATGCTTGCGCCGTTGACCCAGTGGTGCGCGGTAGGGCTGGAGGCTTCGGAGAGCAAGGCGCGCTCCGATAGAGCAATGACAAGCAGCGCACAACCAAGGGCCGTCATACGGCGGGATTTGGTCGAGTCATTTTGATTCACCAGGCACATAGCGGGTTCTCCGGCAGGCTGCAGACTACTTGCTCTTACCTGAAAGTATTTTGCCACGATGCTTGAAAGTTTGCCTGAGTTCCTGCCAGTCTTTTTCGGTCTGGTCAGCGTAGTGGGAGCCAAATTCCGCGAGAGCTTCGGCAAAACCTTCTCCGGAGCCTAGATATCCGGCCAGAACAATGGGGTCGCCGGCGCGGGCGTGACCTCTTGCAAGCAGTTCTCCACAAACGGCGGCATAGGCGGCCAGTCCTTTGCCTGCCAGATCCTCTAGGTCGATGCCACCCTTGTGGTCGTTCAGTTGGCGGACGAGGTATTCGCGGCTGCCGATGCGTGTCCAGCCGAGAAAGGGGTCAGACTGGAGCTGCATCGCGCGCTGCCCGTCGGCTACGCGCTGGCCGTTGTGCTGGGGTTTGCGAGGTTTAGGCAGGTAGGGCGCATAGCCGCTGGCGGTCTCTTCCTTCACTTGGAGAAACAGCGGATCATTGGGCCCATTGCCTTCGAGGTAGATGCAGAAATCGCGGAGTCCAACGGAGCCGGTCCCTACCACTTTGAACGCAACATCGACCGGCCGGTAGAGCGAGAGAAGATGAACGCGCTGCGGCTCCAGCATCTGCTGATAGGGCTTGAGGGCGTCGAGGACCGATTGCGCTTCTTGTGCAGAGATGCGGGTGAGCGTAGGCTTGATGGTCTTGAATCGGCGGCGAGCTTCGCGCTGCGCTGCGCGGCCAGCGGGCTCAGTGAGGACTTCAAGCGTGTGCTGTGGAGTGGCGCGTTCGGCTTTCAGCAGGGCATCGTGGACGGCTTCGCCTTCCACATGTACCTGGTAGCGGGCTACATCGAGGAGAGGCATCTCGGCGAAGTTGCGCATGCAGGCCGAGTAACGAGTGACGCATTGAACAACGGCATCGCGGGTAGAGGACTCCTTGTTACCGGCCTCGCGGCCAGCGAGGACAAGAGAGGCAGCCATGCGCTTGAGGTCCCACTCAAAGGGCGCTCGGATGGTCTCATCGAAGTCGTTGATGTCGAAGACGAGCCGGCCATCGGGCGCGGCGTAGGCTCCAAGGTTGCGGACGTGGGCGTCACCGCAGATTTGCGTGCGGATGCCGGTGGAGGGAACCGCGGCAAGGTCGTAGGCCATCACAGGCACGGCCCCGCGAAAGTATGCAAAGGGCGATGCCGCCATAAGCTGGTACTTGAGCCGGATGAGCTGCGGTACGCGGCCCTGCGCGGCGCGTTCGAGAAGAGTAAGCGCGGAAACGCGGCGGGCTTTGAGACTCAGATCGCTGTGCTGCTGGCGGCCAATGTGCTTGCGGTGCGATTGGCCGAGCTTGCGGCGGCCTTCCGGAGTAGTCCAGTCCATGAGAGGGAACATACAACGCCCGGCGCAGGGGCGCAAATGCGCCTGATAGACTTGCGCTGATACAGCAACGTGGCCGTGCAATCTTGTGCCGACGCTCCTCAAATCGCTGGAGGATTCCTTTGGGTCGCGTTCTTCGTATTTCCGCTCCGCTTTTAATTGCGTGGATGTCCGGCATGCCGGCGCTGTGCCACGCGCAACAGCAGGCGGCATCTTCCGCTTCGATTCCGCTGACCGTGGAGGCAATTTATGGCGCGGAGCTGCTGACGGGCACACCGCCGGACGGTTTTGCCTGGTCGCCGGACGGCAAGTACCTGAGCTATGTCGCAAATGGTGAACTTATCGGGTTGGATATAGCGAGCGGCAAGCCGCAGACGCTGGTGAGCCGTGAGAAGCTGCAGCCTCTGCTGGGCGGCGGAGGCATGGCCAGCTACTGGTGGGCGCCGGATTCGACGCACCTGCTCTTCGATGCCGATGGGCGCCTGTGGTTCTTTGATTTGAAGACGGGCACAGGCACAGAGATGGGCTTTACCGGCGCGGCGGCGGGAGATAATCCGACGTTTTCTCCCAACGGCGAGATGGTGGCTTTTGTGCGAGACCATGGGCTGAGCGTCATGCGGCTCAAGGAGGCATTTACAGCGCTGGGGCCGCCTGTGGCGAGCATTGCTGCTGCGCCGAATCCAAACACACTGAATGGTGAAGTGGACTGGCTGTACGGGGAAGAGCTGGATGTGCAGTCGAATTACTTCTGGTCGCCGGACTCAAAGAACATTGCGTTTTTACAGATGAACGAAGCGAACGTGCCGGAGTATCCGCTGACGGATTGGATTCCCACGCATGCCAAGGCGGAGATGCAGCGGTATCCGCTGGCAGGAGACACGAATCCTGAAGTTCGCGTAGGAGTGGTGGGCTCCGGCGGCGGCAAGGTGGCCTGGGTGAAGCTGCCAATTCAAGCGGGGCAGGACTATGTACCGCGCTTTGGTTGGGTAGACCGGCACACGGTCTGGATTGAGACGCTGAGCAGGGACCACAAGAAGAGAACCATCTACTTTGCAGATCCGTGGAACAACGACGGCAAGCACGGAGGTGATCCGCTGCAGATGCTTGTGGTGACGGACGACAAGTTTCTGGATGCGGACTACGACGTGTGGGTGGGCGGCGGAGCAATTGTGCTGACCAGTTGGGTGGATGGGCACAACCATGTGTACCTTGCGAACTATGAGCAGGCAAATCCGCTGAGCGGCCCGGCGACTCCGCCGCGGCAGCTGACCAAGGGGCCGTGGGACGTGGACAGAGTGTTGGCGGTAGACGCCGCGAAGCAGATGGTCTTTTACACGTCGAATGAGTTTGATTTGCTCGATCGCCAGGTTGCGCGGGTAAGTTTTGCCGGGGAGCGCAGGACGCTGACGGCGGGCTCAGGCACGCATGACGGAAGAATTGCGCCGGATGGCAGTGCGTTTGTGGACACCTTCTCAACGCGAGCCACGCCGCCACGGATGAGCCTGTGCCATGCGGGCGCAGGCGCGGGAGATTCCGCGTCTGGCTGCAAGGAGTTCTGGGCATCAAAATCACTGGACGCCTATAAGCTGCATCCGCCGGTACAGATGGAGACCAAGGCCCCGGATGGAACGGTTCTCTACGCCACGTTGATGCTGCCGGAAGGCGAGCACGGAAACAAAAGTGTGCCGCTAATCCTCAATCCCTATGGAGGGCCGACGGGGCAAACGGTGTTGAACCGCTGGGGCGACAGTTTCTGGGCCGATAAACTTCTCTTCGATGCGCTGCTGGCGCAGCATGGATTTGCCGTGCTACGAACAGATAATCGCGGAACGCCGGGGCGGGGCAGGGACTTTGCGCAGGCGGCATATCGCGATTTTGGCAAGGTTCAGCTGGAAGACCAGTTGACGATGCTGGATGCCGCGCTAGGGAAATTCCCCGAGCTGGACAGTAAGCGAGTGGGCTTCTGGGGGTGGAGCTGGGGTGGGACGTTCACGTTGTACGCCATGACGCACTCGGACCGCTTTGCGGCGGGCGTGAGCGTGGCTCCAGTGACGGACTGGCGCAACTACGACTCGGTATACACGGAGCGGTACTTAGGGCTGCCATTCGACGAGCAGAATTTGTACAAACGCACATCCGTAGTGGAGACAGCGAAGAACCTGCACGGGCGTCTGCTGCTGATGCATGGAACGGGCGATGACAACGTGCACATAGGCAACACCGTGCAGTTCGTCGAAAAGCTGATTGAAGCGGGGATTCCGTACGATCTGCAAATTTTTCCGCGCAAGACGCATGAGATCCAGGGCGGAACTGCGCGGCCAGAGTTATTCAACCGCATCGTGGCGCATTTTGAGCAGTATTTGCAGCCGGCGACGAGGCCGGAGTAAAGCGAGATATGCGGAAACTCTAGACTTCGCGGCGCTTAAAGAGGTCGTCTTTTTCCTGCATGGGGCAGCGGGCGCAGCTGAGGCAGCAGGCCACCAGCAGGGCCACGCCAATGGTAACGACGAGCGCTACGAGGCTTCCACTCGTCACGATCCAATGCCAGACGTTGTCAGCATTCATTGCGGTTCCACCCAGGCAGAGGCTAGTTTTCCCGGCCAAATCAGTCTCTATCGGGCTCGCTGGCGGCGTCGGGGTTCTGTCAGGAGCCTCAGTGTAGCATCTATAAACTTCGACTCGGTACAAGAAATTTTGTTGTGGCGGCAACAAAATTTCTGCGGAATTCCTGTTGTGGGATAGCAAAGAAAAAGCGAAAATATTCTTGGGAAGAGGATTTGCCCGCTGTGATGGACGAAAATGCCATTCCGATGGATGCCGCCGAGGCGGCCGTAGCCGATGAGCTGATGGCTACATGGGAGAGCCCCGTTGGGGAGAAAACGGCAGATGAACCAGCAGCCGTGCGAGAAGATGAGCCGAGTCTGAACTGGCTGTTCGTGGATTTGAACTCCTATTTTGCTTCGTGCGAACAGCAGGTACGCAAGGAACTCCGGAACCGGCCCGTAGGCGTGGTGCCGATGATGGCAGATACAACCTGCTGCATTGCTGCCAGCTACGAAGCAAAGGCATACGGCGTGAAGACGGGCACGATTGTTGCGGATGCGAAGACGATGTGTCCGGACATTGTGCTGGTAGAGGCGCGGCACGACCTTTACGTCAAGATGCACCACGCGGTGATTAAGGCCGTAGAGAATTGCCTGCCGATAACAGCGGTGCAGTCGATTGATGAGATGGCCTGCCGGCTGATGGGACGCGAGCGAAAGCTGCTGAATGCGCTGGAACTGGGACGCAAGGTAAAGCGGGCAATTCGCGAACAGGTTGGCGAGATGATGCGCAGCTCGGTGGGGCTGGCGCCGAATCGCTTCCTCGCAAAGATTGCCAGTGATATGGAGAAGCCGGATGGCCTGGTGGCGTTGCCGGCGGACGTGTTGCCGGCAGCATTGCCAACGCTTGATCTGCGTGCATTGCCCGGAGTTGGAGCACGAACAGAAAAGCGGCTGAACCTGAAAGGTGTTCGCTCAATGGAGCAGCTGCTGGCGCTCGATTGCGAGCAGATGGGGCAGCTTTGGGGCTCAGTGTGGGGGGAGCGGCTGTGGCACTGGCTGCGTGGACAGGACTTCGACATGGCGGATCACGAGCATGAGAAGTCGCTGAGCCACCAGCATGTACTCGCGCCGGAGATGCGGACGCAGGAGAAGGCATGGGCCGTTGCATTGAAGCTACTGCACAAGGCTGCGCTGCGGCTTCGTGATAAGCATCTGTGGGCTGCCAGCATTGGGTTGGCCATTGGCTTTGCCGTGCCGAGGGAGAAGCGTGGGCAATCCACGCCGGTGAGCAGTTATGGCGTGCCGCGCCACGGATGGCATGACGAGATTCGCCTGACAGAGTGCCAGGACAACCAGATGCTGATTACGGCGCTGCGCAAGCTCTGGTCGAATCAGCCGAAGGGCGCGCAGTATGCGCATCCGTTCTTTGTAGGTGTGACGCTTGGAGGTCTCGTGCCGGATAAGCTTCACAGCCTGAACTTGTTTGACGCAGGCGACGAGCATGAGAACCGCACAAAGCTGCTGGCCGCAATGGATGAGCTGAATCACAAGTATGGGATGAGCACACTGGCTCCCGCAGCGATGTTGACGGCGTATAAGGCCGCGCCGACGCGAATTGCGTTCCATAGCGTACCGGATTTTGCCTTGGAGACAGGAACCGTGGGGCGTGGAGAGTAGGGACGCACTACAAAGCGTCAGTGAGTTTGTTGAAGGAATAAGCCACGTCCCGCAGGTGAGACGTGGCTTATTCCTTTGCACTTGTGCGAAGCGCGTTACTTGGATTTCTTGGAGGGAGACAAAGCCACTGCGGCTTCCGTAGTGAGAACCCGGAAGACGAAGGTCTCTTGAAGGTATAACTGTACGGCAGTATCCGTGTGGCTGAGGTAGCCGATGGAAACATCCTGCCCGAGGTTCAGCTCGAAGTCGCCGCCGCGTGTCGTCACAATGAACGCACCCTCGATTGCAGGCGCCCAGATAATGTTGCTATCCACGATGCGCTTGACGTGCTCCAGCACAGGGTAGCCGTGCTCACTGGTTTCGGCGAGCGAGGTGTATTCGTCGGCTCCGAGAAGGAGGGAGTAAGGCCCATTGACGCCGACGAGCAGCAACTGGCTGAGAGCGTGAGCAATGGCATCAGGATAGTCGCGAACATCAGCAGGCAGCGTATCAATGGGGTTGCTGGTGCTTTCGCGAATGCCTTGGATATTGGCGTCGGAGTAGCCGTTAAAGATGGCGCGGTCTTCGGCAAAAGCCAGTTTCTTCGCGGCATCCTTTGCGGGTTGCCAGTCGGAGTCATCAGAGCCGCGCTCCACATCGTCAATCGTCTGACGGGAAAGCTCGAACGGCACGCGCAGCTCGACGAGCGGCTTGACTTCACGCTGCCGTGCGAGGATGCCAGCGGCAGGCGCGGAGATGGATTTGAGGTGGCCGGTGCCAACTCCGGGTAAAGAGATTCCTCCCGGTGCGGGAACATCCACAACCCGCCGTCCGGCAAGGTAGCGCTTCAGCGTTCTTGTTGTCTCTTCCTCAATCTGTGCCCATGCTGCATCGGAGATGGGCGCCAGCTCCCGGTGGAGGTTGTTCATCTTGACTCTCCCTTCAGTGATCCTATCTTGAGTGATGTATCTTGCAGTGCAATGGGCGTGGATGCCGCTGCTGGCTGTGCGGCTGGCGGCTGATTCGTGGACTCTGTAGCGCTGGGCGCATCGGGAGTAACGCTATCGAGAAATGTTACCGATGGCACAAAGAACAGGCCGCCGGTGACAGGGCTGCTGAAGTCGAGCAGCCGATCGTAGTTGCCCGGCGGATTGCCGAGGAACATGTTGGTAAGCATGAGCTCAGTGATGCGCGGTGTGCGGCAGTAGCCAATAAAGTAAGTTCCAAACTCACCATGTCCGGGTCGTCCAAAGGGCATGTTGAAGCGCAGTATCTGCAACTGCTTCCCGTTCTCTTCAATGTTGGTGAGCGCGTTGTGCGCGTTGGATGGCTTCTCCGCGTCGCTCAGTTCAATGTCCGAGAGCTTGCGGCGACCGATGATTCGTTCCTGCATCTCAACGGGCAGGGAATTCCATCCCTGCATGTCATGGATATACTTCTGCACAATGACGTAGCTGCCACCGGCAAACACCGTGTCTTCGTTACCGGTGAGCACAGCCTCACGTGCCGCATTGTCGCGAGGATTCTCCGTGCCGTCTACAAAGCCCACCATGCTGCGGTCATCAAAGTAGCGGAAGCCCTGCACTTCATCGACCACGGTAACTACGCCGCCAATGCTCTCCATAATGTGCGTGGCCAATTCAAAGCAGTAGTCCACGCGCTGAGCGCGAATGTGAAAGAAAATATCGCCGGGTGTGGAGACAGCGTGACGATTAGCGGCGTGAATTTCCTTGAATGGATGCAGCTCCGCGGGCCGTGGCACTCCAAAGAGCTTGTCCCAGATATCGGAGCCGAATCCGGCAACACAAGTAAGCCCTGCTTCAAGGTCGCGAGCGTCCACGGCGCGAATAAGGCCGGAGAGACCAGCGCAGAAAGAGCGCAGTTGCGTGTAAGCATCCTCATCCTGACGGACGGTCAGTACAAGGAAGATTGCGGCCCGGGTAAGCGGGCTAACGATAGCTTGTGGAACAACAGTTTCGATGAGCTCGCCGGGGGTGTCCATAGCTTCCATCTCGATCTATGCTTCTGCCTGCCACCTGAGTATCGCATTTTTATGCGAACTGCGGGTTGCCGTTCCTCTAGCGGCAATGCAGATGCCATATAAAGCGACGCATACTTTTATACCGCGCCAGGTTTGTAATGAGTTTCGAGAGGAACAGTACAAGCTCCTGGGATGCTTCGCGGACCAAAGCCTGAAATGTCCAGCACAAATTGAAGTACCTGGTGAAAAGCCGGAAGGCGCAGAATCATGCCGCACCATGCCCAGTAGAGGTTGATGTGCTCAAGCGCACGGGCAAAGGCGAGCAGACCTTCTTCCGCGGGAGCGCCGTCGGCTGGATCGTAGCGCATGCGCCGGATGGAACCATGCGGAAGAGACTCGGCATCAAGGAGCGTGAGACCAACAGGATGCTGAGCTTCAATCCATCGCCGCATCACGCTGCATTGTCCGCAAGTGCGGGAGGCGTAAAGCCGGGCTGGCTCGCCGGAATGATAAGGAAGCCAGCGCAAGCGCCACGCTGGAACGTCTGTGCGATAGCGCTGCCAGGCTGTCCCAAAGCGCTTGGCAAGGTCACGGTTTTCATCCCAATGGGCAATGCCAGCGGAGTAGACGGCAGAGATACATGTAGCCAGAACAAGCCATGAATTGCGAAGCAAAAGCGCCCATAGAAACATGACAACCGTGCAGGAAAGCTGCATGGGGCTTGCACAGTAACGATAGATTCCGCTGGTTACAAGGCGCAGCGGCGGATCATAGGGGATAGGCGTGCCGTTGCCGCGCTGTGCAAACTCCTGCGCCGCGCTGATACCCGGAAGTGCCGCAATGGCCACGCATTGCAGGGCCGCAACCAGAAGTGCATACGGCATAGACAGAAGCGGATGCCACACAGAGACAATGCCAGGCGCAGGACGAAGCGCGAAGGCCAACTCAGGCAGCAGAAAGAGGAAGATAAGGCCGGAGAGCATAGCCTGCAATGCAACACGAAGCGGCAGATGCGTGCCGAGAAGAGTCCAGCGCGCAAGACAGTAGGCAGGAGTGAGAACAAGAAGCAGTGCCGTGGCTTCTCCCATCAGCCAATTTCTTTGCAGAACAAGAAGCGGATTGCAAAACGGCATGACCCACAGATCCAGCGCTCCGAAAAGTACAAGCACTTCTGGAAGAGCAAGAGTAGGAAAGGTAAGGACAGGCACGCAGCCCCACAAAATCGCCCAGCCAATGTAGAACTCAAGAAGCATGCCAAGCAGCGCAGGCGTATCGGGAGAAAAACTCCACCAGTGCGTGACCAGGTTGATGCGTTGCAGAATCAGAAGCGTAGGCAGCGTCCACAGAATGCCGAGCAGGCACGCTGCAAAGATGCGTTTGCGGCGTGGGCGTGTGGCAACCGCAATGACTGCCACAACAAGCGGAAAGTAAAGTACGCCAACGCGAATCCAAAGAGTATCTTGCATGGGTACTACCTCTGCGGCGTAGCATTCGCGGCAATGAGATATTTGGCTGCTTCGCGCACGGCCACATGTTCCCACGGAGCGAAATACCAGAATGGATCGAGTTGGCGGTCAAAAGTGATGCGCCAGGTGACAGCGGTATGCTGTGCATCCACGGAACGCCACCTCACGTCAGAGCTTTTCCAGCAGATCCACTGCGTAAGCTTGCTGGAGTCGCTAACGGTATCAAAGCGCACATGGCCGGGTTCCGAGACGGTGACGCGCATAACGAGATCGCCGGGAGGGTCACCCTCTGCACCCGTAAAGTGAATGACATGCACCGTATTGATGCCCAGGCCCGAGCCATGTGCCTCAAGTGGACGAGGGAAACCGATGCGCAGAAAGCGCGGCAGCGGCGTATGAATCGCCGGATTCTGTGCAAGCGTAATCTGAACTTCATCAGCAGATGCGTTGACAACCTGCGTGACTTCGACAGACTGCGCGCGGCTGGGTGTAAGCTGCGGCACCACTCCTTCCAGCGAGAGCGGCAGAAGCAACACAACGCAACTCAAGGTTGAGGCTCCCTTTTCATGTGCGAGATCGATGATGGCTCCAATGAGCAGTCCAACACCGAGAAACAACGGTGACGCAAAGAGAATGCAGAGATAGCCTTCCCCCACAAGCGGAGCGATGATAAGAAGCGCAAGCGTAATGCCGCGCAGGATGCTTCCTTTCGCGGATTCCGGACGTGGCGCAAGGACAAGGAGCAGCGCCAGTATGCCGGGAATCCCGATGAACATGAGTGAAGTGTGGCCAAGACCGGCGTGCATGATGAGGCGGTATGCCAACGTTCCAACAAAAAATGCTGTAACGAGAAACGCGCCTGCAATCCAGCGCGTTCCGCTTTGGGCGTTGAATGGCTCCGGCTCAAGCTGGTTGAAGGCCGGCACGCGGTCTTCAGGGTTCTGCTGTGAGTTCATCTCTTGTGCTGACATTACGCCTCCTTGAAGGGATAGGCTTAGTTCAACGTTGGGATTAGCTGCGCATCACGCAAAAGCGACAGCAGCTTGGTACGGACGGGGCGAAGCACAGGCAGCTTAACGAGCGTGAGCATTTTCAGCGTGAAGTCAATGGAGCCATCCGCCAGCAAGCGTGTGCGTTTTTGCCCGGCAGAGTCGTCATAGAGAAACATCACCAGCAAGCCCATTTGCAGCGCCCACAGTGCCAGAGGCAGAGTTTGTTCCAGGTCTTTCGGGAGCTTTTCCCTTTCAAGAGCCTGCGCGAAAATCGCCATGGCGCGTCGGCGCATTTCACTGGTTTGCGGCCCGAGGCACGAAAGCGGATGTGTGGGCTCTCCGGTGTAGCGAAAGATGATGCCGAGCAGCTTGCGGTCGTTCTGCGCCAGGTCAAACTTGGAATGCATTGCGGCCAGGAGGCGCTTCTTTACATTCGCGGTTTCTGCAAATGTCTCCGCGCAGAGCTGTTCCTGCGCAAACTGAACAGCTTCGTAATAAGCCTGGATGATGGCCTCTTTGCTGTCGAAATAGTAGTAGGCCGCTCCCTTGGCAACTCCGGCATGCGCGGCGATCTGCTGCATTGTAGTTGCATCAAAGCCATTCTCACGAAATAGCTCAAGCGCAACTCGGAAGATTGTTTCGCGAGTGAGTTCGCCTTTAGTGGTGGACGGATCAATTTTGACCATGGTCAAATTCTGTTTCCACCGCGCTGGGGTGTCAAGAAGAAAATTGACTATGGTCAAAAATAATTAAATTGTACCGTTCTGAAAGAAATGCGCTAGTGAGCGTCGATTTCAATCTTCTTCAGCGTAGGCGGGCGCTTGAGCATAAGAATCAGCGGCAGGAGAATAAGGATGACGACTCCTAAAGCACGGAACTGATCCATGTAAGAAAGCAGCGTGGCCTGCTGCTGCATCTGCGAGTAGAGCTGAGCAAGGGCGCGGTAATGCGTGTCGTGCGAGTTGCCGGGACGCGATGCTGCTCCGGCAACAAACTGCTGAACCCAAGGAGATGTCCCATCGGTATGCTGCCCGAGAACCTGCTGATAAAGTTGGGCCTTGCGCTGCAGAAGTGTACTGCTGACAGCAATGCCAATGCTCCCGCCTTCATTGCGCACAAGAGCGTAGATACCGGCAGCCTGCGAGCTTTGTTCTTTGGGCAGAAAGCGAAACATGATGGTACTGATGGGAACCGTGGTGAGCCCAACGCCAAGAACCTGCAGGATGCGCGGGAGGATCATATCGATCTCTGCAGACTGCAGATTCATAGAGCCCATCCACCAGAGCGAAATGGCGATCAGCGTGAGCCCGGTGAAGATGAATCCGCGCGGATCAAGCCCCTTGCCGAGCAGGTAGCCGACAATCGGCACAGCCATCATGGTAAAGACGCCGGCGGGCGAAAGCGCAAAACCCGCAGTGGTGGCGTCGTAATTCATCATCTGCTGCATGTAGAGCGGCAGCAGATATGTGGTTGCATAAAGCACCGAGTACAGGCACAGAACAAGGATGCAGCAGGTACGGAAATTACGTTCTTTGAGCAGATGCAGATTGATGATGGGTCTGGCGTGGTTCCACTCCCACACAATAAGCCCAAGCAGCGAGACTGCGGCGATGATGACGAAGCTGACGATGAAATTCGAGCCGAGCCAGTCGAGTTCTTGGCCCTTATCGAGCACAATTTCAAGTGTCGCAAGGCCAAGCGATACGAGCGAAAGGCCAACGTAGTCAATGTGCAGGTTCCGGCGATTAGCCGCAAACTGTTGCTTCATGTAGGTCGGATCTTCCAGCACCATGCGAGCAAGGAAGAAACAGGCAATGCCGACCGGAATGTTGATGTAGAAGATCCAGCGCCAGGAATAGTTGTCGGTAATCCAGCCACCGAGCGTGGGGCCAAGCACAGGTGCAACAAGAATGGCAATGGTGTAGAGCGCCATGGCCATGCCACGCTTGTGCGGCGGAAAAGCATCGGCAAGAATAGCTTGCACGGACGGCTGCAGACCGCCGCCTGAGAGTCCCTGTAGAACGCGGAAGAGAATCAGCGTGCCGAGTGAAGGTGCGATCCCGCAGAAGGCAGAGAAGATGGTGAAGAAAAGGACCGAGGTAAGGAAGAAGTTCTTGCGGCCAACAACGCTGGAGATCCACCCGCTGATGGGGAGAATGATGGCGTTGGCAACAAGGTAGCTGGTGAGCACCCAGGAACCTTCGTCCTGCGAGGCCGAAAGCGATCCGGCAATGTGGGGCAGGGCAACGTTGGCAATGGAAGTGTCGAGCACCTCCATGAAGGTGCCGATTGTGACGACAATCGCCACAATCCATGGGCTGAAGACCTTCCGGGCAGGCTCGGGATAAGGCATAGGCAGTGCGTGCACAGGCATAGCTGCGGGCGCTTCGTGCTCGGCGATTTCCTGTTCTTTAATCATGGGGAAGCTTAACTGTACTCATCAGTTCAGTGAATTGAACGTATGAGTCAATGAATTGGACGCCGTACACTGGGGCAAGGATTCAGGAAGTCGATGGCAAAGACGGCAACCAAAACGGCGGAAGAGCGAAAAAGGCAGATTGTTACGGAGTTTCGCCGAGGGGAGATTCTCGAGGCGGCAGCGAAGGTCTTTGGCGACAAGGGCTTTGAGGGCACGCGGATGGATGACATCGCCGCGGAGGCAGGGCTTGCGAAGGCGACGGTCTATGCCTACTTTAACTCCAAGGACGAGATTTACGAGGCAACGGTAGGGCAGGCGCTGGCGGAGATTTCCGCGCTGACGGAAGAGCAGATTGCCCTGGCGAAGGATTTTGTAGGACGTTTGCGGGCATTTGTTGCGGTTCGATTGAGTTATTGGCGAGAGAAGCAGTCGTTTTACCGTGTGATTTCAAGCGTGAATCGCGAGATGCTCGACCGTAAACGGAGCCTGAAATGGCGCAAGCCCGCGGTGGATTATCTCGTTTCGTTATTTATGGAAGCCGCGGAGCGGAAAGAAATTCCGCAGCAGAATTTTGAAGTGGCGGCGTGGGCGCTGATGGATATGATTCGAGGGATTCACGAGCGCAGGATTGCGCGGACAGAAGATTCCCCCGAAGAAGAGATTGAGCAGTTGACGGCGTTTATGCTGCGGGCGCTGGGAGCGACGCGCGGGATGCAGAAAGCCTGACCTAGTCCTTTATTTTCACGCGCAGTGGTTATGCGGTGGAGCGGTTGTGAATTTTTGCCAGCCGCAATCCCCGTACAGAATTGAAAACGAAAATGCGCTCAGCGGAAAGAAACTCTTCTCGCGTGATTGTTGCCACTTCGATTTCAGGATGTGTTGCCAGCAGATGCTGCCGATAGACGCCGGGCAGCAAACCACATTCAAGCGGCGGCGTTATCAACTTTCCATTCTTCTCAATCATCACGTTATGAATGGCGCATTCGGTCACATGGCCTTGTGTGCTGAAGAAGAGCGCATCATCACAACCCGCAACCTGTGCTTGCGCAAGAGCTTCATCAAATAAGACACGCCGCGTTGTTTTGTGTCGTAGAAAAACATCTGATGAATCGACCTGTATGGGAGAGAGCAGTAGAAGGGCCGACTCTCTGGATGGAGTCAGAGGAGTGCTGGTGATAGAGACAGTGCCAGAGCGCGACAACAGCAGACGAACGCGATGATGGGTTCCTTGCGGAAATGTTTTCGCCAACTGATATAGCTGCTGGCGGATATTTTGTGAGTCACAGGCGAAATCAAAATAGGTAGCGGAATTTTGTAGACGTTGAAGGTGGAGATTGAGCAGTGTGAAGTCATCTGTCCATGCTATGGTTTCAATCAACTCAAACCGCGGTGATGTGTGCGTGAGGAACTTCGACTTCAATAGGCATTCTTCGTACTCAGCCTGCGGGTCGGAGTCATGCGTAATGCCTGAGCCTACGCGCAGCCTGGCCTCTCCCTTTTGAAGCGTCACCGTGCGTATAGCGACACTGAAGACCGCGTCCCCATTGGGTGAAAAGAAACCAATGGCTCCGCAGGCAATCTCGCGTGGCCCGTTTTCAAGCTCACGAATAACCTGCATGGTACGTACTTTGGGCGCGCCAGTGATGGAGCCGCATGGAAAAAGACTGCGGAAAATTTCGTAATAACTCGTTTGCGGCTTGAGCTCACCGCGAATAGTTGAGGTCATCTGCAGCAGTTGCTGATAACGCTCAATGGTGAATAAATCCGTGACTTCAACGCTGCCGGTTTTGCAGATGCGCCCTAGGTCATTGCGCATGAGATCGACAATCATCACATTTTCCGCGCGATTCTTCTCATCTGCCGCGAGCCATGCGGACATACGCGCATCTTCCTCAAGATCGCGACCTCGGGGAGCCGTGCCCTTCATCGGGCGTACGGTGATTTGGTCTTGCTGCTTACGAAAGAAAAGCTCCGGTGAGGCTGAGAGTATATGTGCTTGGCCAGTGTGAATAAGCGCTCCATAAGCAACCGGCTGGTTCTCCATAATCTTTGCAAACAACTCCGCAGCGCCTTTGCTGTAACGCATGCGCATCTTCATGGTGAAGTTGGCTTGGTAGAAATCTCCGACTTCGATGAACTGACGAACCTGCTGAACATGGTCGCGGTATTCAGACGGGGAGATGCCTAAGGAGATTGCAGAAGGTTCTTCGGCGTCTTCGTCACAAGGTTCGGAAGCAGCGGGTAAAGATGCACTCTCTTTGCGAATAAGCGGGGCGTGATAGACACCAAACCATGCCAGAGGAAAATCACTCGCATATGCAAGCGCCGCGACCTGTCCGAGAGCGGCGGGCTCAAAATGATATCCAGCTTCGTAGCTCAAAAAGCCTGCTACATAATAGCCATCCTGCAGCGCCTTCTCGATGGATGCGAAGAGAGCAGGGATTTCATCGAGATTGTTGGCAGAGAGAATTTGCAGCGCATCGGTGAAAAGAAAGCTGCTCTGGTTTTCAATATCGGTGCGTGCTGTTTGTAACAGCACGCAGCCGTAATGCTCTGCTGCATACGTCGGCCAGTCTTCGAGTGGATATTGCATCGGTTCTTTCACGGGAATGAGTGCCACTTCTCATTGCAACACATGGGGGTATGAAGATGTTTGCCCTTGCCTTCTCTCCAAGCCCGTGCAGTAGACTACACGTGTGCAGGTCAAATCGCCCACGGGCGGTTTGTTAAACGGGAAGCTGGTGAGAATCCGGCGCTGTCCCGCAGCGGTGATGGGAACGAAATGTTGCACGGCGCAAGCCAACGCACTGTCTCCTGAGAGATGGGAAGCGGCAACAGAGTAGGCAGCCCAAAGTCCGAATACCGGCCTGCCACCACCACCATGGAAGCGCAGTGCGCTGACCGTGGGTGCGCTGAGGATACCGCTCTCGTGGATTGGAGCCGGTGGCCATAGCTGTTTCTGCGCTTTCACGCGACGCGGAGCATGCCTGCGCATGGGTGGTTCTTTCACGCATCAAGGAGAGAACCAAAATGCTTGCAGATACGGCATCGAATATCCCCAAACTTAAAACCGCAAATTTAGGATTTCCTCGCATGGGAGGCCAGCGCGAGCTGAAGTTTGCGCTGGAAGGTTATTGGTCAGGCAAACATACGGAGGCAGAACTGCTGGAGATTGCGAAGAACCTTCGTGCCAGGCACTGGAAGCTGCAAAAGGACGCGGGAATCGACTTCATTCCTTCAAATGATTTCTCACTATATGACCAGGTGCTCGATATGCTTGTTCTGCTTGGCGCAACGCCGGAGCGTTTCGGTACAGGCAAGGTTACGCTGGAGCGCTACTTTGCCATGGCCCGCAGCAGCCACGAGCAGACGGCGATGGAGATGACGAAGTGGTTCGATACAAACTACCACTATCTTGTGCCGGAGTGGAGCGACGGCATTTCATTTGCAGTGGATACCACCAAGCTGTTGAACGAGATTCATGAGGCGCGCCTGCTGGGCATTGAGACGCGGCCTGTGTTGATCGGTCCGGTCACGTTGCTTCTGCTAGGCAAAGCGGTGGATGGTTTTGGCGCATTCTCGCTCGCGGACAAGCTGATTGCTGCATACAAGACAATTCTCGCGCAACTTGCGCAGGAAAAGATCTGGTGGGTGCAGATTGATGAGCCAATTCTTGCAACAGATCTTTCCACTGAGGCAGTGGACTTCTTCCGTAAGGTATATGGCGAGCTACGATCCGTTCCAATCAAAATCATGCTGACCACGTATTTTGGTCGGCTGGCAGAAAATCTTTCTCTTGCAGTGGACGCAAACACAACTGGTCTGCATATTGATGTTGTGCGCGCGCCACAGCAACTTGAACAGGTGCTTGCGGTTCTAAAACCGCACCAGGTTCTGAGCGTGGGATGCGTGGAAGGGCGCAACATCTGGCTAACGAACTTCGCGGAGGCGTCTGTGTTGCTGTCTCGCGCAGTGGGTGTGCTTGGAGCAGGGCGGGTTATAGTGGCGCCGTCATGCTCGCTGCTGCATGTGCCGCATGATTTGCGGAGCGAGACGAAGTTGTCCGCGCATCTCAAAAGCTGGCTGCGTTTTGCCGAAGAAAAGCTGAATGAAGTTGTTGCTCTGGCCAAGGGAGACGTTGAAGCAGCGCAGCAGAATGCTGCCGCGATTGCAGACCGTGCGTCTGCTGAGTCCTCGACCAACCCGGCGGTACGTGCGCAACTTAATGCACTGAAGGAGAGCGATTTTGCGCGGGAGTCAGCGTATAGCGAGCGCACCGTAGTGCAGCGCGAGGCGCTTGGTCTACCGCTGTTTCCGACGACAACGATTGGCTCTTTTCCGCAGACGGCAGAGGTGCGTAAGCATCGTGCTGCTTACAAGCGAGGACACGAAACGCTCGAAAAATATGATGCGTTTTTACGCGAAGAGACGGAAAGCTGCATTCGCCGGCAGGAGAAGATTGGGCTCGATGTTCTCGTGCACGGCGAGTTCGAGCGCAACGACATGGTCGAGTATTTCGCAGAGTTTCTTGAAGGCTTCGCATTCACAGAGAATGGCTGGGTGCAGAGCTACGGCTCACGTTGCGTAAAGCCGCCGATTGTCTTTGGCGATGTTTCGCGGCCTGAGCCGATGACAGTGAAATGGAGCAAGTATGCGCGTTCACTAACCACGCGTCCGCTAAAGGGCATGCTGACTGGGCCAATCACCATTCTGCAGTGGTCGTTTGCGCGCAATGATATTTCGCGCCAACTCACGTCGTGGCAGATCGCGCTGGCTTTGCGTGAAGAAGTGAAAGACCTGGAGGCCGCGGGAATCAACATCATTCAAGTAGATGAGCCTGCACTGCGCGAGGGGCTGCCGCTGCGGCGTGCGGACTGGGATACCTATCTCAACTGGGCTGTGAAGGCCTTCCGCCTCGCAACTACAGGCGTGCGCAACCAGACACAGATTCACACGCACATGTGCTACTGCGAGTTTGAAGACATTTTGCCGTCAATTGCCGCGCTCGATGCCGATGTAATTTCAATGGAGTCGGCACGCTCGCGTATGGAACTGTTGGATGCCTTCCGCGCACATGGCTATCCAAACGAGATTGGGCCCGGCGTGTATGACATTCACTCTCCGCGTGTGCCAGATGCGGAGGAGATGTATGCGCTACTGCAACTGGCCAGGCAGGTGCTTAAGCCGGAACAGCTTTGGGTGAATCCAGACTGTGGATTGAAGACGCGTGGATGGGCGGAGACGGAGTCTGCACTGAGCAATATGTGTGCAGCGGCGTTGCGGCTCCGCATGGAAGTGTACGCATAAGCAAATGAGGCAGCCCGGCGCGACGGGCTGTCTCATTCTATTCATGCTCAACAAGGGAATATCCTCTGCCGGAGAGCGTTCATCCGCTGTCTACAGAATAGTGCGTTGCAGGAAATCGTTGGTGAACTTTCCTTCAGGATCGTAAGTATGCACAAGCTTGCGGAAGTCGTTTGCACGCGGATATCTATGTTCCAGTTGTTCCTTTGAAACGGAGAAAACCTTCGCCCAGTGCGGCCTTGGGTTGAAGGGCGCAAGCTTCTCTTCTATCTGTGGCGTCAGCTCGTGCACGGCATCTGCTTCGGGCTTCCAGGTAAAGTGAATTGCCAGCGATGAGCGCTCATAGGCCATGCTTAACCACAGGTCATCCGCTGCTATAGCGCGGAGCTCGGTGACAAGCAGATGCGGCGTGATGCGGTCGCGCAGTGTTTCCACAGCACGAATAGCTTGGTAACCCTCATCGAGTGGAACGAAATATTCCGTCTGGATCTCATGCCCGACAGACGGCGTGAAAGCGAGCTTGAAGTGAGGCAGGCGCTCATACCACGGCCCAGATATACCGCCCTGCTCCGTGCAGGGAGTCGCATCAGCATCCCTGCCCACAGGATGCAGCTTTTTATCGGCAAGCGTTGCACCATGGAAAGTAGCAGGCATAGGTGCTTTAGCTCCATGCGCCACGCGATGCTTCATCCACACCTGGTCAGCCTTGTTGCCTTGCCAATGAGTGAAAAGAGACACGCTATAAGCGGCCCCCATAATTTCAGCCAGGTGCGATTCGAGCGTGTCAAAGGAAAGATTTTCGTAGATGACCTGCGCTACTTCAAAGCTGGGCTGCACATCAACGGTGAGATGCGTGATTACGCCGAGCGCTCCTAGCGCAACAACCACGCCGGGAAAGGTCGCAGGATCGTGTGCGCGGGAGAGCTTGCGCGGCTTTCCATCAGCGGCGACAAATTCAACCTCGCGAATAGCCGTCGAGATGTTTCCGTTATGAACACCAGAGCCGTGCGTCGCAGTGGAGATGCAGCCTGCGAGCGAGATATGCGGCAGTGAAGGAAGATTGTGCAGCGCCCAGCCTTGCATGTCGATAGCGATGGCCAGATCACCAAGCCGAATCCCCGCGCCAGCCCGCACGGAATGCGTTGCGGCGTCTACCTCGACTGTCTTGAGGCCCAGCATGGAAATCTGGGCGGAGTTGGAGTCTGCGATGTCATTAAAGGAATGCCGTGTACCAAGAGCGCGCAGCTTGGCAGTCGTGCTGATGTCCTTTACCACTGCGGCGGAGTCCTCAGGCTGAAAGACGTGATCCGTGTGGTAGTGAAAAGTGCCGCTCCAGTTTTCTCGCGGAACGTTCGTCGTTTGTCCGTGCATGCGGTTTTGCTCCAGTGCCGAGACGGCTGCAGCTGCCGTGCCGAGGCGCAGAAACTCCCTGCGGTCAAGCGAAGCGCGGTCTTCGCGCATTGCTTCTATGTCATTCAAATTCAACGTATCGCGCATCTTACTCATAGGGAAGTTGCCAGCCCTTTCTTTGTGCACAGTTGTCCAATATGCTCGATTGCTGATGCGATGCGCAAGCCTTAAGGGAGGCGTGTCCCCGTTAAAAACGCTTTCGTGGTATCCTTAAGGTACGCTCAGTTGTTGGTTGTGAGCCGTTCTTGCCTCATCCGCTAGATCGCCCTCTACATAAATTCCCCGACCCCTCAGCGTAATGGTCCATTGAAGTCAAGGTTTCACCCTCTAAGGTGATTGACCGGACCAGGCTGCCACGCATCAGCGTGGTGCAGTCGAAGACGCTACGTGTGGCAAATCCTGAATCGGTTTGTGTGGATTTTTCGGGTAGGTTTCCGGATACGGGTTTTTCTGCATATCAAATTTGAAAGTCTTCCGCGCTGTTGCGGAAGCGATGCGACTGCGTTCGCCTAGGCAAGCCATGGATGATTCCAGAAACAATTCTGGAGGATGGTTTTGCGGGCTGGAATGCACGATAGGAACACATTGAAACTTTTTACCGAACTTGAGCTTTCAAAAACTATGCAGCGGCAGCTTGCCGATGCGAAATTCATTAACCCCACGCCGATTCAGGCGATGGCGATTCCTCCCGCGCTGGAAGGCCGCGACGTGCTGGCAACGGCACAGACCGGCACCGGCAAGACGCTCAGCTTTTTGATCCCCGTGATTGAGCGCCTGGCGGAGAGCCCGAAGGAAACCAAGGCTCTGGTCATGTTGCCCACGCGTGAGCTGGCAATGCAGTTGATGGAGAACTGGAACAAGCTGACGCGCAATCCACGCGGAGCCGCGCTGGTGTGCGGTGGTCTTGCGGAAGGCCCGCAACTGGCTGCAATCCGCAAGGGAGCCCGCCTGATTGTTGCCACCCCCGGTCGTCTCGAGGATTATCTCCAGCGCAACCTGGTAAAGCTCGACGGCGTGAAGATGATGGTGCTGGACGAAGTGGACCGCATGCTGGACATGGGCTTCAAGCCGGCCATCAAGCGGATTGCAGCCGTGCTGCCTGAAGACCGGCAGACGCTGTGCTATTCGGCCACGCTGAGCCCCGCGATTCGCGAGGTGACGAATCTTTATCTCAACAACCCGGTGCGCGTGGAGATTGCTTCCGAGCTGAAGCCTTCGCCGAACGTGAAGCTGCAGAGCTTCGAGGTTCCGACGGACAAGAAGCAGGAGCTCTTGGAGCACTTGCTCGACCAGCACGACGGCAGCTTTATGGTCTTCGTGCGCACCAAGCATGGCGCGGATCGCGTCGCACGCCGCTTGTCCAAGGCCGGTTTCACGGCAGCCCCCATTCACGGAGACCGCTCGCAGTCGCAACGCAGCTCCGCTCTCCGCGGATTTGCCGAAGGCCGTCATCGCGTTCTGGTGGCTACGGACGTGGTTGCTCGCGGCATTGACGTGGCCAACGTGGCGCACGTGGTCAACTACGACATTCCGCGCGAAGTGGAAGACTTCGTGCATCGCGTAGGCCGCACGGGCCGCGCTTCAAGCCATGGCGTAGCTTCCACCTTTGCTGCTCCGGACGAAGTGCGAGCGTTGAAGAAGATTGAGCGCGCTCTGTCGGTTACTCCGAAGAAGTACCGCGTAAGCGCAAACAACGCATCGATGCAGCAGGTTGCTTAATTTCCATTGAGTGGTTCTTCACGGCCTCCTTACATTGTAAGGAGGCCGTTTTATTTGGCGTGTATTTGTTCCAGCAGCCGATATTTATTCCGGTAAGATTGAGGAACGAATTTCATTGCTGCAAGTCCAACAGACAATCTCATACATAAAAGGATGAGCGAAGAGAAATTGCCCACCAGCCAACGCGCCCCCGGCATGCGTAAGCTTCGTCTGCTGTCCCTGCTTGCCGCCACCTACTTCATGGTGTCGGGCGGGCCGTATGACATTGAGGACATCATCGGCTACGGCGGCTATGGCCGCGCTCTTCTTCTGCTCTTTCTCCTTCCCTTTTTCTGGAGCTTCCCAACTGCCCTGATGCTGGGAGAACTCGCCTCCGCCGTGCCGGCAGAAGGCGGTTTCTACGCATGGGTGCGTCGTGCAATGGGCCCATTCTGGGGCTTTCAGGAAGCGTGGCTTTCGCTCGCTTCGTCAGTCTTCGACATGGCAATTTACCCCACCACATTTGTGCTCTACCTCGGTCGGCTCGCGCCATCGCTGACCACAGGGCATCGCGGCCTGCTGCTTGAGCTTGCGGTTGTGGCAGCGGCAGTCACCTGGAACCTATGCGGAGCCGCAGCCGTGGGCGAGGGTTCGGTAAAGCTGTGGCTCATCTCCATCTCGCCGTACATCGTAATGGTGGGCCTTGCCGTCTATGTAGGATTTCTCGGCAAGCAGGGACTATTCGGCGGCCATGCGTCGATGGCGCATCCCGCAAACGCGGATTTTTCAACCGCGGTGCTGGTGGCAATGTGGAACTACATGGGTTGGGACAACGCAACCACTGTCGCCAACGAGGTGGATAACCCACAGCGCAACTATCCGCGCATGGTGCTAACGGCAGTTGTGCTCATCATGATTACCTACGCCATTCCGATTGCGGCAGTCGCATGGGCAGGAATCCCATCCTCCAACTTTTCCACCGGCGCATGGGTAGATGCGGCTCGCACGCTGGGCGGCCCAGCGCTGGCAACGGCTGTGGTTCTAGCAGGTGTCGTCGATGACTTCGGCACCTTCAGCAATCTCACCATGTCCTATACACGCTTGCCTCACGCACTGGCTGAAGACGGTTTTCTTCCAAAAGCATTCACGCGCAGGCTGCGGAACGGCTCGCCGTGGGTAGCAGTGCTTGCCTGCGGTCTGTGTTGGGCGCTCGCGCTCGGCTTCACCTTTGAGCGGCTGATAACTGTGGACCTGGTGTTATGGGGCCTGTCGATGATTCTCGAATTCCTCGCTCTCGTCATCCTTCGCCGCAAAGAGCCTCTGCTGCCGCGCCCATTCCGCATCCCCGGCCCGGACTGGGTGCCGATTGTTCTCGGCATCGGCCCCGTAGCGCTTACCATCTACGCGCTCTATGTCTCGCGAACCGAAACAGTCGCAGGAGTCTCCGCCTTCGCATTTGCCATGACAATTGCACTGCTTGGCTTGCCAATTTATTTCCTCGCAAAAATCTCGCAGCGCAAGCGAATGCCAGGCAGCAGCGCAAATGCGTTCCCCGGCAATCTGGACGCATAAGACTGCGTTTTTATATATCCTCTGCAGGCAATGCCTCATCAGCCGCCTGTATCGCCCGCTTCGCCAGCTCACGAAATGTCTCCCGCAGTTCTGGCGGACTGTGAATAACAATCTTGCGGCCCAGCGTAAGCAGCATCGCGGCAAACATGTCGAGATGATCGCGCCCACAACGAATGCGCGTGCCGCTTCCTTCCGCTTCCGTAGCCACGCGCCACGGTGTAGAAAAGTGTTGCCCAGCTTCTTCAATCGGCATGTCAATCCAGATATCAATCTGATAATCCGATTGAATAAACGGCATGCTCTTCTGCATGTGGCTGCGCGCGTCAAAGGTGGCAGGTCGCTGAAACCCAACAGCCGTAACTTCAAGGTCAGAGATGCGGTCCAGCCGAAAAGTCCGCAACGCCTTGCGCGTCAGGCAATGGCCAATTAGATACCACCGCCCGTCCGTATGCATCACGGCATAGGGCTCAATGTGCCTGCGCGTAACAGCACCGCTGTGTGCTTGATACCCAAAGCGAATCCGCTTGCTGGTCCGGATAGCGGAAGCAGCGCGTATCAAGTGCTCAACCGACGTGGAGACAACCCACGGCCCCGGCTCAATCGCCACCACATCCTCTACTGTGCGAATGCTCTCGCGCAGCGAATCCGGCAGCACGCGTCGCAGCTTGGCCAGCGCGCTCTCTGTATCAGGCGCAAAAGCCGACAAGCCAATCTGCCGCAGCGCCCGCAACCCAAGCGAAAGCGCAAAGGCCTCCTCATTCGTAAGCAGCAGCGGCGGCAGCCGGTAACCAGGCCGCAGCCGGTAAGCCCCGCCAACCCCCGGCGTGGAATCAATCGGGATGTTCAAATCCTTGAGCCGCACAATGTAGCGCTGCACCGTGCGCAGGTCCACTTCCAATCGGCCTGCCAGCTCCGAGCCGGAAACATGGTCGCGCGCCTGCAGAATCTCAAGCACCGTCAGCACGCGCATAATCGGGTCATACATAGAAAATTCAATCCTGCCTCGAATTTACGACAGATCCTGTCGGGAATCCCGCCTAATCTGCCTCTGAGCCCGAAAAAGGGCAATCAGGAGGATGGAAATGGCGACTGCAATAACCGAAGTAAGCGTGCTCACGGCAGATGAGCTGTTGAAGCACTGGCAGGGACACAGGTGTCTAACGCGGCGCGTAATTGAGGCGTTCCCTGAGGACAAGCTCTTCAGCTTTTCCATAGGCGGCATGCGCCCGTTTGCGGACATGATCTGGGAGTTCATTGGCATGGCGCTTCCGATTGTGGATGGCGTGGCGACCGGCAAGTGGGAAAGGTTTCAAGGCACAAAGCCAACAACGAAAGACGAGTTGCTGAAGCTGTGGGACGAGCAGACAGAAGAGCTGCAGAAGAAATTCCCGCAGATTCCAGCCGAGCGCTTCAGCGAGGTCGAGAAGGCCTTTGGCATGTGGGAAGGGGCGGGAATCAAGACAATCGAATACGCAATTGACAACGAGATTCACCACCGCGGGCAGGGCTACGTCTACCTGCGCGCGCTGGGTATTGAGCCGCCGCACTTCTGGGAGCGCGACTAGCAGACAACCTCAATCAACGGCTGCCGTCTGCGGAGTTCTCTCAGGCGGCAGCCGTTCTTTTTTCAGGGAGCATATCGATGAGAATTCTTTGCCTCAGCTTTCTTCCCGAACTTTTTCTTTTCGGCTGCGTACTTTCCTGCATCCTCCAGCGTAATTATGTGCGGATTAGAAAGTAGAAGCGGACGAGATGACCGGCCAGTGGATGCCTGATTTTGAACAACTGATAGAGGAGCACCAATCGATGGTCTTTTCGCTGGCCTTGCGGATGACGGGCGACCGCGGGCTGGCCGAGGAGATTGCCCAGGACGTGTTCCTCGAGTTGGACCGCAATCTCGGGCGGATAGAGTCTGCAGAGCATGCCTGCTTCTGGCTGCGGCGCGTAACCATGAGCAGGTCCACGGATGCGATGCGTCGTCGAAAGGTTCGCGGCTTGGACCTTTGGGTAGAGATGGAACCGGCGCATGACGTAAGCGCGGAAAACAGCGCGAATACTGCAGCATCAAGATTGGGTTCGCGCTTGGAAGGGTTGTTGACAGCATTACCGGAAGCGCAGAGAGCGGCAATCCTGTTGCGTTACCAGGAAGACATGACGCCGCAGGAAATAGCCGAAGCAATGGAGATGCCGGTGGCTACGGTCAAAAGCCAGTTGCAGCGCGGATTGAAGCTGCTGCGAGCCAGGGCCGAAGGAACGCTGCGGGAGTTTATTCGCTGATGGAAAAGAACCGGCGTCAGACCGGGATGCAAAGCAAGGAGCGGGAGTAGAGCGATGGACAAGTTTGAACAGGAACTATGCGAACTGCTGGCGCGTCGGCCAGCGCCTCCGGGCCTGAAGCAGAGAATTCTGGCGGAGAAGGCGCGTCGAGCCGCGGCAAAGAAGCACGAGTACTCGCAGATGTGGATGAAGCTGGCAGCTTCCTTGGCAATTGCCGCAGTGTTGGCCGGAGCTGCAGGCTGGCAGTGGAGACACGAAGACGACAAGCGCAAGGGAGAAGAGGCGCGGCGGCAGGTAATGACGGCGCTACGAATTACAGGCAAGGCGCTGGACGCAGTGCAGACGCGATTAGCGGAACACGACAAGGACGGGGAGTAAAAACGGAATGAAGAAGATCATCGCAGGTTTGATTTTGGGATTAACGGCAGCGGTCGCAGGAGCGCAGCAGTTGCCGGCTCCGTCGCCACTTGAGAAGGAGCTGGCAGCAAAAGCTTCGGATGTAACGGAAGTCACGTTGAACAAAAGCATGCTGGGCTTTGCGGCAAAGTTCATGGATAAGAACGATAAAGACGACCAGGAAGCAAAGCAGTTAATTCAGAACCTCGATGGAATTTACGTGCGTGAATACGAGTTCGATCACGAGGGCGAAGTAACTCCGGAGAAGGTGGCGCAGTTGCGCAGCTATTACCTTGGCGGAACAGGCGAGTGGCTGCCAATGGTGCATGAGCGCGAGACCAAGTCCCGTGAAACGACCGATGTGCTGATGAAGATGGTGAACGGCGAGCCGCACGGTCTGTTTGTTTTTACTTCGGAGCCGAAAGAGCTGACGATTGTCATGATTCTCGGCCCAATCAAGATGGAAGACCTGAGCAAGCTGCATGGCATTGGCGGACTGGGTGGCGCGTTGAGTGGCGTTGAAAAAAGCAGGCATGGCAAAGGAGGCAGCGAATGAGAGGCTTGGTCTGGGTTCCTATAGCGGCAATGGCGTTAGCTGTTCCAGTAGCGGTGCTTGCGAACAGCAGTGAGCGCGGCTTTGACGGCGTGGTTGGCGCAATTGAGTATCGGTACAACGTGCACGCAACCAAGATTCCCATGATGGGGTTGATAAGTTTTATCGCCCGCAGAGCGAGCCATGGCGCGGCAGCCAATCTGCATGTAGCGGAGTTCGAGGACTTCCACGCCGATGTGGATGGGCAGGAACTGGACCGGCTCGTAGAAGACCGGATAGGCGAAGGCTGGAGCCGCGTAGTGCGGGAAACATCTAAGGCTGGACACGAGCAGACGCTGGTATTCATGCGCGATGAAGGCTCGCGCATGGGATTGTTTGTTATCGATAAGGACGGCGGGGAACTGGACGTAGTGCAGGTTTCCGTAGACCCATCGCATGTCGATAGCGAACTGGGCAAATACACGCACCATCATGAAGGCAACAACGCGGATTCGGATTAAGCATCATCCGACGAATCATAATTTTGATTTTCCGGAGGGAGCAGGGGCCTTCAGGCGCCTGAATGCAGGCTCCAATGCAAGGGGCTTTAGCCCTGGGCTTCTTCTCAATACGGCCGTGCTGGTCTTGAAATCCGATTCATTAACCACTCCCCGGCACGGCAATGTATCAGCCCTGCCAATTTTCGCAATTCTCCGCAGCAGCTACAATCGGCGTACATGGATAGCTCGTCGAGTTCAGGGGAAGCGGTTTCCGTATACCGGGGGCGGCTTGCGCCTTCTCCCACGGGCTATTTGCATCTGGGCCATGCGCGAACCTTCTTCACCGCGTACCAGCGTGCGCGCGATGCAGGCGGAACGCTGGTCATGCGCATGGAAGATCTCGACACGCAGCGCAGCAAAAATGCGTATGCCGAGGCCGCGTACGAGGACCTGCGCTGGCTGGGCATTCGCTGGCAGGAAGGTCCCGACAAAGGCGGCCCCTATGCGCCCTATCTGCAAAGCAAGCGCCGCGCAATTTATCTCGAAGCATGGCGCAGGCTCTTGAGAGGCGGCTTCTTGTTTCCCTGCTCATGCTCGCGAAAAGACTTGGAAGCAGCATTGGGCGCTCCGCACGAAAATGGCGGCGACACAGACGATGAGCCTCTGTATCCCGGAACCTGCCGCGTGAACCAGGGATTTGTGCGGCAGTTACCGGGACCAACCGCGGAGATGATGGAAGTCCCCGACGGCGTGAACTGGCGTTTCCGCGTGCCAGACGGCGAAGCGATCGAGTTTCACGACGAAAACCTCGGCCCGCAGCGCTACATAGCCGGCGTAGACTTTGGCGACTTCGTAGTGTGGCGGCGCGACGGCATGCCCAGTTACCAGTTGGCCTGCGTAGCCGACGACGCAGCCATGGACATTACCGAAGTTGTGCGCGGAGCCGACTTGCTGAAGTCCACAGCGCGGCAAATCCTGCTCTACCGCGCCCTGGGCATCGAGCCTCCCAAGTGGTACCACTGCCGCCTGGTGCTCGACCACAATGGCAAGCGCCTTGCCAAGCGTCACGACGCCCTGAGCCTCCGCGAGCTGCGCAAAAAAGGACTAACTCCGCTGAAAGTGCTCGCAGCGAATGTCCCAATGGAATAGCCGCGAATCTCACAAAAAAAGCGGCAAGCCCAATCTCAAGGCTGTCCGCTTTTCCATGCGCGTTACTTATGCTTGATAAACGTCCCGCGCTGCAGCTCATTCATTGCCTGCTGCAACTCAGACTGCGTATTCATAACGATAGGCCCATACCACGCCACCGGCTCTTCAAGCGGCTTGCCGGAGATAAGCAAAAACCGAATGCCTTCCGCACCGGAGCGCACCACAATCTCATCGCCACGGTCAAAGAGCACAAGCGAATGATTCTTCGCATCATAAACAGGCGCAGCATTAGGATCGCTGGCAGATTCCGTCAACACTGCCTGCGGATCGCTCGCATCGCGAAAGGTTCCCGATCCCGCAAAGACATAAGCGAAAGCATTGCGCTCAACTTCCACTTGAATGCGCCGCGTCCTGTTCGGCGGCACCGAGATATCCAGATAACGCGGCTCAGCCGCCACGCCCTCCACCGGCCCAGTCCTGCCCCAGAAGGTGCCGCAGATAATTCGCGCGCTCGTGCCATCATCCTCGGTAACTTCAGGAATAGCAGTCGAAGGAATGTCCTGATACCGCGGGTCGGTCATCTTCAGGCTCGAAGGCAAGTTCGCCCATAGCTGAAAGCCCGCCGAGCGCCCCCGCACATCTCCTTCCGGCATCTCCTGGTGCAAAATGCCCGACCCCGCCGTCATCCACTGAATGTCGCCCGCGCCAAGATAGCCCTTGTTGCCAAGGCTGTCCTGATGCGTCACCCCGCCCGAAAGAACATAAGTAATCGTCTCAATGCCGCGATGCGGATGCCACGGAAATCCAGCCATATAGTCGCTCGGATTCTCATTGCGAAAGTCGTCCAGCATCAGGAAAGGATCGAACTCCTTGGTCTTGCCAAAGCCAAAAGCGCGGCGAAGCTTAACGCCTGCTCCCTCAAGGGTAGGTTTTGATTCGATAATTTCTTTCACAGCGCGCAGGGACATAACTGGACCTCCTTTTTTGCGTACATGGAATTGGATGCACGTAAGAGAAATTCGTTGCAACGACTATTTATTCACAAACGACATCAACCCCATCCTCACGGCAGAAAAGCCCTTAAGGATGCGTCTTATGCCTGAGCTTCATGGTCTCTCAAGCCAATCAGATACAGCAGCCCGTCCAGCCCAAGATTCGCCAGCGAGTGGTCCGCCTTCTGCCGCACAACCGGCTTGGCGCGGTAGGCAATGCCCATGCCGGCCAACTCCATCATCGGCAGGTCATTCGCCCCGTCACCTACGGCCACAGCCTGTTCCAGCGGAATATTCTCGCGCTGCGCAATCATCTGCAACATTTCGGCCTTGCGCACGCCGGTCATAATCGGCGGAATCACGTTTCCGGTCACCTTGCCGTCGATAATTTCCAGTTCGTTGGCATGGAATTCGTCAACGCCCAACTTCTCCTGCAGCGACTTCGCAAAGAAGTTAAAGCCGCCCGAGAGAATAACCGTTCGGTAGCCGCGAGATTTCAGCATACGAAAAAGCCGCTCCGCTCCCGGAGAGAGCGGAATACTGTTGAGCAGGGAGTCAACCCGCTCAGCGGGCAGTCCCTTCAGCAGCCCCACCCGCCGCGTAAAGCTCTGGGCAAAGTTAAGCTCGCCGCGCATCGCCGCTTCGGTAATCTTGGAAACCTCTTCACCCACCCCAGCCAGCTTGGCCAGCTCGTCAATCACCTCGCCCTGGATCAGCGTCGAGTCCATGTCAAAGGCAAACAGGCTGCGGCTCTTGCGATGCGGCGTATCCCGCTGCAGCACAATATCAAGGGAGAGCTCCGTAGCGGCAGCCATCAACTCCGCGCGCAGCGCATGCTCATCCGCAGGCGTACCCGCGAGATGCCATTCCAAAGCCGCGTTAAAAGGTTCGGAGACAGGTTCAAGGCTGGCAGTCAACTGCACAGCCTTCGCAATTTCAAGACCGTGGGCAACAAGAATGCCGCGAACGCGTTCCTGCTGCGGAGCAGTGATAGCGGAACCGAGGAGAATAAGAAGCAGTGGATGATTTTCGTGCGGAATGGTTGCGGCTGTCATGCTCATTCCACTATACGGGGAGAGGTAGGGAGCGAAGAAAAGGGATGCAAGAGGGAAGAGGAACGCTGAGTCGGCGCAGTTTTGCAAAACGCGTGTTTGCCTTGGGATGCGTTGCGATGAGTAGTGTGGAGATGCTGAGTCTGCCAATAGTTGCTGAAGGAGAGCCACTGCCGCCGTGGTCGCCGGGTGCGCTGGATATTCACCACATCGACACGGGCCGCGGCAATGCAACCTTCGTGCTCGCGCCGGACGGTACAACCATGCTGATCGACTGCGGCACCTCCAACGAGGCTTTGGATGTGACCGCTCCTCCGCGTCCCAACGCGACGCGCCAGCCGGGCGAATGGGTCTCCCGTTACGCGCTGCGTCAGGCTCGCGCCGCAGGCCGAACAACCCTCGATTACGCCATTGCCACGCACGTGCATCCAGACCATGTCGGAGACGTTCCCGCTGGCGCACCACCAGGGCAGGACGGATTTGTAGCGACAGGCTTAAGCCAGGTAGATGCCCTGATGCCGATCGCGAGAGTAATTGACCGCAGCTATCCGGACTACGGTTTGCTGCCGCCGGCAAAGGCTCCGTTCGTGGAAAATTACCTTGCATGGCTGGCTTCGCGGCAGCGTGCAGGCAAGCGCGTAGAGCGCGCAGAAGTTGGCTCGAGCAATCAGATTCAGTTACGAGCTCCATCCAAGTCCCCAGCATTTTCCATGCGAGTCTTAGCCGCAAATGGCCACGTATGGACAGGCAAGGGAACAGAGAGCCGTTCCATATTTCCAGACCTCACCACGGTTCCAGCAGCGGAGCGCCCTGCAGAAAACAACTGCTCCATAGCGCTGCGCATTGGCTTGGGCAAGTTCTCCTATTTCACCGGCGGAGATTTGAATGCCGACACGCACGATGGCCGCGAACCGTGGCTCGATGTCGAGTCAGCCGTAGTGGAAGCCTGTGGCCGCGTAGAAGTAGCGCTGGCCGATCATCATGGCTACTTCGACGCCTGTGGTCGCGCGTTTGTAAAGCAGCTCGATGCGCAAGCCTACGTCATTCCCGCCTGGCACATGACACACCCGGCGCAGGCACAGCTTGAGCGGATGCTCGGCGCGTGGCCGAATGAAAAATTGCATGACGTATTCGCGCTGGAGATGCTGCCTGCGAACAAGCAACTCAACTCGCGCTGGCTGCGGCAAATGCGCAGCACGCAGGGCCATGTAGTGGTGCGTGTGGCCGCGGATGGAAACAGCTACAGGATTTTCGTAGTGGATAGCACGACAGAAGATGGCCGAGTGACGTTGGCCAGTGTGCCTTATCTGTGCAGAGACTAAGAGGAAAGTGTTTCAGAAACCACGAATGCCGCGCGACTTTTTCTGCCGCGCGGCATGATGAGGTAATACAGCCAGCAACTGCACGGATGGCGCGCAAAGCGCACAGTGGCTGCATGCAATGCCTTAGGCGGCCTTGACGAACTGCACGTCGAGCGTGATGGTCACGTCTTCGCCCACAAGCACGCCACCGGTTTCCAGGGCCGCGTTCCAGGTCAAGCCAAAGTCCTTGCGATTGATCTTGGTGCTGGCAAGGAGGCCGATGCGCTGGTTGCCCCAGGGGTCCTTGGCTGGCTCGGAGAACTCTTCCACCGCAAAGGTGACGGGCTTGGTAACGCCATGCAGCGTCAGGTCACCGGTAACCGAGTACTCGCCGGAGCCCTTCGGTTCCACCTTGCTGGACTTGAAGGTAAGCGTCGGGAACTGGGCCGCGTCAAAGAAATCAGCGCTCTTGAGGTGGTTGTCGCGGTCGCCAGCGCCGGTGTCGATGGTGGTGACGTCGATGGTCGCGTCCACTTCGTGCAGGGTGTTGTCGGTTTCGTGTAGCGTCAGCACGCCGGAGAGGCCGGTGAACTTGCCCTTGATCCAGGAGATGGCGAGATGGCGAACTTTGAACTCAGCTGCGGAGTGGGCGGGATCGAGATTCCAGGTGGTTGTGGACATAGGTTTTGAAACTCCTTTTTTGTGGCTTCGGAAGGATAGGATGCACGAAAACTGATAGTCGTTGCAACAACTATTTTGAAATTTTAGAAAATTTCTAAATTGCGCCAATTTCCCATTCAAACCCGTCCACAAAACCAGAGGTTGTCATCCTGAGCGTAGCCACCGGGCATCGGGTGCCCCCGGTCCCTGGCATTTGGGGACCGGGGATACCCATACCGAGAGTTCTTCCCGCATCAAGCTCTCCCGCTGTCCTGTGGAAAAATCCTGTCAAGCCCCAAACCCGAAAATATTTCCTAACGCATTGATTCCATTGAGCAAAATTCCTCTCCAGATTTGCGCTCAATTATGCGAAATCTGCCACAATAGAATCAGTAGAAGAAGAACGGCCCGATTCCAAAGGAATCGGGCCGTTCTGTTTTCCACTGGTTCGCCAAGCGCGAAGCGCTGCTAACTAGCTACACCAAAAGAAAGGAGACTCCATGCCGTCAACAGCAAGCACAATCCCCTGTACCCTGCACCCCGTACCCTGTCCCCGGCCTTTTGCACAGTTCCGGAATAAAGAAACTGCACAGTCCCTGTGCAATCACCCACAACCCATACAAAACAAAAGAAATGGGAAAGCACCCCGCTGTGCGCATACACACGGACGCATAAGGGAACCGTAAAAGACAGACCGCAGCACCAGTCTCCTTGTCCCCTCGTTTCCTTGTCCCCTGTATCACCCCACCGTCTATACTTGACCTTCGGACCCGAAACTAATGACAGCCAAAGTATCTGTTGAAGAAGTCGAGCGCGTAGCCGAGCTGGCCCATCTGGAGCTAACGCCGGAAGAAATCCCCTCCATGGTCACCGACCTGAACGCCATCCTGGATTACATTGCCGAGCTCAATCAGCTCGACACCTCCGGAGTGGCCCCGCTAGCCCAGATCAGCGAGCTTCCCGGCGCTGGCGGAGCAGCCGAGCTGCGCAATGACGTCATCGAGCCCTCGCTCAACCGCGCCGCCGTAATGCCCGAGGCCCCCGAATCGGATGGCCGCTTCTTCAAAGTCCCCAAAGTCATTGAGCGCTAGGGACATAGAAACCACGGACGTAGGGGAACAGGAAAAGACGGAATGACGACTGCTGCCACCAATTTTGTAGAAAAGCCGAAAACCCTCGCCGAGCTGAAGGACGGAATCTCCTCAGGAACCACCAAGGCCGCCGACCTCGCCGCAACATATTTCAACCGCATCGCCGCCATCAACCCCGAGCTCAATGTCTACCTGAGCCTCGCAAAAGGTCGCGCCCTCGAAAAAGCCGCACAGATCGACGCCCTGGCCGCCAAAGGCGATCCTTTGCCCATCCTCGCCGGAATCCCGGTAGGCATCAAGGACGCCATCGTCATGAAAGGCGCCCCTGCCACCGCTGGTTCCAAAATTCTCAAGGGTTACGAGCCTCCCTACGACGCAACCACCGTCACAAAGCTTGACGAAGCCGGAGCCATCCTGCTCGGCAAGGTCAACTGTGACGAGTTTGCCATGGGCTCCTCCAACGAAAACTCCGCCTACGGCCCGGTTAAGAACCCCGTAGCTCCCGACCGCGTTCCCGGCGGCTCATCCGGCGGTTCCGCTGCAGCGGTTGCAGCTAATATTGCCGTGGCCACGCTCGGTTCCGACACGGGCGGCTCCATTCGCCAGCCCGCCAGCTTCTGCGGCGTCGTGGGAGTGCTGCCCACGTGGGGCCGCGTCTCGCGCTACGGTCTTATCGCCTTCGCCTCCTCGCTCGACCGCATCGGCCCCTTCGCAGCCAACGTCCGCGATGCGGCCACGCTGCTCGGCGTCCTCGCCGGACACGATCCCAAGGACGCCACCAGCTCTCCCACTCCGGTCCCCGACTACGCCGCCGAAAGCGACAAAGGCGCATCCGGCCTGCGCATCGGCATTCCCGCCGAATACTTCGGCGAAGGCCTCGACCCCGAAGTACGCGCCGCCGTAGAGAAGGGAATTGAAGATCTCAAAGCTGCTGGCGCAACCGTTAAGCCCATCTCCCTGCCGCATACCAAGTACGCCATTCCGACCTACTATCTGGTCGCCACGGCAGAAGCCAGCGCCAACCTCGCCCGCTTCGACGGCGTGCGCTACGGCTACCGCTCGCCTTCCAGCGAAAACCTCGCGTCCATGTACAAGCACTCCCGCGATGAAGGCTTCGGCTCTGAAGTCAAGCGCCGCATCCTGCTAGGCACCTACGCCCTCAGCGCCGGTTACTACGACGCCTACTATGGCAAGGCCCAGCAGGTCCGCCGCCTTCTCGCTGAAGAATTCCTCCGCGCCTTCGCCGACGTAGACGCCATCGTCACGCCAACTTCTCCCGTCCCGCCCTTCAAGCTAGGCGAAAAAACCGGCGACCCGCTCGCCATGTACCTCGCCGACATCTACACGGTGACGGCCAGCCTCGCCGGAATCTGCGGCGTAACCGTCCCCTGCGGCACAACCTCCGCCGGCCTCCCGGTTGGCATGCAAGTCCTCGCCAGCCACCTGCAGGAGAGCACAGCCTTCCGCGTAGCCCGCGCCGTAGAAGCCGCGCAGAAGTAAAAATTGCAGATATTCGAAGTAAGCCGGGGCTTCAGCCCCGGCTTTTCTCTGCAAAAAAATATCAAGACCTTTAGGCCCTGCGGTATGCTGTTCCCATCAATCCAGTAAATATGCAGCCAGTTGCCGAGCAGAGAGCATCCCGGCTGCCCATGCAATCACTTTTCCCTGATCCGCACAGATTTTCGCGATTTGGAGCATATTTTCATGCGCCTTGGGATTTTCTTTTCTGCCGTAGCCATGGTTCTCGCCACACAATTTCTAGTCGTACACGCCCACGCCGCCCGCAAGCCGCACGTAGTCGGCCTCGGAGCCTTCAAAAAAGTCTCGTACTCCAAAACCGGCGACCCCGAAGGCGCGCAGCCCGGTGAAGAATCTCTCAAAATCCGCCCTCTTGTTGTCGATGACCAGATCAAGGAATGGACCACCGGCGAAGCCCACGAAGTCACCGACCGCACCTTCGTCGTCCGCCGAGCCATCCGCCTCAACGACGCCCTCCCCAACGACAAGCTGGCGGCACAACACGAGCACTGGGTCTGGCAGCGCGGCCCATGGCTCATGGTAGACCGCATCAGCGGTCATGTAACCGCTTTAAAACTGCCCGACTACGAGCCGGGCGTCAGCCAAGTCACCTGGTTCCGCGATTACGGAGCCTACTGCGGCCTGACCGCCAGCGGCAAAATCCTCTACGCTGTCGTCGCCCAGCTAGCCGCCCGCAAGCCAGTCCTCGCCCAGAAGCTCAACCCCTACACGCCCGACCCCGCCCAGAAACTCCCCGCCTGTCTCGCGCCCGACTGGCAGCGCGACCCGCTCCGCATCACCTTCCATCCCGTCGGCAATGATGACGTGATTTACGAGATTGTTCCGGGTTCGGTGGTGCTGGTAGAAGAGACAGGCGATGATACCGATGCGACACCTGCGGCCCCGTCTCCGCAGAATTGAGATTCGCAGAGGGCGAGTCTTCCGGGAACTGCGCAGAACCCGCGTCGAAGGCGCAGTTTGCCATGCATCAAGCACCTTGACACGTGTGCATCTCGCCGTTTCTTATCTTGCTAGGCAATCTTGCGGGGATTTGTCCAGTTTCTACCGGCGCTCATGCGCTCGTGCTGTTTCCAAATCACTTCAAGCAAGCCATGTCGAACAGGAAAGCGCAGGGCAGCGGCCATTCAGCCCATCTGCCGAACCTGAACCAGGGAAGCATTCGCTCCTCGGCCAGGATTGTTCCCGGAGACAAATCTCGTGTTCTAGTCCGGCAGCGCCGGGCGGCCCCGTGCCTGAAGCACTCAGGCAGGGCAGTAAAGGATGAGTGTGGCAATCAGTTTGGCAGTATTTGCAGGTCCGGCGGCAGCCGGCGGAGGCATCCTTGGAATGCTTCCCATCCTGCTCCTAATCCCGGTCATGTATTTCGCCATGATCCGGCCCCAGCAGAAGCGGCAAAAGCAGTGGCAGGAGATGCTCTCCAGCATCAAGCCCGGAGACCGCATCACCACCGCCGGCGGCATTCGCGGCACCATCCTCTCCATTAAGGACGACGCCATCATCGTCAAGGTGGCTCCCGACGGAATCAAGATGGAAGTGGCCAAAAGCGCCATCGCCTCTGTCACCACGGAAGAAAAAGCCAGCTAGCGCTCGCACGCATTTATTTTTTTGAACTAGAGAAGCAGGAAGATGAAGAACATCCGAAACCGAGTTGTCCTGATTGTTGCCGTACTCCTTGTTTGCCTGTATGGCATCGTTGGCATTCCCAAGGGCGTTGACGGAAATGCGTGGCTCACCGCGCTCACCAACCGCATTCACCTTGGCCTTGACCTCCGCGGCGGAGCCCACCTCATTCTCAAGGTGGAAGTTGCCGAGGCCGTGAGCGCGGAAACGGACAACACCGTCGCGTCTCTCCAGCAGGACCTGAAAAAGGCCAACGTCGCAGGCTCTGTAACCAAGCCTGACCCGAACAAGCCGACGACGATTGCCATCTCCGGCGTCTCAGGCTCCGGCGCAAGCTCGCTGCGCTCCACACTTGATTCCAAGTACGGCGCCGAGTTCAACATCTCCAGCGACAACGGTAACTACACGCTCACCATGAAGCCGGAGTACCAGACCGACCTCGAAAAGCGCACCGTTGCCCAGGCCATTGAGACCATCCGCGACCGCGTCGATACTCTCGGCGTCAGCGAGCCGGTAATTCAGGAGTACAACCTCGGCGCTAATCAGGTTCTTGTGGAGCTGCCCGGCGTTTCGGATCTCGACAGCATCAAGCGCATTATTCAGGAGACGGCCCGCCTGGAGATTCACCCTGTTGTCGGCGGCCCGTATCCCAATGAGCAGGCCGCTCTGCAGACCACCGGTGGCGCTCTCCCGCCGGATCAGGCGCTGCTGCATGGCACTGGTCCCATGGTCTGCGGCTCGGATGCCGACTGCGTTTTCGTCCTCCAGCGCGCCGCCGTTGTTGCCGGCAACCAGTTCCGCTCCGCCGATCCGGCCACCAATCCTGACACCGGCCAGCCGATGGTGCGTTTCACGCTCACCACGGAAGCTGGCGACAAGTTCTACGACTACACCAGCCATAACATAGGCTCGGCCATGGCCGTCGTCATGGGCAGCCATGTGCGCGAAGTCGCCAACATCCGCAGCGGCATCCGCGATCAGGGCGAAATCGAAGGCAGCTTTAGCAAGCAGGAAGTCGGCGATCTCTCCAAGCTCCTCCGCACCGGCGCTCTGCCTGCCTCGCTCAGCGAAATCGAAACCCGCACCGTCGGCGCTTCGCTCGGCGCGGACTCCATCAAGGAAGGCGTAACCGCAGCCGTTGTAGGCGTGCTCGTGGTCATGCTCTTCATGCTCGTCTACTACAAGGGCTCGGGTATCAACGCAGACCTCGCGCTCGCTCTTAACCTGGTTATTCTGCTTGGCTTCATGGGCTTCTCGTCGGCCACACTCACCCTCCCCGGCATCGCAGGCGTCATCCTGACGATTGGTATGGGCGTGGACTCGAACGTGCTCATCTTCGAGCGCATCCGCGAAGAAATTCGCGACGGCAAGTCAGCATCCGCCGCGGTCGAACAGGGCTTCGGCCACGCATGGATCACCATCGTCGATACGCACGTCACGACGATCGTCTCTGCGGCCATTCTCTTCCTCTTCGGCACCGGCCCGGTAAAGGGCTTCGCCACCACCCTGGTCTTCGGCTTGCTGGCCAACCTGTTCACGGCGGTCTTCGTCTCGCGCACCATCTTTGACGCCCACCTGAATAAGCTCAAGCCCGGCGAGATGGTCTCGATCTAAGGGCGCTTGAAGAAGGATTGAGCTTTCGAACGTGGGATTCATAACCCCAAGGTCGAAAAGCCAAAAGTTTTGAAAGGGCACGGTTGGTAGGCCAGGGATTTATCCCTGGCAACCGAAAGGCCCAAAAGATTTTCGGGGCTCTAGCCCCTGAGGGAAGCATTCAGTGGAACTTTTTCACGGTGTCAACATCGACTGGCTTGGAAAGAAATGGTATTTCCTCGCCTTCTCACTCATCTTCAGCGTAGCCGGCGTCATCTCCATGGCCAATCACTGGATTCACACTGGTACCCCTGTACCCCTCGGCGTAGACTTCCGCGGCGGCACAGAGGTTCAGGTGCAGTTTGCCAACACGCCGGACATCGCCGCTATCCGCTCTGCTGTCAGCGCCGCTGGCATCAACGATGCCAAGATTCAGGCCTACGGCGGTACGGCCAGCAGCAATGAAGTTCTCATCAGCCTGCCTGAGCAGAAGAATGAAAACGCGCTCGACCAGGGCCGCCAGCAGATTGTCAGCGCCCTCAAGGCCCACTACAACAACCCCTTCGATGAAACCAAGGGCGTCAAGGTAGACGTCGTAGGCCCCACCGTCGGCAAGCAGCTGCAGAACAAGGCCATCATGGCCACGCTTTACTCGCTGCTCGGCATGCTCATCTACCTCTGGTTCCGCTTCCAGCTCATCTACGGCGTCGCTGCGGTCGTCGCGGTCTTCCATGACACGCTCATTACCGTAGGCGCTTTCGCGCTGACGAATCAGGAAATCACCCTCACCGTCATCGCAGCCATCCTCACCCTCGTCGGCTATTCCATGAACGACACCATTGTCGTTTTCGACCGTATCCGAGAGAATCTCAGCATCAGCCGCCGCGAAGGGTTGGCCGATGTCGTGAACCGCAGCATCAATCAGACGTTAAGCCGAACCGTTCTGACCTCAGGCTTAACGTTTTTGACTGTACTTTCGCTGTATATTTTCGGTGGACAAGTACTGAAGGGATTCTCCTTCGCGCTTGTTGTAGGCATTCTCATCGGCACTTACTCGTCCATCGCCGTTGCTGCTCCCATGCTCGTTGCATACCAGGAGTGGCGCGCGAAGAACGGTAAGTCTGCCGTGCTGCCTGCGGCCAAGCGCGGTCGGTAAAGCAACCATTTTTCAGGTACGCGGGAGTGGCAAAAATTATTCGTTTTTTCTTTTAAGAAAAAACGTCTGACACAAACTTCAACAGGCTATATTGCAAGAAGAATCTCCCCGGTTGCTTCTATGTGCGAGATGAATTTCGCCATAGCAAAATGAAGTTCGCATAAGTTTGCACAAATTTTGCAGCAGGGTTTTGCATGCAGCGCGCACAGTCTGATATAGGTTGAGCACGCTGAAGTTGAGCGGCGGATATCTCGGGAACATAAAACGTTTCCGCGGTGTCTAAAGTAGAGGAAACCAACACCCGATTCGAGGCTGGCCATGTTTGAAGACTCCACATTTGAATCAGGCGGAAAGATCAAGAGCAAAAGCAAGTATTGGATGCTCGCGACCTTTGGGATCAATGGCGCCATCATCATCGCCATCATCCTGATCCCGCTGATTTATCCTGAGGCGCTGCCTAAGGCGATGATGCAGACGCTGCTTGTTGCCCCGCCGCCGCCCCCGCCGCCCCCACCACCGCCGCCGCCGGCCGCACCCGTGCACGTCGTCCACGTGCAATCGGAGATGATGAATAATCAGCTCGTCGCTCCGACCAAGATTCCGAAAGAAATTAAGAACGTTGCGGAGAAGGAAGCTCCTCCGCAGAGCTTTGGCGTAGCCGGCATGGAAGGCCTCGGTGGCGGTTCAGGCAGTGGCGCCATCGGCGGTGTCTTCGGTGGCACCGGCAACGCTGGCCCGGTGGTTAAGCAGGCTCCTCCTCCGACGCCTAAGAAGATCACGATCTCCGGCGGTGTCGCGCAGGGCATGATTCTTGTCAAGACCACCCCGGTTTACCCGGCCATCGCCAAGGCCGCCCGTGTTTCGGGCACCGTGGTGCTTCGCGCTACCATCTCCAAGACCGGCACCATCGAGAATCTGTCAGCGGTTGACGGTCCTCCGATGCTCCGCCAGGCCGCTCTCGATGCCGTCCGTACGTGGCGTTACAAGCCCTACCTGCTCAATGGTGAGCCGGTTGAGGTGGAAACCACTGTCAACGTCATCTTCAGCCTGGGTGGTTGATCTTTCCGTGGCCCGTCTCCCACGGATACGGGCTGCACGTTTTTCGGTTGAATGCGTCTTTTTGTAAGTCGGACGCGTTCTGTATGCAGCTACAATCGTTGAACCGGAGTTTGAACTGGTTCCTGGAGGTCAGATAGGCTGCCCTCCGCGATCCTCGAAAGCCCGATAAATTGTAGATGCGCCCTTAACCTAGTAAACCTGTATTGCAATAGCAAACTCCTTAGGAGGAACGATTCAGTGATTCTCGCTCAGCTCGCACATTTTGCTTCGCACACGGCCAACAGCCTGGCACTTTTCCAGGACCAGGGCGGAGAAACCGTCAACTTCAGTCTTCTGGGTCTGTGGGGCCACATGGGATGGTTGGCCAAGGCAGTTGCCATCATCCTGTTCATCGAGTCGGTCTGGTCGCTGGCCGTTATGATTGACCGCTACCTGTACTTCTCTGCGGCCCGTAAGCAGTCGCGCGAGTTTGCTCCCAAGGTTGCTGGCGCTCTCAAGGATGCCAAGCTCGAAGAAGCCATCAAGATCGCTGACCGCAACAAGAAGTCGCATCTGGCGGAAGTTGTGACCGCTGGCCTGCAGGAGTTCCGTGCTTCCTCCGGTCTTGCCACCGAGGACACCATCTCCAGCTCCGAGCGCGCTCTTGAGCGTGCCGAAGCCATCGTTCACGCCAAGCTGAAGCGCGGCCTCTCGGTGCTCGCCACCATCGGTGCAACTGCTCCGTTCGTCGGACTGTTCGGCACCGTCGTCGGCATTCTGAACGCCTTCCAGCAAATCGCCACCCAGAAGACTTCCGGTATCGGCGCCGTCGCCGGTGGTATTTCGGAAGCCCTTGTCACCACGGCGTTCGGTCTGCTCGTGGCTATCCCGGCAGTTATGGCCTTCAACTACTTCACCGGTCGCGTTGAGTCGTTCGATGTCGAAATGGACAACTCTTCGAGCGAGCTCGTTGATTACTTCATCAAGCAGAGCCACAAGAAGTAAGCGCGAGCAGTTTGCCTGAGCGGAATTCTGCGGCGGAGGAAAATGTTTCTCCGCCCGCGTTCCAAACTTTCAGGCCAATTTAACGATAAGTAGTGAAGAAAATTCAAAGCATGGAGCCAGACAATGGCGGTAGCAGTTCGTAACGAAGGCGGCAACGTTAACTCCAATATCAACGTCACCCCCATGGTGGACGTGATGCTGGTGCTGCTCATCATCTTCATGGTCATTACGCCGATGCTCCAGAACAAGGTGCAGGTGGAAATGGCGCAGGTCGAGAATCCGACCGCGATGCCGGATGCGGACAAGGAAGACGCGATCGTTGTGGCCATTACCCGTGACGGCAGCGTGTACTTGGGGCAGAACAAGACCTCGCTCGGTGAGCTTGGCAGCCAGATTCAGAACAAGCTGGCAGACAAGCCCGGCAAAACGGTCTACTTCCGTGCCGATGCCCGTGCGCAGTACCGCGTGGTTGAGGACGCCATTGACGCCGCGCGCACCGCGGGTGTGGAAGAAGTAGGCTTGCTGACGCAGAAGCGTGAAGGCGCTGGCGGAGCGGGCGGCGAATAACGCCGTTCAGACCGCGCAATCACAAGGTTTTCTCTCGAGGCGAAGTTCAAAAGACGGGTCTCACGAGACGGTTCTGAGGAACCAAGGAGTTTAGAGCCATGGCATTTTCAACAGGTAACAGCGGCGGTGCAATGGGCGAGATCAACGTCACGCCCATGATCGATATTCTGCTGGTGTTGCTCATCATCTTCATGGTGATCGTGCCGGTTACGCCTAAGGGCTTGGATGCGCTGGTGCCCCAGCCGCCCAAGAATCCTCAGCAGCAGCAGCCGAACGACCGCACCATTGTCGTACAGATCGAAGCAGCTAAGAATGGCCCGCCCACGTATAAGATTAACGAAACACCGTACGCCAAGAGCGAGCTTCTGCAGCGGCTTACCGACATCTATTCCAACCGTGCCGAGCGCATCATGTTCGTCAAGGGCGATGATGATGTGAACTTCTCGTATGTCGCCGAGGTCATCGACATCGCGCACGCGGCCAACGTTGACCACATCGGACTCATGACGCCGAAGATTCTCGCCGGGCAATAGGACACGAGCGATTGCGGCGTAATCTCCCTCGCAATCGCTTTATGGTCTGCATCCGCGCAGTACAGTTTTGAGCTGTGTTACGGAGTCTCCCCTCCCGTAGCCGGATCCAAGTTCCAGGCGCGCAACCGCCTGCCTGAAGGAGAAGAACAGAGACATGAATCAACCCGCACGTATTACGGCTCTCGCGGTTGCCTTGGGCGGAATGATGCTTAGCCTTAGCGGATGCGACCGTCTGAAAGCCCGCGACCAGCTTAACAAGGGCGTGGAAGCATACAAGAGCGCGCATTACGAAGAGGCCATCAACCACTTCCAGCAGGCCACCAGTTTAGACCCCAACCTGCCCATGGCAAAGACCTACCTTGCCACTGCTCTCGCACAGAACGTTGTTCCTGGTCTCACCTCCAAGGAGAATCTCAAGAGCGCCGATCAGGCGATTGGTCTCTTCCAGGAAGTCCTGAACAAGGACCCGAACGATGCGAACAGCGCCAAGCAGATTGCAGCCATTTACTTCAGTGTCGATGACTTCGACAAGGCTAAGGATTGGCAGAAGAAGGTTCTCGCCATCGATCCTAAAGATGCGGAAGCCGCTTACACCATCGGTGTAATCGATTGGACGCTCGCCCATAAGAATGCGTTAGCAGTTCTTCAGGGCGTCAACGCCACCGATGACGGCGAAGGCAACGTTAAGGCCGGCAAAGCCGCTCTTGCGCAGATCAAGGACAAGAATCAGGCGCTCGTCGATGAAGGCTTGCAGTTCCTGAATCAGGCCATTGCCAACCGCGCTAACTACGACGACGCAATGACCTACCTCAACCTCGTTTACCGTCGCAAGGCCGACGTGGACTACGCCGACCCCAGCGCGGTAAAGGCCGACGTGGCCGCCGCCAAGGACTGGAGTTCCAAGGCCATGGGCACCCGCAAGGCAAACGAAGAGAAGAAGAACCAGGGCCCTGGCGGTATCGTCATGGATTCCAACGGCCAGATGAAGTAAATCTCCGGCTTGGTTCAACAACCAACGGCCTTCGCGAAAGCGAAGGCCGTTTTCTTTTCCCCTGAAACGAATATCTTCAACAATACGTACCGTATGAATAGAAAATGCACGTAAGGACGCGACATGCCCATACTCGATCTGGTTACGATTCTCAGTCTTGGTTTCATGATAGGTAACGAGCTAGCGGTTTCCTTGTTCATCAATCCCGCTCTATGGAAACTGGACCCATCGCCGCAGGCTCAAGCATTAAGCATTCTTGCGCGCTCACTTGGAAAGGCCATGCCTTTCTGGTACATACTCTGCCTGCTCCTGCTTATTGCCGAGGCATACGTATGGCGGTACAGCGGCATGCATGCGTGCCTGATATACGCAGCGATAGCCATCTGGGCGCTTGCAATTCTTTACACGGTGATTTTTCTTGTGCCAATCAATAATCAAATCGCTCAGCTTGATGCAGGCTCGCTATTTCCGGGGTGGCGAAGCATGCATGCGAGATGGGATAAGCTACATCGCTGGCGCATCCTCATGCTGACAATAGCCATGGCATGCTTTGTATGGAGCACGGTCTCCAAGTGTATCTGAGCAGGTAAATTACCGTTCGAGCAAAAAACAAAAGTGCGCAGCCGAAGCTGCGCACTTAGCCATTTCAACGACCACGTTTACTGAGCGCTGTTCTTCAGAACCTGTTCCGCGAAGTAGTTCTTTACGCTCGCCTGATCATGTAGCGTTTCCCGGTAAGCAGTCTGAAGCAGCTCTGCTTTACGGTTGCGCAAGCCCTGGCGAATGATCTCATGCGTGCGCGGATCACTCAGGTCGCGTTGCCCGGCAGCTTCCCGGCTATTAAGCTTCAGAATCTGGTAGCCAATAACCGCCTTGTGCGAAGGGTCGGAGACAGGAAGCGCGTCGGTAAACTGCTCTGGCTTGAGCTTCGAGATGGCGTTATAAACCTCAGGATCGCTGTGCAGCTGTGTCTCGGTCACAAAGCCCATATCGCCGCCATTGTTGGCAAACTGCGGATTCTCTGTGAACTGATTGGCCAACTGCCCAAAGTCCTCGCCGGACAACAGCCGTCCGCGAATTGCCTCAATTTCCTTCTTTGCCTCAGCCTCATTCGGAACGTGCTTTGCTTGCGGAGTGCTGTTCTGCTGCGGAGGATTGCCGCTCACCAGGATTTGCGAGATGCCGTAGCGCGGCTCAATCAGGTTGAACTCAGCCTTGTGCGCGTTATAATACGCAGAAATCTCGGCATCCGTCACGCTGATCTTCGCCTCAATCTCTTTGTTCATGAGCTTGGTCTGCGTCAACTGCCGCCGAATATTGTTCTTCAGGTCGTCAAGCGTAATATTGCGTGACGCAAGCTGCTTATTGAACTCTTCTTCCGTGAAGCCCGTCTTCATCTCGGTAATCTTGGCGTTCACGTCCTCGTCGCTGGCTACAAGGTTCAACTTGGCGGCTCGCTGCTGCATGATCTCATCTTCAATCAGGCTGTGCAGAATGTTCAGGCGCTGCAGGTCGGCCTGCTCATGCGAAGGCTGCTGGTTCGGATCGCTGAGGCTCGCCGTGTAGTACTTATCTAACTCCGAGCGAAGAATGTCCTTGTTATTGACGGTGGCTACAACATCAGGGCCTGCTGCATGATGGCATCCGGCGGAGGCCAGCAGAAGTGCGCTTCCAATCAAAACAACAGCCGAACTGCGGCGGACAGGGAAAAGAGCTTCGAGTTGCAACCTTAATCTCCTCAGAAGCTGACTTCAGCTTCCAGCCTTTAAGGATAAATGGTGAGGGCAGGGAACAGGGATTAGGGAACAAGGAACAGGGTAAAAAAACTTCGTATAGTCTCGAACCTGACTTTACAGTCGTTTTTGCTGTTGTCTTCTATTCCCTAATCCCTATTCCCTGCTTTTTACCTTCCGCCGTCCGCAGGCTTGGCCGCAGCCGGTGCGGGAGCTTCCGCCGGGGGAGGTTCCACTCCCGCGGCCTTTAGTGCACGGTCAATCACCATCCAAACCTGTTCCTTCGGCAGCGCGCCGTCAATCCGCTCGCCGTTGACAAACACCGCAGGTGTGCCTTCAATGTTGAGCGCAGAAGCCTCATCCATTGAAGCGCGAATCGCCGCCTCGTCTTTCTTTTCCAAGCAGGCATTCAGTTTCGGAGTGTCGAGCTGTCCCACCGCCGCAAGGTCGCGGGCAATGCGGTCCAGTGCGGCGGCGCTCTTCACAGGATTGCGATCCGCGCCCGTAATCTCTTCCCCATGCGAGTGCAGATAGTCCACATACTGCCAATAAACCTTGCCGCTCTGCGATGCCAGGCAGTTCGCGTTGATGGCCGCGTGCATCGCCCATGGATGAATCTCCACCAGCGGATCGTCCTTATAGACAAAGCGAACCTTGTCCTTGTAGCGCTCAATCGTGTCAGGGAAGAGCGTCGAGTGCATCCGTGCACAGAACGGGCACTCCAGATCGTCAAAGTTCACAACCGTCACCGGCGCAGAAACATTGCCGCGCACAGGCCGGTTGGCCACATCAATATGTAGCACCGGAGCATCTGTCAGGCTCATCGTCTCCATGCGCGCCAGCTTGGAGTTGTCCTTGGAGATAAGAAAATCAATCGAAGACGTATGGCCGTTTTTGGAGATCGTAACCGGCAGCGAGTCATAGCCTGGCACCTGCGAAGCCTTCCGCTCTCCGACAGAAACGTTGTAATCCGGCGGAATCTGGTACCGCGAACGGACCATGACTTCAATATTGCGGGTGAGCGTAGAATCAGCCTGCTGAGCGGGCTGGGCTTTGCATCCTGCTGCCAGCGCAAGAGCAAGCAAGCAGGCCTGTAAACGAAATCGAACCAATGGAATTTCCTCTGGATAAAGGATAACGCAGGGAGCGCACAGCCTTTGGACGCTCCACAGCCGAAATCGGACAACGGGTACCCAGCTTCGCGCCGCATTTGTTTCTGTCGCCAGTCAAAGACATATTGATAGCTTTTTACGGCTCTTGCCCTTTATCTCCCCGCTGTTCCCGGATTCCTGTTCCCTAATCCCTGCCTTATAATGAAATATCACGTAGATTTTCCCTTTGCGGGGCGTCATGAAGACGCTGCCGCCATGGATTTGGATACTCGAAGACGATGCCGGACCACATTAAAAGCCAACTTCAAAAAGAAATCGCCGCGCTCGAATACGAGCTTGCCCACGAGCTTCCTGCTGAGATCAAGAAAGCCGTTGCCCTCGGCGACCTCTCGGAAAACGCCGAGTACCACATGGCTAAGCAGCGGCAGGAGTTCGTCAATGCCCGCCTCGGCCAGATGAAAAGGCGCATGGCTGAGCTCTCGCTCGTCAACCTCGCCAACATTCCTCGTGACAAAGTCGGCTTCGGTTCTACTGTCGTCGTCTTCGATACGCAGAAGGACGAGGAGCTTGTCTACCGCCTCGTCACCAGCGAGGAATCGGACGTAGCCAAGGGCCTTATCTCCACCACCTCGCCCATCGGCCGCGGCCTTGTTGGCAAGCGTGTCGGCGACGTGGCCACCATCATCACTCCCAACGGCAAGCGCGAGCTCGAAGTCCTCAAGCTGACCACCATTCATGACGAGGCCGAGAAGGCTGAGAAAGAGGGAGCCGGCGAAGGCTCCGCGCAGTAAAGGCAGACAAGGAAATGACAAGAGGTAGTTTGTAATGACATGGACAGGCGGCTTTGGCCGCGCCTGCGCCTGGCTCCTCGACAAGATCGTTCACGGTCTGGCGCTCTCCCGCATCTCGCCGAACTTTCTTACCTTCATCGGACTAGTCATCAACATTGTCGCGGCCTTTTTCTTTGGCCATGCAGATGCCACCAACGCTGGCCGCATGTTCTTCTACGCTGGCCTCGTCATCATCGGCGCTGGTCTCTTTGACATGGTCGATGGCCGCGTAGCCCGTCGCACCAACCAGGTCACTGTTTTCGGAGCCTTCTTTGATTCCGTCATTGATCGCTATTCCGACGTGGTGCTCTTCTTCGGCCTGCTTGTCTACTACGCCCGCGTCAACCACTTCCGCTATGTCGTGCTGACAGCCTTCGTCATGGTCACGTCGCTTATGGTCAGCTACACCCGCGCCCGCGCTGAAGCCCTCATCGGCTCCTGCAAAGTTGGCTTCATGGAGCGCCCCGAGCGCATCGTACTTATCATCCTTGGCGCGCTCTTCAACCACTGGGGAGTAATGGCCCCGGTTCTCTGGGTGCTCGCGGTGCTTTCCACCATCACGGTCATTCACCGCATCCAGTACACATACCAGAACACCAAGCAGATGGCGCCGCTAAGCCAGTAGAGCAGCTTTTAGCTGTTAGCTCTTAGCTAACAACCAAAAGCCCACCGAAAGGTGGGCTTTTATCATTGCCTTGCCGAAGATAAGCACAAACGCCAGTCATCCCAGCAACGAGCTAAGAGCTAACGGCTAAAAGCTGCTTTTTCACCGCCTCCACTGCGTAAGAAACTCCGTCACAGACGTAGGCTGCATATGCCGCATATCCTCAAACTCGCCGCCAATCTGGCTATGCAGTAGTTTGCCTTTTTCATCCAGCACAGCCAGCGCTGGAACGCCCTTGTTCAGCGGAATCCTGTATTGCTCCGCAATCTCCGTATTCGCGTCCATGTGGCCAATATTCACATGCACCAGCACGTAGTTGGCCTCAAGCAGTGGCAAATTCCGCTCGTCGTGAAAGTAGACATCGAGCACCTTACAATCCCCGCACCAGTTGCCGCCAAAATCCAGGATCACATGCTTGTGCGTAGCCGCGGCAGTCTTCAAAGCCGCGGCAATCTCAGCCTTCGCCGCGGACGGATCAGGGTAAATATCTTTGGGTGCGGAAAACACAATGGCCGGAACAAGAGCCACTGCGGCAAGGGGAAGCAGTCGAAACAACTTCACGCGAACAAAACCTCCGGGGAATCTCAGCGAGTAAACGCCAATGTATTTTCGATGCGCTTCCCCCTCCGGGCGGCGCACGTTTACTCTGGATACAGATGAGCGACCTGCGCAAACGACTCGAATCCACGGCCTACGCCGACCTGAACGCCATGATGGAGAGTTACGCCTCCGCCGCCGTCGAGACCGCGCGCCGCAACTTCCGCCACACCCTCGACTACACCTCCGAATCCATCGATACTCTCGATGAAATCCTCGTCACCGTCTCCGAAAGCCCTGATAGCGACGTGGAATTCGAGACCCGCCTATGGGGCAGCTATCTCGGCGAAGTTCTCCGCCGCCGCTACGCCGGCCTCTGGGAGATGACGCAATACCCCGGCGCACAAGGCGGAGCGGCACAAGCCGCCATGCCGGCAGTTGACGTGCGCGGCTCGCGCCTCTTCCCGCTCATGAAAGTCCACCGCCGCCTCACCATGGGCGAAGAAGACGATCTCGGCAGCTTTTTCGCCATGGTCACCGAGCGCCTCGGCAGCCCCGCCCGCGTAAACTGAATCCAATCCCTGCATTTCTCCTAATCGCACCCGATTGTGAGACAATTATTGTTGTTCAAGGACACGCGCGTCGTTCCAGTAACCAAGTTGCCGAACTGACGCGCAGAGGAGCATTACGATGGGCGATCTATTACAGCCGTGGCACTTGATTGTGTTGCTAGTTGTTGCGTTCTTACTTTTCGGCGCCAGGCGGTTGCCGGAGCTTGGCAAGGGCCTCGGCGAAGGTCTCAAGGGCTTCAAGGAAGGCCTGAAAGGCATTACCGATCCGACTCCAGCCGCTCCCACGCAGCAGCAGAACGCCTCCACTCCGCCGAGCGGTGAGCAGAAGCAAGCCTAATCGCCGCTTCCATTTCATTTCTGGTTCTAATACGAAAGGCCTGTGCGATGCACAGGCCTTTCGTATCGTTAAGGGAAGTTTACGACGAGCAGGCCGGAGGGAGCAGGGGCCTTCAGGCCCCTGAAAGAGCAGGGAAACAAGGGGGGCTTCAGCCCTGGATTGCTCAGAAAATCGCTATATGAGCGGCCAAAATCAAAAGGCCTGTGCATTGCACAGGCCTTTCGTATTTCTATATCCGCTGCGTTCTAGTGAACACCAGCGTCCGTCGCATTCGGGAAGTATCCCAGCGGAGCGATGACTTCCAGGTTCGGCCGGTTGATACGCACATCAATCTTGCGGAAGCGGCTGTCATACGGCGGAATGTGGCTGGAGTAGTAGAGCGTGTAAAGCGACCGTGCTTCCTTGGCCAGCTCCATGTAGCTCTTTTCAATGTTGTTCACGCCATGCTCAGAGTCAAGCAGGCCGCCCGTCTGGAACGTGTACTTCACCAGCACATTGTCATACATAGTGAATGGCAGATGGATGCGGCTCAAACGTCCTTCGCCCCACCGCGCAGCCTCGCCTACCAGTGTGCCGTAAACGGAAACGTGATTGGTCTGAAGATATTGCACCACGTCCTTGAGCTTGGCCTTCGAGCCATTCTCCTTGCCGTCCGAAATCACGTAAATAATGCGCCGGCGTTCCTTGGGCCGTGTGGAAAGCTCCTTGCCCGCCGCCAGGATTGCATCATTCAGCGTGTGAATCTCCTTCGGAATCGTCATGAAGTACCCGTTGCCGGCGCTCTTGCCTGCCTGCAGGTTCGGGTCCACGCAGTTGCCGTTCTCGCGGATGTTGCAGCTTGCAAACGGTCCGTCATTCACCGGGTTCAACTGCTCCGTGCCCGAAGACTTCGTCATCGACAGGATGTACGGCACGCGGGCGCTCTGTGCCCCCGTAAAGCCGCCCGACTTGTTCTGTGGCCCGTTGCCATAGCTGAAAACGGAAATCTCGTCATAAGGCGTCAGCGCGCCCTGGATGGCCCCGAGTGAATCATTCACCTGCGCCATAACGTCGCGCGGCAAGCTCTGGTCCACAACAAAGACGACAGAGAGCGGACGTCCTTCCGAACCAGAGTAGAAGAAGCGCAGCGGTTCGTACGTGTTGTTTTCGTAGACCTTGAAGTCGCGCCAGGTGAGGCCGCCAACCTGCTGGCCCTTGGAGTCCTTCACCGTCACCGGAACTTCCACCAGCGTGGTGTACACGCGCAGAATATTGCCGAGGTCTGCGATTGGCGGCTCCTGCGGCGGCGTCTGCTGCTGGTCTCCCTGCGAAGTGGCAGGCGGAGGCGTAGCCGGTGCAGCCTGCTGCGGCTGCGGCACAGCGCCCTGGATATCTCCCCCGGAGGTAGAAGCCCCACTGGAAGAAGACTCCGTGCCCGCGCCACCGCCGGGCTTAATCGGCCCGGAAACAGCATCGGTCAGCGGAGGCGCACTTTGCTGCGGAGCAGGCGCGTCAGGAATCGGCGACGGTTTCTGCTGCTGTTGTTGCGCAAGAGCGGGCGCATTCAGGTTCAGTGTCAGGCTCAAAAGCGCCGTCAGCGCCGAATATTGCAATACAGACTTCACGGGTATCCTGGTCCTCCACACGGCTCGTTTCTCCCGTAATCTGGCAGCGGCCGTGGCTCTGGCTCTTCCTCAAAAAACGAAAGGCCTGTGCATTGTTCAGACTATCAGACGCGCGGAACCGATAAAAGACAGGGATCGAGGGAACGAGCGGCCAAGGGAACAAGGAAACGGACATCCGGGATATGCCTCCATACTTCGTTACTTCGTTCTCCTGCAAAATCTAATGTACCCACGCGCCTGCATTATGCTCTCTTCATTGGGATACGTCTAACTAGGATGAGATGGGGATGAAAAAGCTTTTCCTGATTTTTGCGTCGTTTCTTGTGCCGTCCGCCGCCTGGGCGCAGCTTCCGCCCACCCCGGACGCGCCTCCGGTGAGCAATGCTCCCGCGCAGCCGGAGGACGAAACCCCCGTCGCCACCCTCAAGCTCAACGTCAACCTTGTGGATCTCTACTTTACGGTCAAAAACAAGTCCGGCGAGCTCGTCCCGCACCTTAACCGCGAAGACTGCGACGTTGCCGAAAACAAGGAGCCGCAGAAGTGGAAGACCTTTGCGGCGGAAACCGACCTGCCGCTCACGCTGGGCATCCTGCTCGACACATCGGGCAGCCAGCAGCGCGTCCTCCCGCTGGAACAGGACGCCGGCAGCCAGTTCCTTGAACAGATTCTGCGCAAAAAGGACCAGGCGTTTGTTGCGTCCTTTGACGTTAATGTGGACCTTTTGCAGGACTTCACCAACTCGGCACACCTGCTGACCCGTGCCCTGCAAAGGGCGGAAATCAACACAGCCGGCGGCAACGGAGCAGGCGGAATCCCCGGAGCGGGCGGCGGAACTGTGCCTGTCTACGGCGACCCTAAGGGCACGCTCCTTTACGACTCCATCTACATGACCTCGCACCAGAAGTTCGACGAGCAGACCGGGCGCAAGGCCATGATTATCCTCACCGACGGCGAGGATCAGGGCAGCGACCACAAAATAGGCGAAGCCATTGACGCGGCCATCAAGTCCAACGCCATCATCTACGTCATCCTCATTGCGGACGTGCAGGGCTACGGCAACTGGGGCTATTCCGGCTACTCGGCAGCGAAACGGCTGAGTGACGAGACCGGAGGCCGTCTCATCAACGTGGGCAACAACGGCAAGAAGCTGGCCGCCGCCTTTCAGCAGATTGCGGATGAGCTGCGCACGCAGTACATTGGCACCTATACTCCCACGAATGCCAAGCAGGATGGTACCTTCCGCAAGCTCTCCATCACCTGCAAGGGCGAGGATATGAAAGTGCAGGTCCGCAAAGGCTACTTTGCGCCTACGGCTGAGAGCGCTAATAACTAAGTGTCCACAGATTGTGTGCGACTCCGTGTGTATGCGCACAGCGGGGTGCTTTCCCATTTCTTTTGTTTTGTATGGGTTGTGGGTGATTGCACAGGGACTGTGCAGTTTCTTTATTCCGGAACTGTGCAAAAGGCAGGGTACAGGGTGCAGGGTATAGGGGATTGTGCCTGCCATTGCGTGCATGGGGTTCTCCTTTCTTTGGAATTAGCGAGTTAGCGGAAAAACAGAACGGCCCGATTCCTTTGGAATCGGGCCGTTTTTCTTCTGCTGATTCTATTGTGGCAGATTTCGCATAATTGAGCGCAAATCCGGAGAGGAATTTTGCTCAATGGAATCAATGAGTTAGGAAATATTTTTCGATTTGTGGCTTGACAGGATTTTTTCCACAGGCGGCGGGAGAGCTTGATGCGGGGAGAACTGGCGGTATGGGTATCCCGGTCCCCAAATGCGAGGGACCGGGGGCACCCGTACCCGAACCGAAGTTTGAGTCTGGTTTGGAAAAGGCAACTGCAAGAACGACTGCTGAGATCCTTCGGCAAATTTCGGGTGGGATATGGGGTGCCTGGTTTCTGGGGGATGTTTTCGGGGTGGAAATCGAGCAAAATTTACACGCTAAGTCGAAATTGCTTGATTTTTGCAGGTGGGTGTCTGGGCGGAATGCTGTGAGGATGTGTCTATAAGTTACAGATAAATATTTGGTTAAGTTGGTATTTTCGGTTTCCTTATGAGATTGGCGCGCTGCTTGCAGTAGAACTCTTTAGTAGGGGCAATGCTCCGAACAGATTGAGCAGTTCTCGGCGAATATTTATTGCGATAGAGAGGTTTCTCCCCCATGAAAACCGCGATCGTAGCAGCCATGGCTTTGGTTGGTGTTTCCAGTATTCCTTTTCATGCGCAGCAGAGTATGGGCTCAGGCCAGATGTATCTGGCCAGCAGCTCTGTTGGCAACACGGCAGGCGCGGCCAGCTCCGGCGTCGCTTCCACTGAGGGCCAGCTTGTACATACAGTGGGAGCCGCGGGCCGCGCCTTGAACAGCGCAGCGCCCAAAGCGAGCAACGGCCCTCGAGCAACCGCCCCTGGCGCAGAAGCGCCGGCGGCTCATGCCAAGGCAGTCCCCGGCGCAAGGTCCGCCGGGAGTGCCCACGGCAAGCCTTCCCCAATTCACCGATAATCCCAACCCATTTCGCGCCGCCTCCGTGATTCCTGGGGGCTCGGGCTCCATTGCCGGGAGAGGCGGCGCAGGTTTCCTTGTTTCAAAAAAAGATTGCTGTCCTCCCCCAGGACGCAACGGGCACGGTGCAGGCGCTGTCGGAGCTTGCTCCGTGCCTGTTTGTTTTCAGGCGCTGAAATAATTTCGCGGGATTCGGAACCACGCGGCAACCTCTTCGCAAGAGTCTCCGTCATACCCGTCTTTCAGCCGAAGGCTCGAATCGCCCGGCTGGAAGACAGATATTGCGCTGCACCAGAACAGTTGGCGCGGCGGAAGTAACGGAATCGGACCAATGGAGGTTTCCCCCAAATGAAACTCGCTTATAACGCAGCTCTTGTACTGGCGGCTCTCTGCACCATTCCAGCCGCCGCGCAGCAACCCGTTACGCTTCAACCGCAGCCGGATTCTCCGCAGCCACAACAGCAGCAGGCAGCGCCTCCGGCTCAACAACCGGGCCAGCAGCAGGACCAGGCCGCGCCGCCCGGCCAGGCGGCACCAGCCAAGCCTCTCAGCCCGGTGACAGGTGAGCTGACCTCGAAGCTGGACTCGAAAACCGCCAAGGTAGGCGACAGCGTGGTGCTGAAAACCACCGCCAACACCACCATGGCCGATGGCACGGTGATTCCCAAGGGGTCCAAGATTATGGGGCATATTACCGAGGCGCAGCCGCATGCGGAGGACTCGAATGGTCGAGTCACTTTGCAGTTTGACCAGGCGCAACTGAAGAGCGGGCAGAGCATGCCCATCATGTCCGCGATTCAGAGCGTGGCCCCGTCAGAGGATAGCAGCGCCAGCTCCGGCAGCGGTGGAATGCCGATGTCGAGCGGAGCGCCTGCGGGCGGTGGTGGTTCTGCGGGTGGAACCAGTGGCGGCAGCTCAGGAGGCTCGGCCTCACGGACAGCTCCGGCTCAGCAGGCTCCGGCAGCACCAAGCCCCAGCATGGCTCCCTCAGGTGGCGGAGCAGAGCAGAGCGGCCCTCCTCCGGGAACAGCCGTAGCGCAGAACGGCAACGTCGTCATTCGCACAACAAGCGTGCCGGGCGTGCTGGTAGCATGCAGCGCCAGCGGACGCCCATTCTCGAATGCCTCTGGCGCACTGATAAGCGCGCGGCAGGACGTGCATCTGGATGGTGGAACGAAGGTGATGCTGGCCATTGCCAGCACAAGCGCCCCCGGCAACAGCCGCTAGGGCAAGGGGGCAGGGATTTCTGTGCTGAGAGGGGTGCGCGGGAATCCCTGCCTTGTTTTTGGGCAGTCTGTGCTGATTTCAAACACACGTTACGAACAGCAGCGCGGTTGCGGCGTAGCCCGTAATCTGGCAGGGAAGATGCGGTCTTACTACTATCGGCTTGACGGTGCAGAAACTTTAGCAGCTGTTTATTTTTTATCTACGAGAAGTGAGTAGCAGCGATGAATGAGCATGAGCTGGCAGTAGAAACGGTTGAGATTAGCCCGCGTTTTCGCAGGACGATTGAACAGCGGATTGCACGGCTGGAAGAGGGCGCGGCAAGGGATGAGGCGCTGCTTGCATGGATTGAGAATGCCGACCATGTTCGGCGCCAGCAACTGCTGGTTGCTACACAACGCACCGAGGCGCTGCGCATGCGGATTTTTCTGGACCGCTCGCGCACGAGGTTGCCGAGGCCGCTGATTGCGCTTTAGCTGTGCGAAGTTTTGAGGGCTTATGCCTAAACTAAAAGGGCTGCGAAAAGCCGAAAGGGCCGCTTTCTCCGTGCAGGGAGAAGGCGGCCCTTTTGCCTTTGGAATTTGGAGCACCGAGCGGGAATTGAACCCGCGAATACTGGTTTTGCAGACCAGCGCGTTAGCCACTTCGCCATCGGTGCTTGAGGCAGGGACATAGGGACCAGGGACGTAGAGACAAGGCTGGAAGCTTTGCCGGATTGTCTCCTGTTTTTCTAGTCCCTCGTCCCTAAACTAAAAATCCCACCTCGCATTGTGCGGGTGGGTCTTGTTTGCTGCTTAATCCGTTGGTGGATTGGTTAGCTCAGCAAAGACGCCCGCGTGGCGCTGCTCTCACAGCAGCACAGACAACACGCGTTTGCTTTGCAGTTCTTCATTCCCAATCCTTCCCCGCGCTTTTCACTGCGAGTATTCGTAGGGTAGAGGCTGGGCGGGGAACTGTCAACCCCATGTTGCTGCGGGGGCTGGTTCCGGGTTAGCTGGTGAGCACGGCAGACAGCTCCGCTGCACGTTCCAGGGCGCGTGCTGCGAGGACCATGCAGACCGCGAGAAGAGGGTCCGTGTTTTCTTCCAGCGTGAGGGTGTATTCGAGGCCTTTGAGGAAGGAAAACGGGCGCGCAATGGTGGCAACTGGAAGGTCATCTTTGAATATCGAGAGTTTGCTTTGGCTGTGCTGCTGGAACGTATAGCTCTCGCCGTTGCCGGTGCATTTGTAGATGGGCGACCAGGTTTTTTGGTGCTCGAAGGAGTACGTGCGGCCGTCCTGAAAAACGAAGCGGAACCGGCTGTGCAGGATTGTGGACTCCTCTTCCAGGTGCGCGACTACAGCGCCTTGGGAAGAGATTTCAAGCTTGTGCTGGAAGAAAGAGGGAAGCGACTTGGCCAGCAGGCTTCCGGACGGGGTGGAGATTTCGTATTCCAGCGTGCGCCACTTGTCGCGTTCATGGATGGTGATGTTCATAGCAGACCTTTCCTGTTTCGTTAACAATCAAGGTGCCCGGTTTCATAATAGTCCATATGGAGAACAAAAAGCACGAACTGAATTATTTCCTGGTGGACGTGTTTACGGAAACCGCGCTGGCGGGGAATCCGCTGGCCGTGGTGAACAACACGGCGAACCTGACAACGGCACAGATGCAGGCGATTGCGAAGGAGTTCAACCTTTCCGAGACGACGTTTGTGGAGCGGCGGGATACGGCCACCGAGCAGGCAGAAGGCGTGCGCGTGCGCATCTTCACCACGCAGGAGGAGCTGCCGTTTGCGGGGCATCCGACGCTGGGTACGGCGAGCGTTTTGAAGCTTATCGCGCCGGAGACGGTGCAGGGCGATACGGTGACGCTTGCTGAAAATGTGGGGCCGATTCCGGTGCGTTTTGCGGACGCTGCAAAGCCGCTGGCAGGCGAGATGACGCAGCGCGATCCGGAGTTTGGCGTGGAGCTGGATGCGGCGCGTGTGGCGGAGCTTTGCGGGCTGAGCTTGGAGGATTTGGAGCCGGGTGCGCCGCCGCAGGTGGTCTCTACGGGGACGGCGTTTGCCATCGTTGTGTTGCGCAGTGTGGAGGCGTTGGGGAGGCTCAATGTGCGCCAGCAGGAGGCTACGGCCTGGCTACGCTCGCTTGGAGCGCGGTGGTTTTATGTGATGGCTCCGGAGGGAGACGCTTTCCGAGCACGGATGCAGTTTAACGGCGGCGAAGATCCGGCGACGGGTTCGGCTGCGGGATGCGCAATCAGCTATCTCGTCCGGCGCGGGATTGCTCCTTCCGGAAACAGGATTCATGTATGCCAAGGTGTTGAAATGGGACGCCCCAGCGATCTTTTTTTGAGCGCAAAACTTGACACGGCAAAGGTCACAGAAGTGCGTGTAGGGGGCAGCACTGTTCTTGTAGCAACCGGAAGGCTTTTCCTGCCATGATGCACAAACTTTCAACAGGTTTTCATCGTTCTAAGTAGCTTTGGTTGTTGCATGTAGCGAGTTTCACTCAATTGCCCGGAGTTTTCCACCGCCTGCTTCGACAGATTTTCGCCCTTGCATGGATATTCCGCCCGCCGTACTCTTGGCAAGCATTGAGGAAATTGAGCCGGTACAGAAATCGCATTCGTGGAATGCAGGAGACCGGATTTTGACGCAGGCTTCAACCGCAATCAGGACGCGCGTGAAGGCTGACCTCTTCAAGTTTCGATTGCGTGATTCTGTCTGCATTGGGCGCTGTTGATCGATAGCGCGTTCTTCTGCCGATAAGCCATTCACGTTTCCCGGAACCCTGAAGAGTTCCGGCCACGCCGGCTATTGCTCCCAACAATTCGGCTGTCTCTAAGCTGCGCTAACCAGCGCGGCCCGGGAAGCCTTTTGCCTTGATTTTGATTCGATTTTTAGAAGGAGTGTTCCCCCCGCTATGAGGCCCAAGAAGATTATTCTCGCAGTTGACGACAACGAACAGGAGCTTTCCGTACTCGCCTTCATGCTTACGACCAATGGATACCGCGTGGTTACCGCCACGAACGGGGAAGACGCGATCGGAATTTTTGCTGAGACTTCTGTGGACCTGGTGCTGGCTGACCACGGAATGCCACAGATGGATGGCAGCCAGTTAGTGGGGAGACTGAAGGGGATTGCCAGCCACGTGCCGATGATCCTGATGTGCGATCCGGCGCGCGTTGCCGACCAGATGCATAATGCCGATGCGCTGATGGCGAAGAAGAACTGCTCGGCGACGGAACTGCTGGAGAAGATCAAGATTATGAGCGCACGCAAGCGCGGCCCGCGCAAGGGCTCCACGCGGCTGCATCCGCAGCATCACCTGGCCGTCGCGTCGTAAGAACAGGGTATCGGGTACAGGGGAGTGTTGCTTTGATGGCGTTCCTGCCGCCCATTTGCATCATGATCTGAAAAGCAGGGAACAAGTGTTTGCTGGCATGGGTGCTTCGCAATGTTTCTGTACCTGCACCCCGTACCCTGTCCCCTGGTATTTATTCCTTGACGATTCTCCGTGCCGCTCGGCATACTCGCTTACCATGTTTGGCGGAAGGTTCTATTTATGCGCTCCGCCAGCGGTGGTCGTCATGGATATTGTTCTTCTGCGTGTTCTTTTTGTTGCCCTCCTTAGCGTTGTTTGCTATGTTCTTCGGCCCTTCGGGCTGTCTTCTCCCTTGAGCGCTGTGGCTGGCGCCGTGGCTGCGGCTTTGGTGATTGTCTTTGAGCTGCGCGTGCGCGCGCTTACGCTGCGACGGCTGATTGGCGCGGTTGCCGGGTCGCTGCTGGGCATTCTTGGGGCGGCGCTCTTCTGCCTCGTTTTGCGCTCGGCTCCGCTCAGTGAATCCACTTCGGCAGTGCTGCAGATTTTTGTGCTGCTGCTGATGACGTATGTGGGATTGCTGGTGGGCGCGAGCAAGGGAGACCTGCTGAACCCGGCGGCGCTGGGCGCAATCTTTTCCGGTGAGAAGCCTGCGCGGCGCGAGGCGAAGGTTCTCGACACCAGCGTCATCATTGATGGCCGCATTGCAGACATTGCCGAAGCGGGCTTCATGGATGGCGCGCTGATTATCCCTGAGTTTGTGCTGCGGGAGTTGCAGGTGGTTGCGGATTCAACCGATGGCTCCAAGCGGCAGCGCGGCAGGCGCGGCCTTGATATGTTGCAGCGCATGCAATCGAATACCGCGATTCAGGTTCAGATTGTCTCCGATGATTTTCCATCCATTCGCGAAGTGGATTTGAAGCTGCTGGAACTGGCGAAGAAGCTGGATGCGAAGGTTGTTACCAACGACTTCAACCTGAACAAGGTTGCGCATCTGCATCATGTGGAAGTGCTCAACATCAATGACCTTGCCAACGCGTTGAAGCCGGTGGTGCTGCCCGGTGAGCGCATGACGATTGTGATTTTGAAGGAAGGCAAGGAGTACAACCAGGGCGTCGGCTATCTGGATGACGGCACGATGGTGGTTGTGGACAATGCGCGGAAGATGATTGGGCGCAGCGTGGATATCTCCGTGACCAGCGTGCTGCAGACGGCTAGCGGCAAGATGATTTTCGGCAAGGTGGATGAGCTTGGCCGGAATGGCGATGTAGCACGGGCTGTGCAGGCAGGGCCGGTGGAGATTGTGCGGTGAGGCAGCTATTAGCTTTTAGCTCGGTGATGGGAGAACGGATATCTATGGTTTCCCACCCTTGCGCCAGAAAAAAGGCGCAAGGATGGGGCAAGGGGATTTGTTTTTCTGATTAGTATTTTGGGACGCTGGGGTCGATCTGGTCGCTCCATGCGGTGATGCCGCCGGCGACGTTGACTACCTTCTCATAGCCTGCCTGCTTCAGCAGTTCTGAAATCTGCTGGCTGCGTCCGCCGGATTTGCAGTGCACTACGACTTCGCGGTTTTTATCTATCTCCGCGAGTCGGTTGGGCACGTCGCCTTTGGGGATGAGCTTGCCGCCTATCTGTGCAATCTGCGCTTCCCATGGCTCACGCACATCAATGAGTTGCACGTCTTCGCCTGCGTCGATGCGGCGCTTCAATTCCTGTACGGTGATTTGCGGAATGCCGTTCTTCAAATTTGTCTCCTGCGCTGCGGGCGTTATGCCGCAGAACTGTTCGTAGTCGATGAGTTGGGTGACCGTTGGGTTGGGGCCGCAGACGGGGCACTCGGGGTTTTTGCGCAGCTTGAGTTCGCGGAAGCGCATGTTGAGCGAGTCCACGAGCAAGAGACGCCCGATGAGCGAGTCGCCCTTGCCGAGAATGAGCTTGAGGACTTCCGTGGCCTGAATGACTCCGACGAGGCCGGGGAGAATACCGAGCACTCCGCCCTCTGCGCAGCTTGGCACAAGGCCCGGCGGTGGCGGCTCGGGATAGAGGCAGCGGTAGCAGGGGCCTTCTTCCGTAGCAAAGACACTGGCCTGGCCCTCGAATCGGAAAATCGACCCGTAGACGTTGGGCTTGCCCGTCAGCACGCAGGCGTCATTGACGAGATAGCGCGTGGGGAAGTTGTCCGTGCCGTCGGCAACGATGTCGTAGTCTTTCAGAATCTCAAGAGCGTTGGCGCTGGAGAGCATCGTCTCGTGCTTCACGACGTTGAGCGCGGGGTTGAGCGCCTTCAGCTTCTCTTCAGCAGAGTCGAGTTTCTTGCGGCCAATGTCGTTGGTTGAGTGGATGATCTGGCGCTGCAGGTTGCTGGAATCGACTACATCGAAATCGACGAGGCCGAGTGTGCCAATGCCCGCGGCAGCGAGATAGAGAGCCATGGGCGAACCGAGGCCGCCGGTGCCGACGCACAGCACCTTCGCGGCTTTGAGCTTCTGCTGGCCTTCTATGCCGACCTCCGGCAGAAGGATGTGGCGCGAGTAGCGGGCCATGTCGTCTGTGGTGAGCTGCGGGAGTGTGGCGGGTTCGGTTGCGGTTGCCATAACTTGTCCTTTCTCGATTATCGCTTCGCTCAGGCCACCTGAATGGACTGGAGTTCCAATCGTTTGTCCTCTTCCGTGGTTCCAGTAAGGAGGAAGGAGTTGGTGACGGCGGCTTTGCCCTGGGCTACTTCCGTAATGACGTAGGCGCAGCCCAGCCAGTGGGCTTCGGCAAAGTCGGTTTGCGACCACTGCGCGGGGTGGTCGGGGTGCGAGTGGTAGAAGCCTGCGATTTCGAGCTTCTTGCTGCGGGCTTCGCGCTCGATTTTTACGAGTTCGATGGGCGCAATGTTGTAGCGGTTGTGCGCGGAGTCGGTACGGGTGTTGCCTGCCTTGATGGACTCGACGATCTGCCAGCTTCCGTCTATGGAATTGCCGAGCAATGCGCCGCAGCATTCATAGGGATAAGTTTCTTCGCCGTGTGCGCGGATGGCTTCGTAAACGGCTTTCGGGAAAACGATGGTGCTCATTCTTCCTCCCAGAAGCGCTCGCTGAGGTACTTGTCGGCGGAGTCGGGCAGGATGGTGACAATCACGGCGCGGCGGCCTGCGGCGGCTTCTTCCTTTGCTATGCGCAAGGAGGCTTCCACGGCTGCGGCTGCAGAGATGCCAACGAGGACGCCTTCTTCGCGGGCCAGCCGTTTCGCCATGGCGTAGGCGGCTTCGGTTTCAATCTCGATGTTGCGGTCAGCGACTTGCGGGTCGTAGATGGCGGGCACAATGGCGGACGGCATATGCTTCATGCCTTCGAGACCGTGAAACGGCGAGTCCGGCTGGAAGCTGATAGCTATGAGGCCGGGATGAAATTCCTTCAAGCGCCGCGTGGTTCCGATGAAGGTGCCCGAGGTGCCGAGGCCTGCGAGGAAGTGCGTGATTTGGCCTTCGGTCTGCCGCCATATTTCCGGCGCGGTGGTGTTGTAGTGCGCCTTCCAGTTGGCGTTGTTGGAGTACTGGTCGCAGTAGAAATATTTTTCGGGCTCGTCGGCCGCCATCTGGCGGGCGCGGCGAATGGCTCCGTCCGAGCCTTCGTCGGGAGCAGTCCACTCGACGGTGGCTCCGTAAGCGCGGACGATGCGTTTGCGCTCGGGTGAGACGTTGGACGGCATGACGAGGCGGACAGGGAAGTCGAGTACCGCGCCGAGCATGGCGTAGGCAATGCCGGTGTTTCCGCTGGTGGCATCGAGGAGCGTTTTGCCTGATGAGCCGGGCTTCAGTAGGCTACGTTCCATGGCATCGCGGACCATGCTGGCTGCGGCGCGGTCTTTTACGCTGCCGCCGGGGTTGGTCCACTCTGCTTTGGCCAGCAGGGTGACGCCGTTGAGCCCTTGCGCGATGTGTTCCAAGCGAATGAGCGGCGTGTTGCCGATGCGGTCGAGGAGGCTTGCGCCGAGTTGTGCTTGCGGATTCGTGACGGTCATGGGGAAATTTTCAGGGCGCGGAAGGTATGATGAATTCAGGCGCGGTGGAGAGGCAAAAACTTCGCTGCTGTGCCAAGGATTCTACGCCGGGCACCTCCGCGCGTGCTCCTTTCATATCCTCGCAGACTGGAAAGCGACCCATGGCCCGTAAAAAAAATCCCACCTTCGATCAGCTTATTGATTCGCTTCGTTCGCAATCGTTTGAAGTTGCGCCGTATACCGGCGTTGACAAGGCCGTGCAGGTGACGAAGAACGGCGTTTCCGCGGTGCTTGCGCCCAGCGGCGCCGGCAAGGGAGAGGGCAGCGCGGCCAGCCTGGTGGTGACGCCGGGCGTGTTGGTGCCGGGCAAACTGGTAAAGGGCGAGATTGCACGTCTGCTCGACCGCGGCTACCAGAAATTTATCAAGACCACAAAATTTGAGCTGCCCGCGACCGCTGCGCAACTGCATGCGATTCATACGTTTACCGAGGAGCTGAACCTGGTGACGGGGACGATGGGGCTTTATAACGAAGGCCTGGGTACGACAAGCGACCTGTATCAGTACGACCGCCTGCGTGGTCGCGAGGTTGAGGCTCCGGCGGGTGTTCGCCCTTGGGAACTGACGGCGGGTCACTGAGCGTCTTTTTCTGGGCTTCGTTTTCAAAATAGACACCTCTGGTTTTGCTGAAAGCTGCCGATGTTCCTTGGAGAAGAGGGACAGACGGTGGACGACGAGTATCCGGCAACGAACTTGAAGCTTCGGCGGGAGCAGCGGAAGTTTTTCCGCTTTCCCGTTGAGGGCGAGGCATTTCTTTTTCTGCAGGGAGCGGGCGCGAGCCTGCGCTGCGGCATGACGGACCTTGGCCTGGAGGGCTGCCGTTTGCGCCGCGATGAGGAGATTCCTGTTCCGGTGGGCGCGCCGGTGGAGGTGACCTTTCGGCTGGCGGGAACGAACTTCCGGTTTGCCGGGGTGCTGCAGTGGTCGGCGCACAACCAGGTGCTTGGGATTCAGTTTCAGAAGATGAGCGCGGCTCGCAGGCAGGAGCTGGCGGACCTGCTTGGCGGCTTGCGCGAGGAGCTGGATGCGCGCCAGAAAGAGGCCGCGCAGCGTGTAGCGGCAACGCTGAAGGCCGCGAATACGACAGAGACTGACAAAAAGCCGGGCGGCTTGCGCAGGGCGGCGATTCTGAACCGGGACCGGCGTCAGCATGTGCGGCACACGGTGGATGGCACAGCGAAGGTTCGCTTTCTTTCGCTGCACAGCCAGGCGGTGGGCAAGATTATCGACTTGAGCATGGGCGGCTGCCGCATCCGGTCGGAAGAGGTGATTCCGGTGGGCGCTTTTCGGCGCGTAGAGGTGGAGTTTCTGCTGAGAGGCACGCCGCTGCTGCTTCCGGGTGTGACGCAGGCGCTGCATGACAAGCACACCGTTGGAATTCGCTTTGTGGAAGTGACGGACCGCAAGCGGGAACAGCTTCGCGAAGTGATTGAAGAGTTGGAGCAGGGGATTGCCAGCTAGAGGCTAGCCGCGGGTGCGACTGCCTGCGCGTTCGCGCTGCAGCTCGCGGTAGAGCTCGCTTTTGGATTGTCCCAGCGTGCGTGCGAGGCGCTTGAGGGCTTCTTTTTCGTCGAGGCCTTCGGTTGCTTGCAGGGCGGCGATTTGCTGGCGGATGGATTGCGTTACCGGCGCTGCGGATTGCTCGGCGGGCGCTTCAATCAGCAGGGTAATTTCGCCACGAACGCGATCGCGGGAGGCCAACTCGGTGCGGATTTCCGCTGCCGTGCCGCGCAGGAACTCTTCGTGCAGCTTGGTTAGTTCGCGGGCGACGACGACGCGCTGCTGCGTCGGGAAGACGGCTTCGATATCGGCGAGTGTTTCCAGAATGCGATGCGGAGCTTCGTAAAAGATTGCGGTACGGCCTGTGCCTGCCAGTTCTTTGGCCAGGGCTTCGAGGCGTGTGCGGCGTGCGCCTGCTTTTTCCGGAAGAAAGCCGAGGAATTGGAACTCGCTGGTGGGCAGGCCGGAGGCGACAAGCGCGCTGAGCGCGGCGTTGGCTCCGGGAATGGGAATGACGGGCAAGCCTGCGGCGATGGCGGCAGCGGCGAGGCGGCTACCGGGGTCGCTGATGCCGGGCATGCCTGCATCGGTTACGACGGCGATGCGTTTTCCCTCTCGGATGGCCTCTACGAACGCCGCCGCCCGCAGGGCCTCGTTGAATTCGTGGCAGCTTTCGGTTGGCGTTTCGATTTGGAAGTGGTTGAGCAGCTTTTGGGTCTGCCGAGTGTCTTCGGCGGCGATACGGTCGGCGCGCTTGAGCACGTCGAGGGCGCGGAGGGTGATGTCGCCGAGATTGCCGATGGGCGTGGCTACAAGATAGAGGCCGGGTTTTAGCGGGGCTTCGTTTTCGTTCAGGCTGTCGCTAGTCATCGCTCTCACTGCGCTCGTAGCGGCGCTGCTCGGCAAGCAGAGACATGGAGCTCATGAGGTTCTGCACGCTGACAATGCCGACGACGCGGCCACTTTCCGTAACCGGAATCAGCGCGAGTCCGCGGCCTGCCGTAATGCGGCGAATCGTAGTGCCGAGTGTGTCTTCAGGCCGTGCAACCTGGAAGGCGCGGGACATGACGGACTGTACGTAGCCGTTGCCATCGCTGCGCAGAGCCTCCATGATGCGCTGCCGCGAGACGATGCCGACAAGCTGAGGGCCGCGCACGACGGGGAAGTCTTCCTGCAGCGAGTGGACGCAGCGCGAGAGCGCATCGGCCAGTGTGTCGGAAGGCGAGAGCGTGGCGAAGTCGGTGAGCATGACTTCGCGCATCTGCACCGTGTCCACAACAGACTGGAAGAAGACGCCCTGGTCTTCAATCTGCGCGCCAATCATGATGAAGAAGCCGGCGATGATGAGCCACGGGCTATGCAGCAGCATTCCACCAACCATGGCGGCAAGGGCGAGCAACTGGCCGAGACCCGCGGCGGCGCGGCCTGACGGAGCTGCACCATGCTTCTGTGCAAAGTTGCCACGCAACAGGCGTCCGCAATCGAGCGGATAGGCGGGTAGAAGATGCAGGGCGGCGAGTCCGGCGTGCATCCAGACCAGGCTGCGCAGCAGATGCCCGGTGGCAATCAGGGGCAGGCCGGGCAGGTCGATATTGGGCGCAACGCCAAGGAAGACTGCGGCGAGAAAGAGCGCGGTGAAGCCGTTGGCAAGCGGGCCCGCAGCGGCGAGAAAGAACGAGCCGGTTCCGATGGTGGCTAGCTCCTGGCTTTCCGGCGTGGCGTAGGCGAAGAGCCCGCCAATGGGCAGCAGCAGAATGGCGCGCAGGCGCAGGCCCATCCATGCGGCAACCAGCAGGCGCGCGGTTTCACGCACAACAATAGCGGAGACGAGGATAAGGAACAATGCCAGGCCGCGCTGCACGGCGAGCGTGTTGCCTTCGGATGCGCCAAGGCCGGCGCAGACCACGGCGAGCAGCAGAAAGAAGGTGTGGACGCGAAGTTCTACGCCCATCCATCGGCCCAGTGGGATTGACCAGCCACGCATAGGGCCATTGTAGTGTGTCAGGCCCTATGTCTATATTCTGTTTTTCTATGCGAGTAATTGCAGGCGAGTATCGCTCGCGAACCCTGGATGCTCCGGACGGGATGGCTACGCGGCCAACGAGCGACCGTTTGCGGGAAACGCTGTTCAATGTTCTGGCTCTGCGAATAGATGGGGCACGGTTTCTGGATTTGTATGCGGGCTCCGGCGCGGTGGGGATTGAGGCCGTGAGCCGTGGGGCCGCGCAGGTGGAGTTTGTGGAGAAGGCTGCGCCTGCGCTGAAGACGCTGCGGGGGAACCTGTCACGCCTGGGAATTGCAAGCGGGGTGCGTGTACATTCCGTAGCGGCGTCGGCATTTTTGCGCGGAACGGCTCCGGCGGAGGGGTTTGATGTCGTGTTTCTGGACCCGCCCTATGATTTGGCTGCGGAGTATGAGACGGTGCTGCGACTGCTGGGCCGTGAGGATTCCGGCTGGCTGGCTGAGGGTGCCGTGGTGATTGCCGAGCATCGCCGTAAAGACCGGCTGGAAGACAGCTACGGCGCGCTGAAGAGGACACGCCTGCTGGAGCAGGGTGATGCGGGGCTGAGCTTTTTCGCAAAAAGCTAACGCCGCTGGTAAAAGGGCCATACGATGGCGGCTGCGAAGGCCACAGCGATTAAAAATCCTATCGCCATGAGTGTGTAGATGAGGACGAGGTTCGGGCCTTTGTTCTCGTTGTCGTTCTCGGGCTGGCCGGGATTACTCATATTTCAGCGACTCAACTGGGTCGAGCTGTGCGGCGCGCGTGGCGGGCATGGTTCCGAAGATGATGCCGACAAATGTAGCTGCTGCCAGTGCAATGACTATCGACAAGGGAGAGATGGGCAGGCTGAAGTCGGTGAAGAGGCGAACGGAGAGCGGCAGCGAGAGCCCAACGAATGAGCCGACGACGCCTCCGGTAAGCGAGATGATGGTGGCTTCCGCAAGGAACTGCAATCGGATTTCGCGGCGTGTGGCTCCGAGGGCTTTGCGGATGCCGATTTCTCGAATGCGCGAGCGTACGGTGGCGAGCATGATGTTCATGATGCCTACGCCTCCAACGGCGAGTGTAACTGTGGCGACCAGCACCAGCACAGCCGTGAGGATATTCGAGATGGTGTCGGCCATCGAAAGCACTTCGCGCAGGTCCGTGGTGGTGTAAACAGAGTTGGCGCGGTGCCGCGTTTTGATGATGCGCTTGATTTCCGCGGTGGCGTCGGCAACTTCCGCCATGGAGCGCATGGAGAAGTAAATCAGCTTCACGTTGTCCGTGCCGGTGAAATAACGCGCAACCGAGTACGGAATCAGGATGGTCTCGTCGGCAAGCTCGGACTGGCCGAAGTCTGTAACCGACTGCTTGAAGACACCGACGATGGTGAAGGGAATGCCGCTGATAGAGAACTCGTGGCCCACGGCGGCGTCAATGGAACCGTAGCGAAGCCTGGCAAATGTCTCTGTAACAACGGCGCATTTGATGTGCTCGGTGTCGTCGGTCTGGTCGAGAAAGCGGCCATAGGTGACGAGCAGATTGCGGACGTGTTGATAGTCGGGGCTGACGCCAAGGACGAGCGTATCCTTGACCACGCCACCGCCAAAGCTGATGCGGTCGTGCGTCATCAGGATCGGCGAGGAGTACAGAATGCCGGGGAGCTGTGCGTCGATGGCCTTCTCGTCGTCGCGCGTCAGGTAGTCGTTGTAGATGTTGCTTTCCGCCCCGGCGGAGCCGCCGCCTGCGTATTCCAGCGCGATCTGGTTGGTGCCGATTTTCTGGATTTCGTTGAGGATAAATTCCTTGCCGGTGAGGCCGATAGTACTGACAAGAATCACCGATGCGGTGCCGATGACCATGCCAAGAGCAGTCAGCGCAAAACGCAGCTTGCTGGCGCGGAAGCTGTCGAGGGCAATCTTGAGGATTTCCGTCCAGACCATGGTGTGGCGGGCGCTGAGCAGCGTTTGTTGAAAGCGGCGCTGCTGGCGGACTGTCTCGTCGATAGTGGTAACTGGCGGCATGATCTATCTATGGGATGCGCGGCCCGGCGCTGCGGCTCTCAAAAAATCAGCCGTAACGCCTGGTAGAACCCTCGCTTCCTATTCTATTTGAAAGGGCTTATTTCGCCGGGTCGTAGGTAGACTGGTCGTATTTTTCGAGCCAGTTCAGCTCTTCGCGCACCTTGATGTAGCCATGCCAGGGGTTCTTGGCGAGAGGATGCCCTTCGCCGGGAAAGACCAGGAACGTATGCGGAATGCTGAGCGATTCAAGCGCCCGCTCCATGGTTACGCCTTCAAGAAAGTTCACACGGACGTCCGCGCCGCCCTGCACGAGATGCGTGGGCGTTTTGACCTTGTTGAAGCGGAAAAGTGCGGCTTCCTGCTGGTAAACTTCGGGGTTTTCCCAGGGGCGGCCACCAAGAAACCACGCATCGTCGAAGGTCAGGTCGTCATTGCCCCAGTTGGCGGCGTGCTCTACGGCTCCTGCGCCGGTTACGGCAGCGCGGAAGCGCGTGGTCTGCGTGATGAGCCAGTTGGTCATGTATCCGCCATAGCTGTATCCGCCAATGGCGAGGTGGTCGGGGTCGGCATAACCGTCTTTTACGAGAGCGTCGACGCCGGAGAGGATGTCGAGGCCGGGCTTGGAGACAAGGTGCGGAGCGATTTCGAGCATGAAGTCGTCGCCGTAACCCGTGGAGCCACGATAATTGGGGCGGAAGACGAGCCATCCGCGAGAGGCAGCCAGCGCGGCCCAGTCGTACCAGTCGGCCTCAAAGCGGTTGCCGTCGGCGTCTTCCGGGCCTCCGTGGATGAAGGTGAGCATGCGCAGGTGCTTCGCGCCCTTTTTGCCTGGGGGAAAGATAAGCACGCCTTCGACGGTGCGGCCATCGGGAGCCTTCCATGTGTAGGGCTCGAAGGCAGGCTGCGCACGCTGGGCAAAGACCGGATTGAAAGAGGTAAGCGCGGTCAGCTTGTCCGGATGCAGCGGGTCGTCGGCAAGATACGCCTGCGTGGGCACGTTGAAGCTGGAGTGCGTAAGCAGCAGGGCATTGGAGCCATGCACCGATTGCAGGTCGCCGTAGCTGCCGGGAAGGCCGGGGAGCTTGGTCGCATGCGCTCCGTCAATTTTGTAGATTTGTTGTTCCGTGCCCTTCAGGCCAAGTGCAATCTCCGCGCCGTTGGGCAGCAGCGTGTATCCGCTGAAAGAGCCGCTAAAATCCGCGCCGCGCCGTTCCAGCTTTTCCGTTGCAATCTCAAGGCGGTAGAGGCGGCCCTGGATGTCGCGGTATGGCCCTTCGGCTGTGCCAGCGCCCGCGTCTACCTGAAAGTGCAGCCACTTGCCGTCGGCAGACCAGCGCAGCCGGGACTCGAAGCCGTTGTTGTGCGTGATTTGCCGGGTGGAACTGCCGTTAGCGGCAGCGAGGAATACCTCGTAGTTCTGCGGGTTTTCTACACGGTGATGAACTGGGGTGGTGGTGAAGGCAACGGAGGAATCATCAGGCGAAGGCGCGATTTCAGCGATGGACAGGGTGTTTTTCGCAATCGTCCGGGCTAGTTGGGGAAGTGCGGCGGAGTCTTTTTTGCTGTCCTGCTGAGGCGCAGGATGGGGAGGAGGCGTGAGGAGCGGGGAAAGTATCGCAAAGCTGACAGGCTGCTTGAGAAGCAGGTCTCCGCGATGCTGTTCCCGCCAGCGAATGACGTCCTTCCACTGCTCCTTCTGTGCGTCCTCTTCGTCCTTGGTCTGCGGCTGTGTCACGGAATAGTAGATAGCCGAGCCATCCGCCGACCACGCAAAGGCATGCACATCAAGCTTTTCCGTGAAGAGCGGGAGGGCTTCGCCTCCGGTGGGAGAGATGATCCAGATGCGGCTGGCCTTGTCATCGGCACTCGACGGAGCACCATCCGCGCCAGCAGATTCGCCGGGAAGAGCGCGGTCGCTGAGGAAGGCAATCCATTTTCCATCCGGACTCCACTGCGGGCTTTCTTCGCTGCCGGAATGAGTGAGCATTTTCAGGCCGTCTGCCCTGGTCCACAGCCACAAATCGCTGCGAAAGATGTTGTTCTTCCAGTCGGGAGCTTCCGTGCCAATTACCGCTGCGGAGCCATTGGGAGCCATGCGTACGGCGCTGATTTCCATGGTGTTGAAAAACTCGTCGAGACTGATTGGCTGCTGCGCGGACGCAAGCGGCACAAGGCAGGCGCAGAGTGCAGATGCGGCAAGCAAGGAATGAACATGCTGAAAGGGCATAGACGCAATATATCGTTCCGTTGGCAAAGGAGTTAACGGAATTTGGCGGATTCCGAATCAAGGGGCCTGCGCAATTCCCGTCAAGTAAGCAATTCCTGCGGTTTCATCCGCTCGCGCAGGCGCTGCGGCTTGCAATTCCCCCATACGCTACCTATCATCGTTGATATGCACAGATTTCCTTGTTGTCGGTGTTGTACGCTGCGTCACGCGGCGTGGACGGCCTGTGGAATCCAACAGTGATTGCATAAAACAGGTTTCTTTCACCCGCGGTTTAGCTTTCAGCTGACGCGGGTTTTGCATTTTTAGCCGCGGAATTCAATTCAAAGACAGGTAGTTGAGGAATCATGACCCAGGCAGTGCCCCAAAACGTCATCCCCGAAAAAGAGACCAAAGCCCAGCGTGCGGAACGCCTGAAGCGCACCAAGAATCCGTGGGAAGCCTTTGACGAGGTCCGCCAGTTTGCCCGCGAGGGGCGCTCCAGCGTGGTGCCCGAGTGGGCCGAGTTCTACTTCAAGTGGTGGGGCGTTTACACGCAGGGCGACGGCGCGGGTGCTACCGGCGGCAAGGGCGGACAGGGGCTGGCGACCGACTACCTGATGATGCGCGTCGGCATTCCCAACGGCATTCTTTCGTCGCAGCAGTTGCGCACCATCGGCGGCATTGCGCGCAAGTACGCGAACAATCTGGCCGACATTACCACGCGGCAGAACATTCAGTTTCACTGGCTCACCATTGAGTCTCTGCCGGAAGTTGTGGATGAGCTGACCAAGGTTGGTCTTTCTCCCAAGGGTGCATGCGGCGACGTGGTGCGCAACGTAACAGGCTGCCCACTGGCTGGCGTGGCGCATGATGAGCTGATTGACGCCTCTCCGCTTGCGGAAGAGATTGCGCACCTGCTCACGGCGAATCCTGAGTTTTATAACCTGCCGCGCAAGTTCAAGATTTCGGCAACGGGCTGCCCGTCATGGTGCACCTATCCCGAAATTAACGACGTGGCCCTTACGGGCGCAAAGAAGAACGGTGAGGTTGGCTACCACCTGCGCGTAGGCGGCGGCCTGTCGAATGAGCCGCATCTCTCGGAAAAGCTTGACGTGTGGCTGAAGCCCGAGCAGGTAGTGGCGGTGGTGAAGGCTGTTGCGGAAATCTTCCGCGACCAGCTTGGATTGCGCGAAAGCCGCGACCGTGCGCGTTTGAAGTACCTCTTCATGAGGGAAGGCTGGACCGCTGAGAGCTTCCGCGAGGAGCTGCAGAAGCGCGTGAGCTTTACGCTGGAGCGTGCAGGCGAAGAAGAAGTGCCAAGCGATGTTTTTCGTGACCATGCAGGCATTCATCCGCAGAAGGAAGCAGGGCTGAGCTATGTTGGCGCTTCCGTTCTGCGTGGCCGTCTTACCGGCGAACAGCTTGAAGCTGCTGCGGACCTTGCCGAGCGCTTTGGCAAAGGACGCCTCCGCGCAACTGTTTCGCAGAACCTGCTCTTTCTCGATATTCCTACGGAAAAGACTGTGGAGCTTGCGCAGGCGCTGGGTAAGCTTGGCTTGCATGTAGATGGTTCCGTCTTCTGGCGTGGCGCGGTGGCCTGCACCGGCACGGAGTTCTGCAAGCTTGCCATCACGGAGACTAAGGGCTTCGCTCGCTGGCTCGTGGATGAGATGGAAGAGCGCCTGCCGCAGTTCGACCAGCAGCTTCGCCTGCATGTAACCGGATGCCCGAACAGTTGCGGCCAGCACTGGATTGCGGATATCGGCATGGAAGGCAAGAAGATTAAGCATGAAGGCAAGCTGACCGATGCTTACTACTTCTGCCTTGGCGGTGCCGTGGGTGAGCATGCTGGTTTTGCGCGCCCCGTTGGTTATCGCTGCCTTGCCACCGATGCGCCGGAAGCAATTGAGCGCCTGTTGAGGCAGTATCTTGGCAGCCGCAATGGTGAGGAAAATCTTCGCGCATGGTTTGCGCGCCACTCCAACGATGAGCTGCGTGCGCATCTTGCGGGTGAAGTGGTTGCGGCCGTAGAGCGCGACAAGCCTACGGGCCGCGTGCCGCACAGCGCAGGCGAATAAAGGAACACGATGAGCTTACTGCCGATTTTTCTCCAACTCGAAAGACGCGCTGGCCTGCTGGTCGGCGCGGGCGCTGTCGCGTTGGATAAAATCGGCAGCCTGCTTAAGACTGGCGTGCGCTTGCGTGTTGTGGCTCCTGAAGCGCGGGAAGAGATTCGCACGCTGGCTGCCGAAGGCAAGCTGGAATGGATTGCGCGTGAGTTCGTTCCTGCTGATCTTGACGAAGTGTTTGTGGCCATCGCCGCAACCAGTACGCCGGAGGTGAATGCGGCGGTGTACCAGGCAGCGGTGGAGCGCGGTGTTCTATGCAACAGCGTGGATGATATTCCGCACTGCGATTTTTTCTTCGGCTCCGTAGTCAATCGTGGCGCGCTGCAAATTGCAATTTCAACCAGCGGAGAAAGCCCCGCTGTAGCGCAGCGTCTGCGCCGTGAAATGGATGCGCAACTGCCGCAGGATTTAGGTCCGTGGCTTACGCAACTTGGCGAGTTGCGTCGCGAAGTATTGGGTACGCATCCGGCTGGTGAGGAACGCAAGGCGCTGCTGCATCAGCTAGCGCAACGCCAGCTCTGCGAGTCGGAGAGTTGCCCTTCGCGTTTGCTTGCGAAAGCTCCGCTGAAGCCTGTAGCAAACAGTGCAGGCAAGGTCTATCTCGTAGGCGCAGGTCCCGGAGACCCGGAACTGCTGACGCTGCGTGCATTGCGCGTTCTTCAGTCTGCAGACATGGTTCTGCATGACGACCTTGTTCCGCAGGCGATTCTGAATCTCGCCACACGCGCTGAAATTGTGAACGTGGGCAAGCGCTGCGGTACAAAGAGCATCACGCAGGAAGAGATTCATGCGCTGATGATTCAGCATGCGCGTGCAGGCAGAACAACGGTCCGCTTGAAGTCTGGTGATCCGCTCATCTTCGGTCGTGCTGCGGAGGAGATGGCTGCGTTGCGCAAAGCGGATGTTGACTTCGAAGTCGTTCCCGGAATCACTTCCGCGTTTGCCGCTGCCGCTGCCGTGCCGTTCTCACTTACGGATCGTCACAGCGCATCGAGCGTAATCTTTTCGACAGGCCACCACGCGCAGTCGCACAACGACGCGCCGCTGCCTGCGCAGGAAGACGCAACCCGCGTTGTCTACATGCCGGGCCGCGACTTGAAACTGCTTGCAGAAGAGTGGCGTGCCGAAGGGCTCCCCGCCGATCTTCCCTGCGTGCTTGTCTCGCACGCCGCGCAGCCCAACCAGCAGGTGCGATGTACCACGCTTGCCGGGCTCGGCGATGAAGCTCCCCTGCCTGCACCCAGCCTTCTGCTTGCCGGGTGGGCTGTACGCGAAACCGCCGCAAAGTACCTGGCGGATGCGAACGCTTCCATCGAAGCCTGACCTTTAACTGACACAACACAACTGGAGAAAACCATGCCTGAAGTCCCTGCAAAAAGGGGCGGTATTCCGCTAGACGTGTACGCCGTTGCGCTTGCGCTCGTGCTGGCCCTGCTCGTTCGCTTCAACCTGATTCCTGCGATTCCGTGGTAAGCGGCACGCTCGATAGCATTTTCCGGATTGGTGTAGAAGGAAGCCGCAACTGCTGAGTGGATTTTCTTTAAAGAAAATCCACGTTAACTGACTTCGGAAAGTTCACAGTATTCCGGAAAATGCCTTAAAGAAATCCCCGCGCCGTTAGAGAAAGTTCGCCACGCAAGGAGAAACACCATGGCATTCGCTGCCAATCCCGCTTCCGCATCTGGATTTGACCGGACTGCGAATCCTCTACAGCGCATTCTCGCGCTGATTCCCGGCCTGCTTCTGCTCACTGCCGTTGGCTATGGAGGCAAGATTATCGAGGCCTCCATTAACGGCTACACGAAGGCGCATCACATTCCGTTTCCCAACATTGAATACGTGCTGTGGGCGATTGTGATTGGCCTTGTTATCGCCAACACCATCGGTGTGCCGAAGATTTTTCAGCCCGGTGTCGCGACCTATGAGTTCTGGCTCAAGGCCGGCATCGTTCTGCTGGGCTCGCGCTTTATGCTTGGCGATATTCTGCGTCTCGGCGGAATCTCACTGGCGTTGGTTGCAGTGGCCATTGCGCTCTCGTTTACGTTCATGCACTTTCTGGGGCGCAAATTCCAGCTCAAGCCGAAGCTGACTTCGCTGCTGGCCATCGGTTCATCCATCTGCGGCGTCTCGGCAATTATTGCGGCCAAGCCTGCAATTGATGCGGATGATGAAGACGCCTCGTACGCCATCGCCGCAATCCTGGCCCTCGGCGCTATCTCGCTTTTTGCCTTCCCCGCCATTGGCCACGCGCTGCATCTCAGTGATAAGGCCTACGGTCTGTGGGCTGGCCTTGCGGTAGATAACACAGCGGAGGCAACCGCTGCAGGCGCGCTCTACTCGGACGCCGCAGGCAAGGTAGCCGTGCTTGCCAAGACCACTCGCAATGCGCTCATCGGTTTTGTTGTGCTCGGCTATGCGCTCTACTGGGCCTCTCGCGGGCAGGCTCAGGCAGTTGGCAACAAGGCTGCTTTTCTCTGGCAAAAATTTCCCAAGTTCGTACTGGGCTTCCTGCTGATTTCGCTGCTGGCTACGCTGAGCTTCTTCACCAAGGGACAGTTGACGAGCCTTGCAAATCTCTCGCGCTGGGCCTTCCTGCTGACCTTTGCCGGAGTAGGCCTGCGTACCAGTTTCCGCGAGCTGGGCAAGCAGGGCTGGCGGCCTTTCGCGGTTGGCGCAATCGGAGAAATCTTCATCGCGCTGATTACGCTGGGTCTGGTCTTTGGCGCGGACCGGCTGCTGCATCTGTAAAAACCGCCAATTTGTGAGAGCCAAGCTGCCCGGACAAGCCTTCTGCCTGTCCGGGCAGCTTTATTTTGAGCCCGCCGTGGCCTTTATACTGAACCATGTGTGAAGGGCCCAAAACCCGCGCACAGGAAGAGAGACAAGGTTGGCGCAGGCAGAGATTGGCATTATTGGCGGCAGCGGGCTGTATTCCATGCCCGGATTTACCAACATTCAGGAAGTTCGTGTAGAAACGCCCTTTGGCGATCCGTCGGATGCCTTCGTTCTCGGTGAACTGGAAGGTCGCAAGGTTGCTTTCCTGGCGCGTCATGGCCGTAGCCACAGCATTCTGCCTTCGGAGCTGAACTTCCGCGCCAACATTTACGCATTCAAAAAGCTTGGCGTTGAGCGCATTCTTTCCGTCTCCGCCGTTGGCTCGCTCAAGGAAGAGCACAAGCCTACCGACTTTGTGGTGCCTGACCAGTTCATTGACCGTACCTTCCATCGCACCTCCACGTTCTTCGGTGAAGGCATTGTAGGCCACGTAGCTTTTGGCGACCCCATCTGCGCTACGGTTGCAAAGACCGCAGCGGCAGCCTGCACAACCGCAGGGGTTGTAGGCAAGTTCGGCGGCACATACGTCTGCATGGAAGGCCCGCAGTTCTCCACCAAGGCGGAATCGAACCTCTACCGCAGTTGGGGCGCGGACGTTATCGGCATGACCAATCTGCAGGAAGCCAAGCTGGCGCGTGAAGCGGAGATTTGCTACGCAACCGTTGCCATGGTGACCGATTATGACGCATGGCGCGAAGGCCATGACGCCGTCACGATTGAAGAGATTGTGGCCGTACTGCACAAAAACGCGGAGAACGCAGGCAAAGTGGTGAAAGCCGCTGTGGCCGCCATGCCCACGGAGCGCAAGTGCGCCTGTGCAACGGCGGCGCAGTTTGCGGTGCTCACCAAGCCTGAAGCGATTCCGTCCGCAGCTAAGGAAAAGCTCAAGCTGTTGTTTGGTAAATATCTCGGTTAATTGCAGAAAACCTCTACACATAATCCAAGGAGAGCAGACGAGTGGCGATTACAGTAGTCGGCAGCGTTGCGTTTGACACGATTGAAACTCCTGCGGGACGCAAGGAGCGCTGCCTCGGCGGCGCAGCCACGCATTTCTCGCTAGCAGCAAGCTTCTTCACCGATGTGCGCGTTATCGCTGTTGTGGGCGAAGACTTCGGCCCTGAGCAGGAAGCGGTCTTCAAGGCGCGCGGCATCGATACGCGTGGTATTGAGCATTCTGCCGGCAAGAGCTTCTTCTGGGAAGGCTCGTATCTCGACAACCTGAACGAAGCCAAGACGCACACTACCGAGCTGAACGTTTTCGGCTCATTCCAGCCAAAGATTCCCGCCGAATATAGCGACTCGGAATATCTCTTCCTTGCCAACATTGACCCTGTGCTGCAGAAGCGCGTGCGTGATGCTATGCCGAACGTCAAGCTCGTCGCTGGCGACACCATGAACTACTGGATCAAGGATCACAAGCCCGCGCTACTCGAAGTGCTGAAGGGCCTCGACATCCTGCTCATCAACGACACCGAGACCAAGATGCTCGCAGGCAACAACAATCTTGTGCAGGCTGCGCGTGAAGTCATGTCTTACGGCCCGCGCATGCTTGTCACCAAGCATGGCGAGTACGGTGCGACCGCGTTCTTCGGCCCTATTCTCAACGGCCTCAATGCGAAAACGTTCCGCGCTCCCGCTCTGCCGCTCGAAGAAGTTGTTGATCCCACCGGCGCCGGCGACAGCTTTGCAGGCGGCTTCTTTGGCTATCTCGCATCGCAGCCGGAGCTAACGCCAGCCGTACTGCGCAGCGCCATTTTTTACGGCAGCGTGATGGGTTCCTTTGCCGTGGAGCGCTTTGGCACCGAGCGTATTGCACAGCTTACGCGCAAGGAAGTCGATGAGCGCTTTACGCAGTTCCGTGAGCTGACGCACCTTGACTGAGTCACGCCCAAGCCGCGTGGAAGGCTGGATTGTTCTGGCTTTCTGCGCGGCTTTGTCGTTGATTGCGATTGCATGGAGCTGGCATCACGGCGCCATGCTGAATTACGGTGATGCCGTGGCGCACATGCACATTGCGCGGCGTGTCTTTGACTCGCACCGCCCCGGAATCAGTCAGCTTGGTTCTGTGTGGCTGCCGCTGCCACATCTTTTGCTCATTCCCTTCATCGCCGTCTACGCATGGTGGGCCAACGGCGCAGCCGCTCTCATCCCCTCCGCTCTGGCGTGGCTGGCATCGTGCTTCGGCATCTACAGGCTGGTACGCCGCTGGCTCACTCCAACCGCATCCGCTATTGCACTGGCATTCTTTGCGCTCAATCCCAACCTGCTTTATCTGCAGACAACAGCCATGACCGAGCCGCTGTTTGTCTGCGAGATGGTGTGGGCCGCCGTCTGGCTGGTCGAGTGGCGTGCCACGCTCGATGAGCAAGACACACACACCGGCAATCGTCTGCTCTGGTGCATCGCGCTGATACTGGCCGCCGCGGTCTACACGCGTTATGACGGCTGGATTATGGCTTTTCTCGCGTGGTGCGCCATCGGCATAGCGCTGCTTCGCCGCGGCCTGCTCAACAACCGCACGTTCTGGCTCGCAAGCGTAATTGTCGTGGCCGCTCCGGTAATCTGGCTCGTCTACAACGCGGTGGTTTTCGGCGACTGGCTCGACTTCTCGCGTGGACCATACTCGGCCAAGGCAATCGAGCTTCGCACGGCAACACCCGGCGCGGGCCCACCGCATCCCGGCTGGCATAATCTCTGGGTTTCGTTGCTGTTCTATGTCCGGTGCGCGGAGATGGATGCCGCAGCCCTTGCGTGGGGCAATGTGCTGCTAATGGTGAGCGCGCTTGGAGCTGCATGGGCATGGCTCACGGCCCGCCGCAAGGCCTTTCGGTGGGCGTTGCTGCTGTGGCTTCCGCTTCTGTTTTATGCGTATTCCGTTGCCTACGGTTCCGTGCCGATTTTTCTTCCGGTCTGGTGGCCGCACTCCTGGTACAACACGCGCTATGGCATCGAGATGCTGCCCGCACTCGCACTCGGAGTAGGCTTTGCCGCAAGCTTTGCACTCGGCGCAGCGCGGGAGTTCAAGCCGCAATCCGCCCGCTACATAGCCGCCGCATTCTTTGTGCTGCTGTTGCTGAATGCCGCATGGATGCTGTACGAAGGCCCTCCGGTGTATATCGAAGGAACGAAAAACATCGAAGCGCGTCGTTCTTACGAACAGGAAATTCCAGCGGCACTGCGCGAGCAGTTGGCATCACGGCCAGGTGGAATCGTACTGATGGAGACCTCTGTTTATCCGCAGATTGTTGCCTTCACTGGCATTCCTCTTCGTCAGACCATCAACGAAAGCGACAAGGAGTTCTATCACTCCGCGCTCGAATCTCCCGCAAGCCATGCCGCTGTGGTTCTTGCATTTGACGGCGATGAGATAGACCATGCGGTACACGCGCATCCGCAGGGACTGACGGTGGTGCGCAGATTTACCGCTTCGGGACAGCCTGCCGCCACACTTTACGTCTCCGATACCCAGCCCGCGACGCGCTCAACAAGCGCGCCCGCACAGTGATAGCATCGGGCAAGGAAGCAGCCCGCATGGTCTCCAATCTCGCACAACTCGCATCGCCATTCAGCTTTGGCTGGCTGCAGCAATTAGACGTAGCCAATGGCGCGATTCAGCGGCTACTGGTGGCGTGTCTGCTAGGCGGCGCTGTAGGTCTCGAACGCGAGCTGCACGGCAAAGCCTCCGGCGTACGCACAAATCTGCTGATTGCCATGGGCTCGGCGTTTTTTACGCTTCTCTCTCCGGTACTGGCCGGTGATATGGGCACAAACAAGGGGCAAGTCGCTTCCAATATTGTGCAGGGCATTGGCTTTCTTGGCGCGGGCGTAATTCTGCACAATCGCAGCCGTGTGAGCGGCCTCACCAGCGCTGCTGCCATCTTTGCTGTAGCTTCGATTGGCATGGCGTGTGGTTCAGGCGAGTATGTGGCAGCGGTGGCTGGCGCTACCCTTGTGATTGTTGCGCTTGAAGTCGTGGGCTTTTTGGAACGGCGCGCCAGCCTTAAGAGTTATTCACTGATTTATGAGGCACGCGGCCTCGATCAAACGCAGATGCTCGAATGCATTCTGGATGCAATGGACAAGGCCGGTGAGCGACTGGCGGACATTCAACAGGATGCGATTGGCACGATGCAGCGCGTGAGCTTTACGCTGTGGACAACGACAAGGAAACACACAAGGCTGCAGCAGCAGCTTGCGGAAGAGCCCGCCATCAGCGCGCTACATACATTCCGCGACCCGGAGGACGATTGATTCCCTATACGAAGGCACATGCCCTCGGCAATGATTTTTTGATTGTGACGGAAGAGGCAGCAGCAGGACACGACTGGGCAGAGTTGACGCGCAGGCTTTGCGAACGCAACACCGGCGTTGGCGCGGATGGCATTGAGTTTTTTGCGTGGATTGAAAGCAAATCCGGTAACAAATCAGGCCGCATTCGCCTGCATAATGCGGATGGTTCAATTGCTGAAATCAGCGGCAACGGCACGCGCTGCGTGGCAGCGTGGATGGCCGAGGCTGTCGGCGCAAAGGCTGGCGATACGCTGGAGATTGAAACCGATGCGGGGTTGCGCATCTGCCATGTGAACGCGGTGGATACAAGCAAGGGCTATGTCGTGGAAGTAACAACCGGCATGGGAGTGCCGAAGTTTCAGCCGCGCATTGTCACGATTCCCGGCGGTGTACAGGTGCCGGGCTTTGAAGTTTCCACGGGCAATCCGCACTTCGTCATCGCTGTAGATAATCCCGAGTTCAATGTGGATGGCCAGAAGTGGCAAAGCATCGGTCAGCAAATATGCGGCCATCCGGATTTTCCGTATCAGACGAATGTAGAGTTTGCGCGCGTCATCAGTCGCAATGAGATTGAGATTCGCATCTTTGAGCGCGGCGTTGGTCCAACCACTTCCTCGGGCACAGGCACATCGGCAACGGCAACGGCAGTCATCGCGCAAGGATTGGCGGATTCGCCGCTGTGTGTCGTTGCTCCGGGCGGACCGCAAACGGTTGTGTGGGCCGCGCAGGATGCGGCGTTGCAGTTGACAGGCCCGGCAACCTTGATTGCCCGCGGCGAGGCTTGGGAAATCTGACGCATGGGAGAAAGCATGACCCCATTTTTGAAACCGGCTCCGGTTCCTCCGGGCGCAAAGATTGGCTTGATTGCGCCGGCGTCTTATCCGCCGCCGAGCCAGATTGAAAGCGGCGCTGCGCGGCTGCGCTCGCTGGGCTATGTGCCGCAGCTTGCTCCTCATGCACAGACGCGTGGACCGTTGTCCTTTGCAGGAACGCCAGAGCAGCGGCTCTCTGATTTGTACAAAGTGTTTATGGACCCGGAGACTGCTGCAGTGATGTGCTTGCGCGGCGGTTACGGTTCAAACTATCTGCTCGACAAGATGGACGTGAATGTTCTGCGCGCGCATCCGAAGGTCTTTATTGGATACAGCGACATCACAGGCATGCAGGTGGTGATGCTGGACAGGATTGGCTTACCGGCATTTCATGGGCCAATGGCTGCGCATGATTTTTCCGGAGCGGACAACGTACATCTACCCAGCTTTCACGCGGCGCTAGCAGGTGAAACATACAGCGTAGGCGCGGCGGAGGGAATGAGGCCGTTGCGTCGCGGCCCAGGAAATGGTGTGGTGCGCGGCACGCTCTATGGAGGCTGCCTCAGCATTCTTGTGGAGATGCTGGGCACGCCCTATGCTCCGCAGACGGAAGGTAAGCTGCTGTTTATTGAAGACGTGCAGACGCCGCCTTACCAGATTGACCGCTTGCTATGGCAGATGCGCCATGCAGGCAAGTTCGCCGGTGTTACGGGCATCATCTTTGGCGAGATGCTGGGATGCGCCGCACCGGGCGAGCAGGAAACCTTAATTAACTCGATGATGAATGCACTGGATGGAATTGATGTGCCGATGGCCTTTGGCCTTCGGTGTGGGCATGTGTCGCATCATGGCGTCACGCTGACCTTGGGTGTGCAGGCAGAGTTGAAAGTGGGCAGCGATGCGCAGTTGAGCTTGCTGGAGCCGGCGGTGCGCCAATGAGCACCAACGCGAAGCACATTCACTTAGTAGGCATCTGCGGCACGGCAATGGCGTCACTCGCTGGATTACTGCAACTGCAAGGCCACCGCATCACGGGTTCTGACGCAGCGGCATATCCGCCAATGAGCGACCTGCTCAACTCGCTCGGCATTCCGGTCATGGAGCCGTATGCGGAAAAGAATCTTGAGCCCAAGCCGGACCTCGTAGTCATTGGCAACGCGCTTTCACGCGGCAATCCGGAAGTGGAAAAAATTCTCGATGAACGCATTCCATTCATCTCCATGGCCGCGCTGCTGAAAGAGGAATTTCTGACCGGCCGCGAATCGCTCGTTATCGCAGGCACGCACGGCAAGACCACAACCACAAGCATGCTTTCGTGGATTTACGAAACAGCAGGCCAGTCTCCGTCGTTCCTCATCGGCGGAGTAGCGGAAAACTTCGGCACCAGCTTTCATCTGCGCCCCACGCGCACCTTCATCGTAGAAGGCGATGAGTACGATACGGCCTTTTGGGACAAAGGCCCGAAGTTTCTGCATTACTTTCCAGACGCGTTAATCCTCACGCACGTTGAGTTCGATCATGCGGATATTTATGCGGATCTTGAAGCCGTCAAGACCGCCTTCAAGCGCCTCGTGAATCTTGTTCCGCGCCGTGGTCGCATTGTTGCATACGATGGCAGTGAAAATGTCTTGGAGTGTGTGTCGAAAGCATTCTGCAAAGTGGAGCGCTACGGCTTCACAGCCAATGCAGACTGGCGCATCCAGAATCTTCGTTACGAAAACGGCGCGATGCACTGGGATGTGTGGAACAACGGCGCGCTGTGGTCCAGCTTTCAGATGAAGCTTGCAGGCGAGCATAATGCGCTCAACGCCACGGCAGCCGCGGCATTAGCAGCAGGGCAGGGAATCAGTGTCGATGCAATCCGCGCCGCGCTGGCAAGCTTTCAGAGCGTCAAGCGCCGCCTTGAAGTTCGCGCCGAGATTGGCGGCGTCACCATCATCGATGACTTTGCGCATCACCCCACGGCCATCCGTGAAACACTGCGCGCCTTGCGCTCTGTGTATCCAAAGTCACGCCTATGGGCTGTGCTTGAGCCGCGCTCCAACACGCTTCGCCGCAAGGTGCTGGAGAACGACCTTATCGAAAGCCTGCGCACGGCAGATCGCGTTGTCCTTGCTGGGGTATATCAGCAGCAGAAGATTCGCGAAACCGAGCGCCTGCATCCCGATGAAGTTGTCGAAGCCTTGAACGCAGCAGGTACACCAGCCGAGTTGTATCAGGACGCCAATGCAATTGTGCAAACGCTTGTGCCGCAGCTTCAATCCGGCGACGTGGTTGCCATCCTGTCGAACGGAGGCTTCGACGGTATTTACGAAAAGCTGCCCGCAGCATTGAAGGAACGGCTTGCTCAAGCCTGACGTGTACGCATGATTGCTTTTTTAACGTTGTTGTTCACAATTGTTGGTCTCGGAGCGCTCGCAGCCATTGCGCTGATTCCGTGGACGCTGATTACAGGCAACGCCAATGCAATGTATCGTGTCGCGCTGTCTATTGTACGTACTGCATTCAGTCTTGCACGCATTCGCGTGGATGTGACTGGCGCAGAAGGTGTGCCGAAGGAAACGGCGTGCATCTTCATGGCGAATCATGTCTCGAACCTTGATCCGCCGGCGTTGCTTCCGCAAATTCCGGGCCGCACGTCGGCGTTTCTCAAGCGTTCGCTGATGAAGATTCCCGTACTTGGCTACGGCTTCAAGCTGGGAGAATTTGTTCCCGTAGACCGCGACGGCAGCGTGGGGAGCGCAAAAGCAGGCGTAGATGCGGCGCGGCTCGTTCTCAAGAAGGGACTTCACATCACCACGTTTGTCGAGGGAACGCGCTCCCGCGATGGCCGTCTTCTGCCGTTCAAAAAAGGGCCGTTCTATCTTGCAATGCAAGCCGGTGCGCCATGCATTCCTGTGTCAATCTACGGAACAGAAGGCATGATGGCCAAAGGCAGCATGAAGGTAACGCCCGGCACGGCGCACATCATCTTTCATCCGCCGATTGATCCCAAGCAGTTTGCAACGCGCGAGGATTTAATGGCCGCAGTGCGCGAAGCAATTGCAAGCGGTCTGCCGGAGTGGATGCGCGGCTAAGTTATCAGTACTGAATCACAGCGTTGTACCCATCGTTCAACAGCCGCTGGCGCATCGACTCCGCATCGCCACGGCTGTTGAAGGGACCAACCTGCACATGCAGCAGATTATCCGTAAGGTCATGATGGACTGACACGGTATAACCGCGTTTGCGCAGCGCGCCCACCAGCACGTCTGCATCATCCGTATGCTCGACGGCGGCAATCTGCACCCGCCAGGAGATAGACGGCTGCGTAGTCACAGCCAGCGCCGGACGGACCGCAGGATTAACCTCAGGCGCTTGCGTCGAAGATACAGCCGTGTCCGCTTTCGGCATAGCGGCGCTGGGTTGAGCCGTAATTGCGGGCGGCGGATCGGCTGTAGGCAGGCTGGGCTCTTTCGGAGTAGTGGCAGCCGTGGAAACCTTGGCAACGGTCACCGGCGCAGATGGAGCTACAGGCTGGGACGCAGATGCAACAGGCGCCGCGGCAGGCTTGGACTGGGCAAGAATCTCGGCTGCTGATGGCCCCGCATCCTTTGCGGAAGCTCCCTTCAGGCCGGGCAGTACAGTGCCGTGGTTGCCAACTTCATATCCTGCAATAAAGCACACGCAGCAGAGCGCCAGCAGTCCCGCTCCCATCACTCCAAGCATAATTGGCCCAAGAATGACTTCTTTTTCGTCGTGCCGTGGCTCTACGGGTTTCCATTTCAACTCAGATCCGGGTTCCATACATTTTATTTAGATGCAAGCCAGCCATTTTCAGACTGCCTCGGGGTTCGTGTTAGTAGATTTTTCCTCCGGAGCCGATGTGCCGGGAACCACATTGGGAACCGCAGGCGTACCTCCCAGCTTATTCAGGATGTTAAGCAGCTCCATAGGCAAGGGAAAGACAATCGTCGTATTCTTTTCTGCGCCAATCTCAGTCAACGTCTGCAAATACCGCAGTTGCAGAGTAACCGGCTGCGAAGCAAGAAGCTGCGCCGCATCCACCAGTTTCTGCGCCGCGTTGAATTCGCCTTCTGCGTGAATAATCTTCGAGCGCTTTTCGCGTTCTGCTTCGGCCTGTTTGGCCATGGCGCGCAGCATCTGCTCCGGCAAATCAACCTGCTTCACTTCAACCGAAATCACCTTTACGCCAAAAGGCTCCGTGCGCTGGTCGATGATGCTCTGAATGCGCAGGTTGAGCCTGTCTCGGTGGCTCAGCAGGTCGTCCAGCTCCACTTCGCCAAGAACAGAGCGCAGCGTCGTTTGCGCAAACTGCGAAGTCTGGTAAACGTAGTTCTGCACCTTGATGGCTGCATCATTCGGGCTGACGACATAAAGCGTCACAACCGCATTCACCTTGATGGTCACGTTGTCGCGGGTAATTACATCCTGCGGAGGAACTTCCAGAACCTCCTGCCGCAGCGAGATGCGAACCATCTGGTCAATTGGCCGGAAGACAAGAATGATGCCGGGCCCCTTCGGTTCCGGCAGCGCATGCCCAAGGCGAAAAATCACGGCACGTTCATAGTCCCGAAGAATCTTGATGGAATTAAACAGATAAAGAGCAACCAGGACAACGATGATAAGTATCGGAAGCGGCAGAATAGTGGTCAACATGAACTGTCTCCTCGCACCAGCACGAATTGTACTATCGCAGCGGATAGCCAATGGTGATTAGTGCGTGCTTAGCGGTGAAACGCGAAGCAGATAGTTATCGTGCCCCGTAACGCGCAACTGTGTGCCTGCAGCAATCTCTTCCTCGGCTTTGGCCAGCCATATCTCGCCTTCAACAAGCACATGGCCCTCGGGAGTAAGCGGCTCCATGGCAGAAGCCGTGCGCCCAATCAGCGCATCCACGCCAAGCCGCGTTTTCATGTGCCGCGCGCGCACTGCCAGTCGTATCAGCACAACAGTAATAAGGCCAACCGCAATGCTGACGCTGAAGGCCACCCATGGATGAATATCAAGCTCCGGGATCGGCGCGGCCACCAGCGTCATCATGCCAAGCGTCAGGCAGACAATGCCTGCAATCGCCAGCGCGCCATGCCCGCCAAACTTCGCTTCCAGAATCAGCAGCACAACCGCTGCAATCAACAGCAGGACGGCAGTGTAGCGAATCGGAAGCAGATTAAACGCGAAGAGCGCCATGAGCACCATTAGCGCTCCCAGCGCTCCCGGAACAATGGTGCCCGGCGTGTTGAACTCCAGATAGATAAGCAGCACGCCGCAAGCCAGCATCAGCAGCGCAACGTTGGGATTCACAAACCAGTCGAGCAGGTTTTCGCGCAGCGTAGGCTGCAGCAACTGGATGCGCGCATGCGTAAGATGCAGCACCTGCTTGCTGCCATCCATGCGCGTAATCTCGTGCTCATCAAGCTTGACAATAAGCTCCGCGTCACTTGTCGCTGTTACATCAATCAGATGCTGCGCAAGCGCTTCTTCCGCAGAGTAGGAGTGCGAGTTCTTCACTGCATCCAGCGCCGCATCCTGGTTGCGGTTGCGCTTGCTCACAAACGAGCGCAGAAATGCCTCGGAGTCATTCTCCACTTTCTGCGTGAGCACAGGGTCAGGCTGCCCAAACTCAAAGACAACATGCGCCGCTCCGGCATTGGTCCCCGGAGCCATCGCTGCCACGTCCGCAGCCTCCAGCAGAAAGAACCCCGCCGAACCCGCACGCGCTCCCGCAGGCGCAACGTAAACGATAACCGGAACCCGCGAAGTGAGAATGGCTCCCGTCATCGCACGCATCGAATCCACAAGCCCGCCCGGCGTATCAAGCTCCACAAGCAAAGCCGCTGCGCCGTCGGTGCTCGCACGCGCAATTGCGCGATTCAACTGGCCAGCCGTAACGGTTTGAACCGTATCGGCAAGCACAAACTTGTCCACAAGGGGCTGGGACTGCGCCGCCGCAAGAGGTGCAAAGGCGAGCAACGCGGCCATCAGATTGCGAATTTTAAGAAACATTCGTGCAGCCATGGCGTCATCCATTATGCGCCAGTTGCGCCAGCACAGGGGTGACAGCAGCTATCGCTGTGCCTGTTTTGCGGCAATGTCACGCAGCAGCGCCCTGGCCGATATATTCCCCGGATCAATCTGCAGCGCCGTGTTCGCATCGCGTGAGGCCTCCAGCACTAGTCCCTGAGAAAGAAATTCGCGGCCATGGGCCACCAATGCTTCGGCATGCTGGCGCGGAGGCAGTGCGGCAAGGCGCGCCGACTCCATCTGGTCTATCACCGTGGCGGCCTGCCGGAAGGCTGCCGCATCAAAGTTACGCGCAATCCGCTCCAGCGGTTCCGAGGGAGTGGCCCCAATGGGCTGTTTCCATGCAGTATTCAGGCTGAGAGCTTCCGTGTCGTTCGGACGCAGCTTGAGATATTGCGTAAGCTCTGCCAAAGCACCGTTGGCGTCGCCATGCCGCTTCAGGCTCACGGCCAGGTTGAAGTGATAGTCCGCAGCTTCAGGATCGGCCGTAACAGCCTGTCGAAAGAGCGCTGTAGCGTCATGCCCCTGCCGGCTGATTGCCACGCCCTGGTTGTTCAGCACCGCTGCCAGCGGCAAAATCTTCGCTACGCCGGTAAAGGCAGTTTCCGCATTGGGATAGTTGCCCGTATAAAGCAGCGAAAGTCCGCGGTAGAAGCCTGCTTCCAGCGCGTCCGGGCTGTCGCCCGTGACCTTGGAGAAGGCATCCGCCGCATGCTCGTAGTCCTGGCTTGCGTAATCCTCGCGGCCAAGAGCCATCCACGCATCAGAAAAGTTCGGATTCAACTTGACGGCAGATTGCAGGTGCGCAAGCCGCTCATTGTGGTCGGGCTCGGCAATGCCGCGAATGTACTGCTCAAAGGCTTCCAGCTTGAGATTGGCTCCGGCGGCAACAAACGTCTCCTCGCCAACCGGGAATGCCGGGTCAAGTTGCTTCGTAAGCTCCCATGCCAGCGTATCAAAGACGGCAATCATCGAGTGCATATCGCCCTGCGCCGTAACCGGCTGGCTCATGCGCAGGTGCGCCACGTCCACGATCTGGGCATGTGCCGTAATTGTCGTTCCGCTGGTCGAGTAGCTGCCCACAATAATCGAATCCGCATCGAGCGTCTGCGCCAGCTTGAGAGAAGTGGCGCGCGAAGGATGAAAGTTCTGCGGAAACCCCAAGTGGTCCAGCGCATAGCGGCGGTCTGCCCGGCGAAGCGGCGTAAAGCCCGCGGAAAGTAAGCGGCTGGTCAACAGCTCCGGCGCAGCCTCACGAATCCACTCCAGGCTCGGCTGATTGGTTCCATTGTCAAAAGGAAGCACCAGCAGAATGCGCCCATGCGCATCGACAGCACCTGGCGCAGACCCCGCCGAAGCAGCCTGCCCAAGCGCCCGCGGCGCGTAAACAAAAGCAGGCAAAAGAGTCAGTCCCGCTACAAGAGCAAGCCGCGCAGCGCGGCGCATGGAAGATGAAGAAAAATAGAACACGTCACGCTCATTGTAGACGGTCATGGGCCTGCTCTGCGCGGGTGTCGAGCCGTGCTTCAAACTGGCGGTTAAAGCGCAGAAGCGCCGCCCACATGCTGCCGTTGCCGCTGTATTGTTTCCAGACAATCGTGCCGCCCAATTGGGTTGCAATCGCCTCGGGAGACATATCGTGGTGCAGGCCAAAGTACTGCTCATCAAGCTGCTGGCTGCGCGCCCCAAGTGTAAAGAGCGAGTTGGCCGGCTCAATCTTCGTGCTGAAAACCAGCGCAGTGGAGTAGTTCTCCGGCGTAGCCGCAGCCCGCGCGATCTGCTGTGCTGAGAAATCCTCAATCGCAAAAACATCAAACGGAGTCTTCACATAACCAAGCTCCGGCTTGCTCAGTTCATCCGTCGCGGGCCATGCCGAAAGCACAGTGGCCCCCGCATAGCGCGCCTGCAACTGCGCAATCGCGCTCTGATGCAAACGAATCATCCGCGCATACGCAAGGTTGTCTTCCGGAGCAAAGCCATAAGGCGGGTCAATGAGGATTCCCGCAACAAACGCCCCCGCCGCCAGCAACGCCAACGCCGGACACCACGCCACGCGGCGGTAAATTGCACTCACCGCCAGCAGCAGCACCAGTGGATACATCGGCAGCAGATACCGGCACAGCAGCGCTCCGCCCAGCACGCTGAAAAACACAGCATTTGCCGCAAGCAAAACAAATATGCGAAGCTCCGCAGCCCTGCTCAATACAACCAGTTCGCGCCCGCCGTTATCGGTTCGCACAGGCAGCAACAAGACTGCCAGTCCCAGCAGCACTGGCACAAACAGATTCATATGTGTCGTCAGGTGCAGCACGCGATGCCCAAAGGCCGCCAGAAAGCGCAGCGGCGAAAAATTCGCTTCCGCGTTGTAGCGCAAAAACTCCGGATTGCCGAAGAAGAACCCCGTGCGCGTGTAATGCCACACGTACCACGCAGCCAGCGGAACCACGCACGCCGCCAGCCAGGCCGCCTCACGCAGCAGCCGCGTCCGCGTAGACGCCTCCACTCGAAACGCATCCCAAACCGCCAGCCCCGCCAGCGTGAGCGGAACAACAATGGAAGTCTCCTTGCACAGCGCCGCAGCCATAAACCACACCGCAGCAACCGGAGCCTTCTGTTCTTTCTCTGAGAGCGAAAAACTCAAACCCCACAGCGTACACGCCGCGGCAAAAATATCCGCATGCGCCAGCGTGCTCTGCGCAAACCAGATGGGATAAAGCCCCGTCAGCGCCACCGTGACAAACGCCACAGGCCCATTGCCGTTCAACCGGCGAACAAGCCGCCACACCGCTAGCAGCGCAAACGCAGCCACAATCAGCACAGCCTGCCGCGTCACCTCTGGCGTAAAGCCGGAAGCCTTCCACCACAGCGCCAGGTAAATGCTCGGCAGCGGCGGATGCGCATTGGTCAGCGTGCTTGTTGGAATCAGTGAGCCGGTGCGAAAGAAATCCCACGCGGCCGGAATATAGTAGCCAGCCTCATCCCAGTAGTAGGGCAGGCGCAGCAGCGTAAAGTGCGTAATGTAGAGCGCCGCAAACAGGACGGGAAAAATCATCCACAGCGGAAATGGCGCATCCCGTCTTGGTTCCAGAATCTGTCTCCAGCGCACGCAACAATCCTCGCAAGCAATGCGGGGAGCTTGCGCTCCCCGTTCTAACTAATTGACGGGGCCCTGCGGAAAACCTTGCGTCTGTGGCTCAAGATTCAGCGTGCCAAAGGCCTGCTCATATTGGGCAAGGTTCTGCCCCAGCACATTCCACAGCGCCTTGGCCTGCTGCGGGCTCAGGTAAACGGCTTGCTGGTTGCGAATCGTTACCTCATCCGGCGCTTCGCTGGAAGCAAGTCCGAAAAAGAGTTGAAAGTCCCAAACGCTAACGCGTACCTGCACGCTATTGGCGTAGGTCTCGCGGTAATCAGGCGCTTGAACAAGGGTAAGCTTAGGCTGTTGCGGAGTACTCATGATGCTTCCAGATTACTAGGGAAGCCTGAGGGGCGTGAACAGATTGCAGAAGAGACAGGAATGTTGCTGCAATCAGCAAAACAGCCAGCCAGCGACCAACGGGAGCCTCACAAAGGCAGCTTGGCGGCCATCAGGCCGCCGTGGCTGCATGCAATGCTGGTGCGGAAGAGGGGACTTGAACCCCTAAGCCTTTCGGCGCTAGCTCCTAAGGCTAGTGTGTTTGCCATTTCACCACTTCCGCACATCTGGCGCCGCTCTTGCTCAATCCATCCAGGAAAGCCAGCGGCGACCACCGGGAGCCCCACAGAGCTACGTGGCGGCCAAAGGCCGCAGTGGCTCCATGCAATGGCTGGCGGAGAGGGTGAGATTCGAACTCACGGAACCCGTAAAGGTTCGGCGGTTTTCAAGACCGCTGCCTTAAACCGCTCGGCCACCTCTCCGTATCTGGGCTAATTTGATTGTACTTGGAATTCCGGTGCGCCGATAGACCTTAATCCCGTATCCTTACCTGCAGACGTATTTGAGCCATATCGAGGCAGGGAACCCGCGAGATGCCCAAAAAATCCAGCCCGGGCAAGAATCCGCCGCCGGGCCAGCGCATCAGCCTGAAAATGCTTGGAGAATATCTCAATCTCTCCCCGGCAACCATCTCGCTGGTCCTCAATAATGCTCCTGGCGTGCGCTCCATTCCGCAGGAAACGCGCAACCGCGTCGTCGAGGCCGCTGCCAAGTTCGACTACCGCCCCAGCTTCTACGCCCGCTCGCTCCGCAAGCGTCAGAGTTTTTCCATCGGCGTCCTCGTTCCCGAGCTGAACGACACATACGCAGGCCAGGTTCTTTCCGGCATGGAAGAGTTCCTCATCGAAGAGGGATATTTTTATCTCACCGCCAGCCACCGTCGCAAACCCGACCTCATCCAGGAGTACCCGCGCCTGCTCATCGAGCGCTCCGTCGAGGGATTCATCTTCATCGACACCGCTCTCGAAGAACCGCTCAATCTGCCCACCGTAGTCGTTGCTGGACATCGCAAAATCGAAGGCATCACCAACGTAGCCCTCGACCAGAAGCGCGCCGCCGAACTCTCCCTGCGTCATCTCTACCAACTCGGCCACCGCAAAATCGCTTTTATGCGCGGCGGCAGCCATAGCTCGGACGCGGACGACCGCTGGGCATGCCTTATGTCCGTCGCAAAGGAGCTGAAAATCCCAGTTCTCCCCGAGCTGTGCGTGAAGCTCGACCTGCTCGTCTCCACGCCGGAGCTAGGCTTTGGCCCAGCCAACGAACTCCTCTCCCGCGGCGGCGACTTCACCGCCCTCATTGCGTACAACGACATCGCCGCCATCGGCGCCATCCGCGCCTTCATGAATCATGGACTGCGTGTGCCGGAAGATATTTCGGTCGTTGGCTTCGACGATATTCAGTCCGCGGTTTTTTACAACCCCAGCCTCACCACCATCCGCCAGCCCCTGCAACAGATGGGCTCCGCAGCCGCACGCATTCTGCTGCAGCGCATTCGCGGCCAGGCCACATTCCCTGATGTCGTGTCTATCCACCCCGAACTAATCATTCGCGAGTCCACCTGTCCGCCCAGCCCCAAGCGCCTCCGCAGCGCCAAGCGAAGCTAGACCCGCATGCAATCCCGCAAGGCAACGCTCCCGGTTCTGCACGCTGCATTCGCGCTCACAGGCGTAGCCCACGCCATCGGCGGAGCGCTTCTTCCCGCGTTAGCCGCATCGCTCGGCCTCACAGACAGCCGCTCCGGAACGCTCTTTCTCTGCTATTTCCTCGGCACGTCCTTCGGCGCATTATTTGTAACCCGCTGCGTGCGTTCCATGGCAATCGGCTTCGTCATCATCACCGTTGCAGCCCTCGGCATCTCCAACGGCCATCTCTCGCTGCTGCCAGCCTTGTTCCTGCTCCTCGGCATCGGAGTAGGCATGCCCATGACGGCCACTAGCATCTACGCGGGCCGTATATTTGCTGACCGCAGCGCTGCTCCGCTCACGCTGCTCAACTTCACATGGAGCGCCGGTGCTCTACTCGCGCCACTCTTTGCCTCGCGCATTCTCGTCGCGCAATCCTGGCGCACAGCCTATGGACTCCTTGCCATCGCCGCAACCATCATCGCCGCAACATGCGCACTGGTGTTGCAGGAACCAACACAAGCGCAGCCACAAGCCGCAACGCAGCAGGAAAAAGCAATCGCAGCACGCTACACCGTAATCGCCCTCTTCGCTTTTCTTACTTTCCTTGAAGTAGGCATAGAGAACACCACATCCACATGGCTCGCCTCTTACGCCATGCGCATCGCCGGTGTCGGAGCAGCCAAAGCAGCAGCCTTCTCGTCTCTCTACTGGGGGGGATTCCTCGCCTCCCGCGGCCTCGCATCGCTTGTGCTTCTGCGTATACCGCCCATGCGCGTTCTCATCGCATCCATAGCAGCAGCCCTACTAGCCGCAGTACTTCTTGTCAGCAACGCAGCTGCAGCACCCATCGCCATGGCCGCGCTCGGCTTGATGCTCGCGCCCATCTTCCCGCTCCTGCTCTCGCACTTTTTTGCCCGTACAACGCACATCTCCGACTCCCGCTGGGTACTCGCCATCTGCGGCTTCGGCGGCTCAGTCCTCCCGTGGCTCACCGGCTTCATCTCTTCCCGCACAAACAGCTTGCGGCTGGGACTATGGATAGTCCCAGCCGCACTGTTGCTGATGATCGCCATGCTGCCGCTTATGCAGCAAAGAAATCAGCCAACGCAATAGTCTCTCAGGATGCTGTACCCTGCACCCTGTCCCCTGCCTTTAAGGCATCACCAGCACTTCCACCCCGCTGGCTGCATCCTTCTGCCGATAAACCGATTCCGTAGCTTTTACAAACTCTTCCGGCTTCGCGTGCGGAATATCCGTAAACGTCTGCGGATTGCGGTCCGTCAGCGGGAACCACGAGCTCTGCACCTGCACCATGATGCGATGCCCGCGCCGGAAGGTATGAAACAGGTCCGGCATCGTGAAGTTCACCTCGGTCATCTTGCCCGGCACCAGTGCCTCCGGCTTCTCCCAGCTATTGCGAAACTTTGCCCGCATTGGCTCGCCGCGCAACATCTCCTGGTATCCACCCATATGCAGCGGCGGAGTATCCACAACGCGCTTGCCCTTGGGCTCATCTTCATAATCCGGCGCATTGTCGGGATACACATCAATCAGCTTCACCACAAAATCTGAGTCCGTCCCCGTGCTGGCAATCTTCAGCTTCGGAGAAATCGGCCCCGCAATCGTAACGTCTTCTTCCAGCGGTTCTGTCTGGTAAACCAGCACGTCAGGCCGATAGCTGGCAAAGCGCTGGTCGTCCACCATGTACCGCTGCGGAAACGTATCGGTGGTGTACCCCACAAACGGCACCGGATGATTTGGATCGCTCACATACTCATCCACGCCCTTCGCATCTACGGGAGCATCAAAGCTAAGTTTCCCGCCCGCATGAAAGTAGAGCGTCTTGGCCTTCGCAGCCTTCGGAGGCCACGCATCAAAGCTGCGCCAAACATTCGTGCCCGTCTCAAACACAACAGCCTTCGGCTGCGCGCCCTCGCCCTTGCCTTTCAGATAGTGCTCAAAGAACGGGAACTGAACATGCTCGCGAAAATATTCACTCGTCTTCGCGTTGAACTGAATATCACCAAGATGCGCGCCATCGCCGCGCGCCCATCCGCCATGCACCCACGGCCCCTCTACAAGCGTGCTCGGAGTCTCCGGGTTGAACTTGTTAATCGCATAGAAAGTCTTATACGGTCCGCTCAAATCTTCCGCGTCATACCAGCCGCCAACCACCAGCACCGCGCACTTCACATTCTTCATGTGCCGGGAAAGGTCACGCGCCTGCCAGTAGCTGTCGTAGGTATCGTGCTGATACTGGTCGTTGTATAGAGGGTTCGTGCCCTTCATGTACTTCGCTTCCATGTCGGCCAGGTTACCCGCATTCAGATACCACTTGTAGTGGTCCGGCGTGCCAAAGTCGAAGTCCGAACGCTTTGCATGTTCCGGCTCTTCGGGGTTGTGATTAGGCAGAAAGAAAACATAAAACCCAAAGTTCGCCTCCAGCATGAACGCGCCGCCATGGTAGCTGTCATCGCCTTTGAAGAGGTCCGTCATCGGAGCCTGCGGGCTGGCCGCAACCAGCGCCGGGTGCGAGTCAATAATCGACGACGAGGTATAGAACCCCGGATAAGAGATCCCCCAGATGCCAACCTTCCCGTTGTTATTCGGGACATTCTTCAACAGATACTCAATCGTGTCGTACGTGTCCGAGGCATCATCCACATCCTGCGGCCCCTTCTTGTCATCAATGTGCGGAGTCATCTCGTGGAACACGCCTTCGCTCATCCACCGCCCGCGCACATCCTGATAAACAAAGATGTAGCCGCCCTTCTCAAACTCATCGGAAGGCCCAAGATGCGAGGGATACTGGTCCTCGCCATACGGCCCAACGCTATACGGCGTGCGGTCCATCAAAAACGGATATGGCCCCGCATCCTTCTCAAACGCGCCAGTCTTCGGCACATAAACAGCAGTAAAAAGCCGCTTGCCATCGCGCATAGGGATGCGGAACTCATATTTGGTGTAATGCGACTTAACGAAGTTGTCAGCGGCAGACTGTGCGGAAAGAATGGGCAGCGAAAGGAAACAAATTGCCGCAACAGCAAGCAAACGGCAGAGAAGTCTGTGCATGGAAGTCTGGATTCTCCTTGAGAGATACAGACTAAAGCACAAAGGCAGGGAACAGCATCGGATGCAGTTCCACAAATCTTGCGTATCCCCGTCGCAGCAACCAAAAGGCAAACAAAAAGCAGGAAGCGCATAGCGCTTCCTGCCTTCACACAGCCAACGTCCATCTACTCGTTAGTTTTCTTTCTTCGCGTCGGCTACCTTCTCAGGCGTAGTCAGCGGCTTGGTAATGTCATCGAGATAAGCAGGCGTACCCTCCACGCGCTCCAGCACCGGATACCGCTCGCCATCATGGTAGTCAATCTCGAAGCTGTTCACCCAGCTCTCCGACTGGACAATCAGCTTGATAGGCTCGGTCGTTCCCTTGGCATCGCGAACCGCCTCCACAAGATGCTCCGGCGAAAAGACGCGTCCATCCACCGCCAGGATTTTGTACCCCGGAGCAAGCCGCGCCTTATCGGCAGGCCCATTCCAGCGAACATCCGCAATGGACCCATCCGGCCCAAGCCGCAGCCCAAGCGAGTACCAGACATCCACACCGCCGCCGCGCCGTGAAGAGGCAACCATGCGCGCTGAGGCATTCGGCTTGTCCTTGAAGACAAGCTTGTATCCGCCGCGCTCAATGCCTTCCACATCGGCACGCGGATTCACGCGGTCCACGCGGTCATGCAGAAACTTCGCCCAGTCATAAGCAACCACTTGATTCAGGTCTGTCACCAGCTCGTCAAAGTTGTAAGGCACAATCTGCGGCCCGGTGTTTCCACCCTTCGCAAGGAAGATTTTTTCAAAGTCATCCAGCGACTTCTTGTTATCCGTCAGCTTGCGAATCAGCGTGTCCGCATCCAGCCAAAGCAGCTCACCTTCCTGGTAATAATCCTGCCCGCGCTTCCAGTTGCTCCATGCAGGGTTGCCACCACGCAGAATGCTTGCGGCAATCGCGGTGTCACCCGTCGAGCGCCACTCGCGCCCCGGCTTGTAATCAAGGCTCGCCGCACTTGCGGCCAGAATGTCGCGATACTGCGCCTGCGACTTCAACCCCGAACGCGCCGCCAACACGTTGCCCAGATACTGCGTCATGCCCTCGTAAACCCAAAGCAGAGCGCCCTGCTGCATCGTCGCAAAGTCAGGCTCATAAAGCCCAACCGGCCTGCGGTACTTGCCATTCCATGAATGCGTAAACTCATGTGCCAGCAAATCCGACTCGGCAAGCTGGTGCGCATCATCCGCAAAGCCCTTCTCGCCCACACCGTTGTCGCTCGACTGCCCATGCTCCAGCCCTTCGCCGCCCGCAACGTCTGAAAGCGTCAGCAAAAAGTGGTAGACGTTGTAGTGGTGTGACCCATACTCCGCGTCGGCCTCGCGAACAAGGTTCGCAACCTCAGCCAGCGTGGAAGGCCGCATCTTCGAGTCTTCCGGCTCATCCGAAACCACGTCCAGGTAATGCTTCGGAGAAATCGTCGGAGCCAGCGCAAACTCATGGAAGTACTGCCCCGCAATAATCGGCGAATCCTCAAGCTGTTCCACGTTCGTCACGGCAAACTTCGTCGTCGAACCCGAAGCGGGCACCGGCCAGCTAGCCGCGCCCTCCGGCTGCAGTGCCGTTCCCACGCCCCATCCCGCCGGAACCTTCAGTGAAGGCTGAATCGGAATCTCGCGCACCGGGGTCTTCGCCGGATACAGCAGCAGCTTCTCCCACTCCAGCACAGCCATCTTCTGCGTCACGCGTCCCAGCACAATGCAGTCCAGGTGCGCGTGCAGCGTCGTCGCGCCCTTGGGAACATTCACATGAAACTGGTAAAGGTCCACATCGTCGCGCCGCCACTCAACGGGCTTGCCGTTTACGGTAAAAACCACGCCGGTAATATCGTCCACCGGCCCCGTCGGGCGATGATTGCCCGGAATCCACTGCGGCGTCGTCAACGTCACAGGGCCCTCTGTAACCGGAATGTCAACTTCGGCATGGTAGAGCTTGCGCGGAGCGTCAGTTAAGTCAGCGGTAATCTGAATCGGCGCCTTTTGCGCCGCGGCGGAAAGCGATACCAGGCCGCATAGAACCATGGCAGGGAAGCGAAACTTCAGCATGAATACTCCTGTTACGACAGGGTAAAGCATTCGATTGGCATATCTTCCCCGTCCCGCACGTCAGGGGCCTTTTCCGGCGCTTTTTGCAATTCTCCACAATTTCCTGACAATTTCGATCCCCATCAATGGGTATAATGAACGCATAAAGGCTGGGAATATCAGCGCTTTGCGATGACCGCCGCAGCCACAATTTACGTGAAAGCGTGCGAGACGGTTGTCTGTTTCTCTTCTTTCATGGCGCATTCAAGCCATGAGCCCGTCGCGGATGAAGTCTTTCCCGCGTGCTTTATTCAAATTTCGTTGACACAATTTCTGACCTCGTAGCGGTAAAAAATTGGGACACGGCACGCATCGTTCCCGTACTTCCTTCGATGCGCGTGAATCTTTGTCTCAGTGTCACTGCTGCTTGTTACGTAAGCTGTATCAACCTTCTGGAGAGCCAAAAATTATGATTCCACAACCTACAACGAGCAAGCGGGTAACATATCTGCTCGCCGTTTTTGCAATGCTCCTGCTCTGTAGTCCATTTGCGCTTAGGGCTCAGACCACCGGCGCCGGAACCGTTACCGGAACTGTTACTGACCCCAACGGCGCGGTCGTTCCCAACGTCCCGGTCACCATTGTGAATACGGACACAGGCGTCACGCACGTTTACAACAGCAACTCGAGCGGCCTTTACGTTGCGCCCTTCCTCCAGCCCGGCCACTACAAGGTTTCGGCGACTGCTTCCGGCTTCAGCCCCATCGAGGCATCGAACCTTACGCTGCAGGTCGGCCAGACGCTCACCATCGATCTCGCGCTGCCCCTGCAGTCTGCTTCTTCCACCGTGGAAGTCACCAGCGCGGCTCCGCTCATCGACGTGGACAAGACCGACGTCTCACAGGTTGTCAGCCAGCAGGTTATTCAAAACCTGCCCGTCAACGGACGCAACTGGAGCGACTTTGTTCTTCTCACGCCCAACGTTGTGCAGGACGGCGGCAGCGGCATGGTTGCTTTCCACGGCATCAGCGGCCTCTACAACCAGAACTACGTAGACGGCGCCAACAACAACCAGATGCTCTTTTCGGAAGCGCGTGGCCGTTCTTCGGGCGCTCCCTTCGTTTACTCGCTCGACTCCATCAAGGAATTCTCTGCGCAGGCTTCCAACTACTCGGCTGAATTCGGCCAGGCCGCTGGCGGTCAGGTCAACGCCATCACCAAGAACGGTACCAACCAGTTCCATGGCGACCTCTTCTACTACCTGCGTTATCCCGCGCTCAACGCGCTCGACCCCATCACCAAGTTCAACGCGCTCAGCAACCCCACCAGCCCTGCTTCGGCCTTCCTGCTCACGCAGCCTGTACACCAGCAGCAGGAGTTCGGCGGCAGCGTAGGCGGTCCGTTCCTTAAGGACAAGCTCTTCTTCTTCCTCACGTCCGACAACTTCCGCCGCGTAGGCAACGCGCTTTACTACGAAACGAACAACGTTTCGCTCACGCCCGCAGGTACGGCGAATTCCACCACCATCGTCACGCCCACGCAGTGCCCGGCCACCATCACGCAGGCGCAGTGCACCGCCGGCATTCAGTTCCTTCTCGATCTGCAGGGCGCGCCGCGCCGCTTCGCCAAGGAGACGCTGGTCTTCCCGCGCGTGGACTACCAGATCAACCAGAAGAACCTGGTCTACGCCAACTTTAATTGGGCTAACTTTGACCAGACCTACGGCTACTCGCCCAACCCGACCTACTCCAACACTTCGGCCAGCACCAACGCGCCCACTAGCTATCACGAGCGCTTCCTTATCGCGCACTGGACCTCCACGCTGACCAACTCCGCGGTCAACGACCTCCGCTTCCAGTGGGGCCGCGACCTCGAAACCGCCGGAGCCAACTCCCCCGGTCCCAGCATCAGTATGGGCGCGGAAACCTACGGCATGCCCAACGCTCTGCCGCGTATCGCTGAGCCTGACGAGCACCGCTTCCAGATTACCGACGTCTTCGACAAGGTCATCAACCGCCACACGCTCAAGTTCGGCGGCGATGCCAACATCGTTCACGAAGTCATGATTAACCTCTACCAGGGCGGCGGTCTCTACAGCTACTCCGGCAACGTCACGCAGCAGTTCCAGAACTGGGTTGTCGATGCCTTTGCCGGACAGTCCGGTGACACCGACCCCTTCGCAGGCTCGCACTACAACAGCTTTGTGCAGACTGTTGACCTGCAGAACCCCACCACCGGAGGCAAGGCCGGCGCTGACGATTTCTGGATGAAGATGTACGACTTCTTCGCGGAAGACACCTGGAAGATTTCGCGCAACGTTACGCTGAACCTCGGCGTGCGTTACGACCTCCAGCTCACGCCCGACCCCGCCATCCCCAACACCAGCACGGCGCTCGCGGCTGAGTACAACAAGACCATCAAGAACGTCACCGACCGCGTGCAACCCCGCGTGGGCGTTTCGTGGAACCCCTACAAGGACACGGTCGTTCGCGCCGGCTACGGCATCTTTACCGGACTCAACCAGGGCTCCACGTACTATGCCATGCGCGTAGAAAACGGCGAGTACCAGATCAACTACAACTACAACGGCTGCAATGCCACTTGCACTGCCGCAGCCGCGCTGACTTTCCCCAACGTGCCTTACCTGCCCACCGGCCCATCGCTCAGCGGAGCACTTTATCCCACTGGCGGCGCGGCGCCCACGGTTACGGCGGTTACGGTTCCGGGCAGCGCCGGTTTCCACGGCCTCTCGCCGGACTTCGTTCCTCCCATCACGCATGAGTTTGACTTCAGCGTCGAGCAGGCTCTGCCCGGCAAGTTCACCCTGCAGGTGGGCTATCTCGGCACCCGCGCCCTGCGCCTCCCGGTCTTCCTCGATGCCAACCTCGTTGGCAAAACGCCCAGCGGCGTGCGCTCCTACCTCGTTACAGATACCAAGGGCAACCAGCAGCTCCTCACCGTGCCCTACTACCTGGCTACGGACCGCGTGGACCAGACGCTTACCTCGCTCAACGCGGGCTTCAGCGTCGCCAACACGTGGTATCACTCCATGGCCGTCACCATCCGTCGTCCCTTCAGCCACGGCTTCGAGCTGCTCGTCAATCACACATGGTCCAAGGCACTCGACTCCGATCAGGTCGCCGGAACCTACGGCACCTTCTATGGTGGCAACCCGGTTCTCGACCCCAACAACGTCAAGGGCGAATACGGGCGCTCGGACCTCGATGTCCGTCACCGCTTTGTCGGAACCCTGCTCTGGAAGCCCGCCTTCTACGAGTCCAATCCCTTCGTGCGTCACAGCATCGACGGCTTCACCTTCTCCGGAACCTACACGGCAGCTACCGGCCAGCCCATCGTAGCCAGCATGAACACGCCCGCCTCGATTCTCGCCAGCACGCCCAAGGCCGCCGACGGCAACATCTACGGCGGTGCCATGAGCTCCGGCTCCGGCGCGGCTACCACTGGCCGTCCGCCGCAAATCCAGCGCAACAGCCTTCCCGGCCCCGGAATCCGTAACGTGGACTTCCGCATAACCCGTGAAGTGCCCATCCACGAGCAGATTCACCTGGAGTTCATCGGGGAGGCATTCAACCTCTTCAATCACAGCATCATCTCCAGCGTGAACAGCACGTACTCCACCCTGAGCTACGGCGGCACGGCAACCTGCCCCACGCAGGCAGTTCCCTCCGGCTCGCAGTTCGGCGGCTGCATCACGCCTTACGTCAGCAGCACAGCTTCTGGCGCCTTCGGCCTGCCCACCGGCAGCAACAGCCTGATCTATGGCCCCCGCCAGCTTCAGGTCTCTGCCAAGCTGTTCTTCTAACCAAACATCAATCCAACAAAAGACGGCAGCCGAGGCTGCCGTCTTTCTTTTTCATCGCCCCAATCAAGCCGGGTGCTGCATAGTTCTTCCTACCGAAACTCTCCCACGAACCAGCTAGCTCCTAACGAAGAATCCCCCATCTTTACGCCCTCCCTATGGCTTCTTCATCCCCCGCTTGTTACAAGCGAATGAACAGGCAAGCCTGAATCCGTAGTGAAGGAACAACCAACCCTACATGAGCGCCGGTTCGACCACCGAGCTTGAAAGCCTTTTCGGGGACTATCCTCTCGACCATGCATTCGATGAAATGCGCGAGCCGAAAGGCGACATTCGCAAGCACTACTGCGCACTGGCCGAAACCATCGCCAAGCTGCCGCACGACGAGCTCCAGCGCCGCAAGCAATCCGCAGACATTTCCTTCCTCACCCAGGGCATCACCTTCACGGTCTATGGTCGCGATGAAGGCACCGAGCGCATCTTCCCCTATGACCTGCTCCCGCGCCTCATCCGCGCCAGCGAGTGGGAACTCATTGAGCGCGGCCTCACTCAGCGCATCACCGCTCTCAATCTCTTCCTTCGCGACATCTACTCGGAAGCCCGCATCCTCAACGAGCGCGTAGTCCCGCAGGAGCTGGTCTATAGCTGCAAGCAGTTCCGCCGCCAGATGCGCGGCCTTCAGGTTCCGCGCAACGTTTACATCGCCGTCATCGGCTCGGACCTGCTGCGCCTCAACACCGGCGAATTCGTAGTCCTCGAAGACAACCTGCGCGTTCCCTCCGGCGTAAGCTAC